>SIBK01000022.1 GCA_009695205.1 Pedosphaera sp. | reverse complement strand
GAGTGTTCGTTCGCCTTTCACCGCCTCCAAAGCCACCTTGGCCTTGAAAACCCCACTGTGCTTTTTTCGTTGTCGTTTCATCGTGCTCTTCCAGTTGTCCTGATGGTTTCTCTTCACTCACCATCTAAACCCCTGGTCTAGTTTTTGGGCAGCACTATACCCAGCAGCCCTCTCACCCCTGCCCTCTCTGCACATCAGATGCGTGGACAGCAACATTTTCCAACGAATGGAGATGAATTGGGACCGTGAACCGTTCCTGGGATGAGAATTGCGCGGACTCCCCTCCCCGACTACGGACCGTTGCTGGAGCCCCGGCGCGTGATGGTTAGCCACGGGGCGGACTCATTCCCCGAGACGTGTCCAACCGGAAGAACCGATCATTGCAGCCCGCCGCCGAACTACATGCCGTCAAACCCTGTGGTGTCTTCCGTTGGAAACCAGAATCGCTTTGTCTAATCGCGGAGCTCAATAAACCGATGTCCTATCAATGAACCAAAGATGTACGCCAGCATTCGTTTCCAATTCATCGAAGAGACTTAACTGCGGCAACGGCCTACGAGCAATCTTCTGATCGCTCTGCAAATCGTTGAATATTAGTAAATTTGAGTTTTTTGACCGTACGGGATGTAGACTGGCGCACGGTGGCCGCCGGTGATGCGGTCAGGCCGGACGCAGCACGTCGTTTTGTTTGTTGACTGGCCAAGTGGTGACATCTTCTGCGAAGTAGATCTTCACGGCGCTGTGATCGAAGGTGAGTCCCTGAAGGCCTTTGGCGAACTCCGAGGAATCACCCACTGTTGACAAATAGTTCGGACATGGATCTAGTCGCGCTGTTTTGAATCTTTGATTCAAAACATCTGGCTATAACGTGGGCGTACTTAATGCTGTCGGTATTAATTTCATTCTGCAGCCGTCTGCCGCAACTCGAAAGAGAATGGAAAATAGGTGGACCCATCGGGAAGGGCTGCCACATTGAGCAGAACGGCAATAATTTGAAATTAGTGAATGAAAACGGAAACGAATCACGATGCGTTATCAAGGATAAGGCCACGGTTATAGCAACAGACTGGGAAGGTGGTTTGACCGGAACTCTCAAGGATGAAGGCAAGCGCATTAGTTGGAACAATGGGTCATGGTGGCTTAAGGCAGATTGACTTCCGGAATTAGCCCGATGTTGCCGTGGTTTCAATTTGATTTGGGATAAATTGTGACACCTGCACTTTGTTCACTGCCTCACTAAGTTTGTCTCGTTGAAAAGTCAGCCGGCTTGTAAGCTATTTGACAGCACGAAGAAGTGCCGTTCTAGTCTGACAGATAAGATTCTCCTTATCTACGGATTTAGGGCGGAGTTGCCGGATTGACATCGCCCTTTGGCAGTGGCAGTACTTGACGGATGATCCGGCTTAGCTTGCTCGCATTCGCACCGCTGCTGCTCAACTTCACCGTTGCACAGACGCCAGAGGGCCTGCTTTTCCACGCCTCATTCGACAAAGGCGCCAACGCTCATCAAGCCAAGGGAGACCCACAGCTTTACTCTTGCTCGTCCTACAAGCAGCAAGATACCGCGACTCCAGGCCTCGCCGCGGCTCCCAATGTGAAACTCGACCCCGCCGCAGGCCGCCATGGCTCCGGCGCATTGCGGTTCACCGGCAAGAACGAAAATGCGGTCTTTTTCCGGGCCGCCAAGAACGTTAACTTTCTAGCAGGGACCATCTCCTTCTGGCTCCGCCTCGACCCGGACAAAGATCTCGCCCCTGATTACTGCGACCCCTTCCAACTCACCGACCAAGCCTACAATGATTCTGCCATTTGGGTCGATTTCACGAAAAACGAAAAGCCCCGGCATTTTCGCCTGGGAGTCTTCGGCATTCTCAAATCCTGGCAGGCCTCGAATCTTGGGCCCAATATAGATGCGGCATTTGAAAACCGCCTTGTCGTTGTCCAGAAGCCCCCATTCGCCGCCGAGCAATGGACGCACATCGCCATCACCCACCAAGCCCTTGGCACGCCTCAAGGCAAAGCAGCACTCTACGTCAATGGGAGTCTCATCGGGAACTCGCCAGCCCTATCCGAACCTTTCGCATGGAACCCTCAACAGACGACTTTGCGACTCGGGATCAACTACACCGGCCTCTTCGACGATCTTATGGTATTCAACCGCGCACTTTCCGCTTCAGAGATCCAAGCTTGCTCACGGTGATTAAAACCCCACCCTACCGGCCAAACTGGCAGTGAAGCGATGGCTCGGGAGCATGGGGCTGAAGGCGTCGCATCGGATGTTTTTGATCAGCCTGGCTAACTGGTTTTCTGGTGTGAATCGGGATCGGCCCAAGTCCTTCATGGGAATCGGTGCCTTCAACCGCGTGCGCGCCACAGCCTATCGGGAATGCAGTAGCCACGAAGCGCTGCGCCTCACGGTGGCGGATTCGAATTTCGCGTCCGCGCGTTCCATCCCGGTCCGCGCACGACGCGGCCCGGTGTCGCGCCCGTGTGCTCGCCGTCTTTCAACACCTGCGTGCCGTTCACGAACACGTGAACCATGCCGGTCGCATATTGGTGCGGCTTGTCGAACGTCGCGTGGTCTTGAATCTTTGCGGGGTCGAACACCACAATGTCGGCAAAGTGGCCGGGCTTAAGCGCGCCGCGGCGGTCGAGCTTGAGGTTTTCGGCCGGCAGCGCGGTCAAACGGTGAACGGCTTCTTCGAGTGGAATGATTTTTTCATCACGCACATAGCGACCGAGCAGTCGCGCGACATTGCCATAGGCGCGCGGGTGAGGATTTGATTTCAGAAACACACCGCGCGGCGCATACGAGCCTTCGTCGGAACCGAAACTCACCCAGGGCAACCGGATCTCTTTCCGAACGTTGTCCTCGGACATCATGAAATAGACGGTGCCAACGCGGCTGCCGTCTTCGATAACCAAGTCCATCGCCGTTTCCTCCGGCGATTTGCCGCGCAGTTTCGCCACTTCGGCGAGCGTCTTGCCCGTGAACGCCCTGAGTTTCGGATTCTTGAAGGCGATGAGCAAAACCTTGTCCGGCGAACCGGCCGCGAGGTAAAGGCTCTCCCACTTGTCCGTCGGCGTGACCATTTCGCGCTTCACGCGCTCACGCACGGCGGGGTCTTTCAATCGCTTCGCCCATTCGGCGTAGCCGCCTTCCTGCACCCACGGCGGCATTGAGGCGTTGAGTCCCGTCGCGCCGGCTAGATAGGTGTACATGTCGGCCGTGATGCGCAGTCCGCCCGCCCGCGCGGCTTCGATCTTCTGAACGGCCGCGTCGAGCTTCGACCAGTTCGACTGGCCAGCGGCTTTGAGGTGATAAATCTCGGTGGAGATTTTCGCTTCGCGCGCGATGGTGATGAGTTCATCGAGCGCCTGGAGGAACTGATTTCCCTCGCTGCGCAGATGCGAGATGTACATGCCGCCGTAACTTGACGCGACCTGGCAGAGCGCGATCAACTCATCCGTCTTCGCATAAAACGCCGGCGCGTAAATAAGCGATGACCCGACGCCGAGCGCGCCTTCCTCCATCGCCTGCCGCACCAGTTGCCTCATCCTTTCCAACTCGGCTGCGGTTGGCGGACGATCCGCATAACCGATCTCGTGAATCCGCACTGTGGTCGCTCCGACGTACGACGCGACGTTCGGCGATACGCCGCACTTCTGTAAATGCTCCAGGTATTCGCCAAGCGTGGTCCACTTGATCGGATATTTGATGTCGGCCTGGGACGCTATCATCTCCTTCTTCATCTTCGCGTTGAGCGGCCCCATCGATTCGCCTTCACCCATGACTTCAAGGGTCACGCCCTGCCGGATGTCGCCCTGCGAACGTCCATCCTCGAGCAGCGATTCATTTGCCCAACTGAGCATGTTGATAAAGCCCGGCGCCACGGCCAGCCCACTTCCGTTGATTTCGCTGCGCGCAGTCTTGCCTGTCAAGTCGCCGATCGCTGCAATCATGTCCTTGCTCATCGCCACGTCTCCGACCGAAGGCGGCCCACCGCTGCCGTCGAAGATCAGCCCGCGCCGGACAATCACGTCGTAGTCCTCCGCGCCAAGAGACGGCAGGGGTGCGGCGACCAGGGCAAAGTAGAAAGTGATTGGTATGAACGATCGAATTTGCATGACGTGTCATTCAACAAAGCATCCTGCTTCGCGTTGAGCAATTTCTTCGTCTCCCGTCGGGCGAGCTGCCCGGCATATAGGGTCAGTGTTTCTTATTGTTAACTCATGAGTAACTGTTCACCACAACGTTTCCTAGCGCCAGCGGTACAAGCGATTGTTCACATTACTAATTCGCCACCCACATCCGGTAAACCGAGAAACTTATCATCACCGGACTAGGGATCCGACTTGTTGGCCTCCGCCGGGCTCACGGTCCAAGTCCCGGCGAGGGAATTGTCATTGTTCCAGCGACGGTGCCAGTTGTCGTTCTTCGGATCGATGACGTCACTGCGCCTCGGCGAGTCGGCATGACCGTCACAGAACATGAGGACCGTTCGCTTAAGATGGCGGTTCGAAGGCCACTCCTCAAATGTCGTCGGGTCGATGTTCGCATCAAAATCACCCAACCCGGGCTTCGAGCTCGAGCCGTCACCGGGTTTCGAGTCGCCCACCATGATCATGTCCGACGGCGCCCGGACAGCCGATTCGCCGACTTCCCAGGAAACCGTGTCGACGGCACCGCCGAGCCCCATGGCGCCTCCGCCCGGAAAGGCACCCCAATCGTTGTAGCCCGTGGAAAAAAGACTTGTGGGACTGATACCCCACGGATCACGTCCTCCGCCCGTCATATACGGAGCACCGAGCGTTTTGTTGAGATTAGTACTCCACCAACTGTCCGGGCGCGCCGCGGGGCACGAAAAGATGGTTCGATTGGTCCCAATCACACTGAACAGGCGAAGGGGCCAGACGTAGCGAATTCCCCCGTTGTCGAAGAGACAGCCCGGATATTTCCGGTTGTCAGCCACATACATCACCGTGGACAGCCCGAGCTGCCGCATGTTATTGATGCAGGACGTCTGCTTCGCCCTGGCTTTCGCCTTGGTCAGTGCGGGAAGTAGCATTCCCGCCAGGATGGCAATAATGGCAATTACTACCAACAGTTCGATCAACGTAAAGCCCCGCGCCCTCTTCCTTGAAGCCGGATTAATGCGTCCATTCATGAATGGCCCTTCATGTCAGTTACGCCGCGGCTGCACAAGGCATTTGCCGCGACAGGCATTTGCCGATTCTGGAAACAGGCTCCGGATCGCCCTCATATGCAGGCCTTCGCAAAGGCTCTTGTGGCAAATTGGTCAAATGGATAGGTCTGACTTCATTGTCTTTCGCACCCTGCGGTCTTGCCATCCTCATACTCCCTCTCGACGTTCCCAATATGCCAGAGGTGCATAGTGCAGGTTTGACCCCGGCTGACGATCCGCGAGATGCAGTGATACACCGCCGATTTCCCTAGGAGGCGACCTGGGTAATTCTTAACGCGCTGATCTTCGTAAACTCAAATTGCACGGTCACGGTTCCTCCAGCTGAGACGTCTCCGCCCACGGAAATCCCAAGACTCACGCCAAGTCCGAGTCCGCCTTCCTTCGACGCGCTTGAAAGCTCAGGGAGAGAGGCTTCTATTGCTCTCTTTATGTTGGCGCTAATTTCAATCTGAGGCGTAGCGCTACCGGTCGCGCTTCCAGAAAGCGTGAAAGATGTTTCAAAAATATCTCGAACGAGTAATAACTCTGCTTTGAGCAGTTACAACGGGATTATTTCCACTTGGAACGCCAAACGTTCCTCTTCCGTAAAAGGATTCCCCCAATATCCCGTTAAAACTCGCGATGGGAATTTCAAATTGCGGAATGCCCGCAGGTAGGGCCGGGCGAATGTTGCACGCCAGAGCGGCAGGAGCATTTAGTCTTTGTAGTCTGGCTTCAAATGTCCAACGACCCGGGGCTAAATTGGCTCGAGTTTCATTAGGCTGTCCCAGCGCAAGTGGGATCTAGGCGTTCACATTTTGGCCGGCAGGTCCAGTCAATCGGAACATTTCGCAACCACCGTAAACGGGTTCACCCGAAGGTTCTCCGTAGTTGGCATCCAGTAAAATCCGCACGTTGCCGACTCTAGACGCAATTCTAGAGCGGCGGCGCATGCGTAACCATCACATGTTTACGCAGCTCGAGGGCAGCCTGACCAAAAGTGGTCGTCAGGCTGGCGGCTGTTTGCATGGCTCCCAAAGCGTTCGCCTGCGTTCCCACCGAGCCAGCCATGTCTTTGAACGAATCGCCTTGCTAATCGCTTCCAGCGCGGCGGCAAGAGCAGTCGGCGTGGGAGGTTGCGCGGTATTGGGAAGATTGATGATTGTATCAGCGAATTTAGTTGGACTGAGATCCGGAGTTTCAGCTCTTCGCGAAGAGAGCGCTTCATGTCCAATGAGTTCGGGATCAAGATCCGTTTGGCCATGAACCCAAGATTGTTCGCCAGGTTACGATCTTACTCGCATCCAGGTCCGCTACACTCATCTTTGCTCGTCCATCTGCCATGAGCCGATTTCGTATCGACGCTGCGGCTGGATCAGTAAAACCTGCCGCGCGCTTGGTTCCTTTCGGCTCAGACCTGGAGTACTGGATTCGAACGTGAAGGGGTCAAGCCCGGAATTGTGAATATATTCATTTGTAAAACTGGTTGCCCCTTTTTTCGTCTTCGCAAATCGCTTTTTTTGTTTTGCCAACCTGCTATCGCATCCTTTTTCCATCCGACGAATCTCTTGGCTTACTCGGGATTCATCCCCCATCCCGAGACGATCACAAACCCAACGCCGTGTCATTATCGTGTTTTGGCATAACTACCAAGCCAAGGCTTGCTTCTCCCGCATCACGCCTCATCCAACGTCTCCACCCATCACCCATCACCGGATCGCACCGTGAAAGTCATCGCTCACTTCAAACAGTGAGAACTGACACTTGTTCTGACACTTGTTCTGACACTTGTTCTGACACTTGTTCTCCGCCTATTTCCGCTCCGCAAGCGCTTTTAGTCCTGCGAGCCCTTTCTCGAAATCCGGTCCCATAAACTTGTCCATCCCGAGGCCCATCCAGCGGTAGAACGGGTTCCGGCCAACGTCCCCGTCGTCGGTCCAGGTGACCGTGGTGCCGTCGTCGGCTGGCTCGAACTGCATCGTCCCGACCGACTTGAACCGCCCGTGCTCAAAGGACAGGTCGTAGGCGAGTTCCGTCGGCGGCGTGGCCTTCGTCAATTTTATGTCGCCGTGTCCGGCTTTCTTCCCGTCCCACGCGACAGCCGCTCCCACGCCCGAAGCTGGCCCGGAGAAGGTGCGTTTCATCGTCGGATCCATCTGCAGATTCCACGCGGTCCACTCCTCCCAAGTCCGCAGATCGGCCGCAATGCCGAAGATCTTCTCCGGCGCCGCCTTGACGACCGTGGACCGCTCGACGTGATACTGTGCGGGCAACAGGAATCCGACGACCGCGAACAGCGCCACAAAGACCGACAGGAAGACCAGGATGCGTTTGACGAGCTTCATAAGATCGAGAGTACGTTCGCGCGTCACCGGAACACAATCCTCGCCGATACCCCAGCCGAAAGCTCATCACCCCGGTGATGGGGCACGTTTCTGGCGACAGCATTCCGGTGCAATAATGCGTCGGACTTGTTACCGCAAAGAACTGCACTTGGGACCGGGTGGCCACGGACACGGTGACCCCGCCGATTCCAGCGAATGACCCAAAGCGAGATCGAGGTGTCTTTAGCGCCTCCACCACAGCGTGAAGTTGGTAGCGGCCGGCGCTTAGCGGCCGCCCGGTTCCGGGTTGTATTCGTAGATCGCCCAAGCCGTGACACGACCGTGGGGATCCCCGGGCCATTCTTCAGGCAATAGCCGTTGCGCAGCCTTCGCGTCTTCCAGAGTTAGCAATCCATTCCGGCCCGATCGTGCGGCAATCGGCGCCAGACGTCCCCGCCATCGACGGCAATTCATCACGGAGGAAGTCCATGTCACGTCGGACAGATCGTGGCCCAGGAGCCGGAGTCGAGGATCCGGAGGTAGGGGATTGGCGAGGGCGTCGGTGAACAGCAGATGATATTCACGGCCGGGTTGAGGCTTCGGCAATAATTCCACTGGCACCCCAAATCTTCCAACGCCGTCACGCAATAGTTCCCGCAGTCATCGACACAGGGATTGATCCACGACTCGATGGATCGCGCCTCCTCCATGTGGGGTAGCACCGTGGGAAATGGCCATTCCGCGTCACCGCGTCGGCGAATCCTCCGAGTGCTGATCCATCGCAGTGTGGAGTCGACATGTTCCATGGATGAGAATCGTTGGCATCCTGACCCTTGTGAGACATTCATGGTGGTGACTGGTGACAGGTGCCAATCTAACTCAAGAAGCCGCCCATGCCCATCCTAAGTATTTCCCTGACGCGGCTCTCTAAATTCATCGAATACACCTCACTGACCCGACGCATCGTTTCAGGCGGAAGGAAACCGTCCTCGAGTTTGACCGTTATCCGTGTGCGCTTTGGCCTTCCTTGCACTCGAAGGAGGATGCCGACGAGCGGTTCCACCTCGACCCCGTTACGGCAAAATGGCGCGGAAGAATCGACGGCTGTCTCCCGCATCGAATGACGGTGACTCCCACCTGCCGTTGGCAATGGCCGCATTCCCCCACTTGAGCCAGGGGACTGGAACTCCCAATGTTTTCGTTTCCTGCACTTCGTAGGTTCTGCCAATGACCCCCTGTACCACAAGCCGCAGTTGGCCACCCGCCAGCGTCTCGAAGTGCAGCGTCGCTTGCACGCCGGGCTCCACAATTGTTAACCACTTCTCTCTCCGCGGCAGTGTGTTATTCGACATTGCCTCTGCCACCGTCTCGTGCTCGCCGGAACTCGTTGCTCGAAACTCCAGCGTGAGCGGAACGTGAGCCGGATCTCCGCTGCCAACCCGGCCGATCTCCAACGTCGCGACCCGCGTGTTCGGATCGTAACTCCAGTTTCCTCCGCGCTCGATTGCCGCACCCAAAAAATCCAACCCAGGAGGAACCGAAACGGCCACGCGCGCCGATCTTGCTTCACAGGCACCATTGTTCGCAATCGTCAGTGGCACCTTGAACCGCTCGCCCATCGTCACCTGTATGGCTTGAGTCGGTTCGCCCAAGCTCAACGCGGCATTGCTGCAATCGCTGCAACGCAACAACCAGCACACGATGTTTTGGAAAAGCGCTTTCCTCGAAGGGATCGAGTCTCCGCCTGCGCCGCTCACCACTTGAAAGTCCTGAGCCGCAATCCGTGCCTCTCCAAGATCCGGCTCCTCGGGGTTTGGATACACGGCAAGGACATCCGCATCGCCTGCCGTCGCCAAAATTGCCGCACTCGCGTCATCGGTTGGCTTCGTCGCCGACTCCAGTTCGCGTTCGAAGTCAAAATCCGTCGCGTTGCCGAAGATGCCCTTAAGTATTTTGAACGCCTCGGTTTCAGGGGCCAGCGTTACATGCCGCTGCGGTTGCAACCCAGCCACCGTTCGCAGGTGAAGGAATCGTTCCCAGTCCGCCCGCTTCGCTGCAGTCAGGGCTTGGCCCGCAGCCGCAATCCGTTCGCCAATCACGAAAACCGGCATCCCGCGCGCATGCGCGTGCGCTCCGTTGCTCGCGTTCGTCGGACCCTGTGATTGCTGCAAGCGCAAGAACGTCTCAACCAATTCATCGGCCAATTTCCCCTCGCCGCCGAGGTGCACCATGAGCAGCTTGAATGGGTCCAGGGTCTCGAAATTCGCCGTGTCACGGTCGAACATTTTCGAACCTCGTCCCATCTCAATCAGGTACTCCCGCAGCGCGCCGAGCTCCGGATAGTCTCCCGTCCGGAGAATGGCGACGTCCTCGCCCTGATCGCTCACCACGATCCGCACAACTTCCGAGTTACCCTTCAAGCCCTTGTTGTCCGTCGCCACCGCACTCAACCGATAATCCCCCGCCGGCACGTTCCGCCACACCATCTCGTACGGAGCGTCGCTGGCGATGCCGATCAGCGTTGTGCCGGAGTAAAACTCGACCTTTTCCAGTCGCTCGTCATCCCTGGCGTCAACTTGAATCCGAACATCGATTGTTGTCCGACCGTCGTCTGGTTGAAGTCCCGAGTAATCTTCCGGCTGTGTGATCCGCACCGTGGGTGCACGATTTGTTACGGAGGGCGATGTCACGCTCAGACGTAATGTCGTGCTCACGCTGAGTTCCCCGTCACTCACCGTAATTGTCACAAGGTTGGTCCCAACTCGATTCGGTCCGGGAGTAATGATGAGTGAACGCATGGAACCCTGCCCGGAGAAGGTAAATCCGGTTTCTGGAACCAATTCCGTGTCGGAACATTTTCCGGACAAGATCAGGCGATCCAAGGGGGTGTCATTGTCCGAAATCTGAAATGAAATCGACGCCGTGGGGGTATTTCTCGCCGTAGCCTGATCTGCAATGCTTGAAATGCTCGGCGGGCTGGGTGAGTCCCCATCGGCGTGAACTTCGGACGGAGTGGCGATGGTTAAATCGTCGAAGAGAAAGCTGTCCTCGAAACTACCCGCTCTCTCCAGTTGAACGCAGGTGAATGGATTTTGAAGATCAATCACTCCGTAGAAAAACGCCCCGCCGCTGCCTTGCGGTCGTGTCACCGGAACCGTGAGCGTGCGTTGCCCGCCGTCAGCGGAGACGAGCGTGACGGTAAGTCCGTTCAGCTCGAGATCCGTTCCGAAGAACCCGAACCCGGCTTGCGGAGTCGAGAAGTCCAGCCTCGCGAGGCCGGAGCCGGCATTGCCAGCGATGGTCAGCCCTCGCGTGCCAGACACCGGAAACTGCCCGTTTAACGTTGTGGCGGGATTCGCCACCTCGAGAATCGCTTGATCGCCACCCAGAATGACGGCGGTTTTTCCAAATGTGAGCTGTGTGGGCACGGTGCCAGGTTCGATGAGTTCGAAATCTTCCGTTCGCACACCCGGCAATCGCGCCCGAAACAATGCCGCTGCCGCCTGGGATTTTGGAATTGGGGACCGCACAACTTGATTCGGCCCCAGCGGCGCAGGCAGATGCGGGCTCACATCCTCGCCGAAATAAATATCCGGCTCGACCGATCCACCCGGAGTTTGAAGTCCGTCAATCAGCCAAGTGTCCGTGTCCAAAGGCAACCGGAGTGAACCACGGAACGTTTGACCGAACGATGCCACTGCAGAGAGGAGAGCGACTAAGAAAGTGCAAAGCGGCACAAGCGTTCGGCTCGCCGTGGACAATGCTGTTGGGGACGCTGACTGTCGCAACTTCTAATTCCTTTCAATGTGCCCGTCCGCAAACAAAAGGTTCATCGTGCCACGAATTCCGTTGGTGTCCGGTCGTCCACCAGTATGCCAGCTTCCATAATCGTTTAATAGCCAAGCTTTGGTGTTGGGGATGCGACTGCCCCAGTACTTGGGCTTAGTAATGGGGTCATTGTTCGCCTGTGTGTTCCACTCATAACTCGATCCCTCTTCCAGGAAATAACCGAAGCGCCTCGATGGACTCCCATTTGTATAATAGCGGATGTCGAGCGGGCACTTGAATACGCTGTTGTTTGGTTGATTTGTTGGACTGTAGCCAAGATTAGCCGCTAGAACATCCGCAATCCGCGGGTTGCGATTTGTGCTGGGCTCCACGGACGGCAATGCCGCCGCACGGGGAAGTCGCCCACGGTTGTCATCCGCATAGGTTGTCAGGGCGATGCCCATTTGTCTAAGATTGCTGGTGCAGCCTGTATCGTAGGCCTTGCCTTTCGCCTTGGCCAATGCGGGAAGCAACATCCCGGCGAGTATGGCGATAATTGCAATGACCACAAGGAGCTCAATGAGCGTAAACGCCAGAGCTGAACGATTTGCGAGAAAATGCTGTTTCATAAGTTTTTATATTGATTGCGTCGATCCGATATCAGGTTTCACTGCGCCCGCCGAAGCCTCCCCGTGCACCGCGGGTCGCCCGCTGCTCAGGAGTGGTTGTTTTCAGGCGATTGCGCTGGTTCTGGAGCATTCGATCCTGGAATGCGGGGTCCTCGCGCAAGACTTCCATACGGGCCTGCATCTCCTCCCGGCTCGGCCTCGGACCGCTGGCGAACGAACGGCGCTCTCCATTCAGGGGGGGCTGAGGCCGCCGTCTAGTTTCCAGCACATAGAACTTCGTCCAACTCTTGTTGGACTTCTTTGCGACAATCGCCACCGCCTTATCGAGGGGAGTTTGATTGAAACTGGCGGTCAGGTGTCCAATCGAATCGTCTTGAGCGATGACTCGCGCCCGTGAGGCACGGCGCAGGGAAGCCGCGGCCTCCGTCAGAGATTGATTCTCTATGCTCAGGGTGACCGGACCCGTGCTGGCGTCCAAGCCGCCCATGAATCCGCCGCCGGGTCCGCCAGACCCCATGAATCCACCCCCCGGATTCGGCGATCCTTCGGCCCTACCCGACTTTGCATTCGATCCGGCTCCAGCGGCCCTCATTGCTCCAAAATCAAAACGGGCATTCCAACTGCTCCATCCGGTCAATGGCACATTCGTGTCGCCTGTCGCGATACGATCAAGCATCGCAAGCGCCTTGGGTCCGCGGTATATCGGATACGCGACGGTCCATCGGACCTCAAGCTGCTGACTAATCAGTCCAAGAACCACGTCGAGCGGGGAGTTTTCGACATTCAATGTGACAAAACCGTTCACGTCCTGCTGAACCCGGATATCCTCCCACGTCTGCCATTTAAGTTTACTAATCACCGCGCGCACCGGCATATTGTTGACATGGAGGGTGACCACATTTCTGCCGGCCTTCCACGCATGGTATCCAAACCAGACGACGGTCAGGGCCACACAGGTCCCGATGATTTTCCAAAGACTACGTTTCATACTTCAAATCGCTCCAGTATCACGACAACGGTCGATCGACGACGGAGCCTTCGATTCTTGCTTTCCGTTGCTATTAAGAACGACCGGCGGGGTGATGACTCCGTTGCATCCATCCTCCCAACGTGACCCCTATCCCTCGCATGGGGTTACGGAAACATTTCTCTCGCGGGCTGGCTTTCTTCGCATTTCTGTCACGAACAAACGGCAAGCCCGCGTGAAAACGGACACCCATTTTTTCTTACCCATGCGATGCGACATCCTGCGCGCCGTCAGTACACCGAAAAGGAATGAAATGAAAAGCCCGATGCAACAGGAGCAAACAGAGATAACAGAGTTCGGAAAGCCATTCTCTATTTCCGGCGAATCGCTTCGCTCACTCGGGATTCATCCCCCATCCCGAGACGCTCACAAACCCAACGCCGCGGCACCGTCGTGATTTGGCATAACCAATCTCCAGGATCTCCGTCGTCGGCGTAAATGGCCCGGCCTTGATTACCACGCACCAGGACAGGATAAGCCGTGCCCGCGTATTCAATTCGCACGTGTCGAGCCATTTCCTAACTCTTGACACACAACCGGCGATGCCTGCAACGCATGTTCACGATTCCGGGCTTGACGCCTTTACGTTTCTTAACTGGGCGGCTGATTGCAGTTTACCATCCAGGGTATTCCGAACCGATCGACGAGCATGCCGAAACGGCTGGTCCAGAAAGTCTGCTGGATCGGCATCTGCACCGTTGCGCCCTCAGCCAGGGCATTGAACACACGGTCCGCATCCTCCGGCTTATCGATACTCAGGGAAATCGAACATCCCTTGACCCCTTCATAATGGGACGACGGCGTATCCGCGCCCATCAGCGCCGTGTTGCCAACCACCAGCGTGGCATGCATCACTTTGTCATGCCATTCCGACGGCACCTGATCCGCCATCGGCGAACCCGCATACCTGTGAAACGAGAGGCTCGTGGCTCCGAGGCACTGTTCGTAGAACCCGAAGGCCGCTTCGCAGTGCCCGTTGAAACTGAGGTACGGATTTATTTCTATCTTCAAAGCGTGCTCCATGACGCGCTTGCCGTCGATGATGCGCCAGACCTTCGACGCGTACAAGGAATGACGGCCAGGGCAACGGACGATTCCGGCAGGAAAAAATAGTCGGAGAGCGTCAAAAAAGGAACTCCTATCAATTTCTTGGCGCACACTTGGCGGCACGACTGGAGACCCGTGTGCGATGCAAACGCAAATGGAGCCGGCAAGTCGTCTACTTGAAGGGTAGCCGGACACTCGGTGCGATGAAATCGGAGGGGATGCTCAACACCCAGCGGGGATACGGGGTGACGGAGAGCCGATTGCACCTTTGCCTGGAAATCACTCTAGGAAACCAAAGGCCGGAGCACCCGATAGCGCCGGACCACGCGAGCATGATTCGAGAAAGCCTCAGGACTCCTGATATCGCAGCGAGACGTTTTGCGGACTTAGAAGACGTGACCCCAGCAGGCCTCTCACCCCTGCCCTCTCTGCACATCGGATGCGTGAAGAGCAAAGTTTTCCAACGAATGGAGATGAATTGGGACGGTGAACCGCTGCTGGGATGAGGATTGCGCGGACTCCCGTCCGCGACTACGGACCGTTGCTGGAGGCCGCGGCGCGTGATGGTTAGCCACGGGGCGGACTCATTCCCCGAGACTTGTCCAACCGGAAAAACTGATCATTGCAGCCCGCCGCCGAACTGCATGCCGCCAAACCCCGTGGTGTCTTCCGTTGGAAACCAGAATCGCTTTGCCTTTGCCATCGCATCGTAGCTCTTCTTGTTCAAGGTCTCGATGTGAGAGTCTGAGAGGATTACATGCCCGCGTCCGTTGTGCCGCAATGAAAGCGACCGGACATCGACGGCTGGGCCGATGGTTTCCGAATAATCGTTCGTGGCTAAATTAGCCTCCAGGAAGAGCAGAGTCCGCGTCGAGTCAAGAAACTGGGCTAAGTCGGTCACGTGGCAAATGCCGCAGTTCATCGAATAGCTGAAATCTCGCTGTTTGTTCCGTGAACCAAAGCCGCCCGAAGCCGGTTGGGGGCGGCGGCGTCCCGACACAATCTCATTTCGGTCCGTGGGACAGAAATAGACATCCTTTGACTTCAAGTAGGGGTACACCACTCCGGATGTTGGCGACAGGGTCTTCGAGTAGAGCCAATTGCGAAACGATGGAAGATGGCCGCCGTAATCCATGGAGTAATTCATCGCGGCAAGGCCAATCTGCCGGAGATTGCTGGAGCAGACGGTTGAGCGACCGCTCTCCTTGGCGCGACTGAGCGCGGGGAGTAGAAGGCCAGCCAGGATGGCGATGATAGCTATGACGACGAGCAGTTCGATAAGCGTAAAGGCGGTCCGGCATCGCCAGAAAGGACCCCATCGACTCGAGAATTCAGGGATATGCGTCATGCGGATGCCGGAACGGCGCCAAGGACACCGTTGGGGGATCGCCCGAGCGGAATCGAAATAACTCATCTTGTCCATGTTTCAATGCCTGAACATTTTTTAGTTTGAACAGTCTGCTTCGGCGGATTCCCTCGATCATTGGAAAACCGCGGGGTGAGCGATGCAACGAGGAGATGGTTCCGGTTGGGTGTCAAATGATCCCTCGCGTCACCGGAAAGTTCGTGCAGGACACCCGGCAGTTGATCCATGTTCCCGTTATGCCATCGCCCTTGCGGATCTCACCTCGATCGTCGATATCAACGATGGCGTGAAACGGTTGACATTATGAAACGACGAGACTGTCTCAAAGGATTGGGTGCCGGCGCCATGACGGGAGCATTGGCTTGGTTGGATCAGCGCACGGCCCAGGCTGCGGAAACATCGACCAAGGCCACACGCGGGTTGGGACCGCTCAAGATCACGCGGGTCAAGGTCATCGCCACCGCCCCGCAGCGCATACGACTGCTCGTGGTAAAAGTAGAAACGAGCGAGCCGGGATTATACGGACTGGGCTGCGCCACGTTCAATCAACGCCCGCAACCGGTGATTGCCGCCGTCGACCAGTACCTCGATCCGTTCTGCCGGGGCCGCGATGCGGACAACATCGAGGACCTCTGGCAGAATGCCTACACCAGTTCCTACTGGCGCAATGGTCCGGTTTTGAATTGCGCCTTAAGCGGTCTGGACATGGCGTTATGGGACATCAAAGGCAAGCGGGCGAACATGCCGGTCTACCAATTGTTAGGTGGCAAATGCCGTTTTGCTGTTGCCGCCTATGGGCACGCCAATGGGCGCGTTCTGACGGAGGTCGAGGCCAGTGTCAAAGGTCTGATGGCCAGTGGATTCCGCCACATCCGCATCCAGATGGGCGGCTACGGCTCGCCCCAATTGTCGGTGGAGGCGGACTTCAAGGCGGCTGGCTTCGGCCTGCCGAAGGACACGCACATGGACTCGCTGCCGTATCTTAAGGCGGTTCCCAAGATGTTCGAGCACATCCGCAACACCTGCGGGGAAACGGTCGAACTCCTTCATGACGTACATGAGCGCATCACACCCATCGAGGCGGTCAGCCTGCTCAAGGAACTCGAGCGTTACCGCCCGTTTTTCATCGAAGACCCACTGCCTCCGGAAGACAACGGTTATTTTCCGATGCTGCGCCAGCACACCGCCGTGCCGATCGCGATGGGCGAATTGTTCAACAGCCCGCATGAATGGGTTCCGCTCATCACGCAGCGGTTGATCGATTTTATCCGGGTTCACCTAAGCCAGACCGGCGGATTTTCGCCTGCCCGAAAAATTGCCACGCTGGCGGAGTGGTTCAACGTGCGCAGTGCCTGGCACGGACCGGGCGACCTGTCGCCTGTCGGACACGCAGCCAACGCCCATCTCGACCTGGCGATCCGCAATTTCGGAATCCAGGAAAGCATTCTCTTCAACGACGCCACGCTCGAAGTCTTCAGCGGCTGTCCGCGACTGCTGAATGGCTACATCCATGTCAATGAGGCACCCGGATTCGGCGTCGACATCGACGAGGAAAAGGCGAAGAAATACCCGTTTCCTGAGGATCCCGCGTACTGGGAACCGGTGCGGCGGAGGGATGGGACCGCAGTTCGCCCTTGAGAAATGGGCGCGCCCACCGCAAATTTTTATAACCCTCTAAAATCTTAAGCCAGCGGTCTTGCGCGGGGCGTGATTTCATCTTACCACACGGGGCGGCTGTTGCGGAAAACCAGCCGACTACAAACCGCGTGTTGGCTCCCTTATCCCATTTTGCCCACCACCTCGTGGCGTCGATTCGAGACTTTGACCTCGGTCGCGATGACTTACTGAGTCAGGAAGCTAGCTGGCCCGCATCCTCTTCACCCGGTTCCCTATCCTCCAAACGCAGCATGGCCGAGGGCTTTGAGACGCTGGCACTCGAACTTTTTGCACTTCAATTTGAGGCGAATCAACCGTATCAGCGCCTTTGCATCGCCCGCGGGCGAGCGCCAGAAAACGTCATCCGCTGGACCGAGATTCCCGCGGCACCGACCGAGGCGTACAAGGACTGGGACCTCACTTGTCTGGCACCGCAGGAACGTCCTGTTGTCTTCCATTCGAGTGGCACGACCGGCCAGCGCACAAGCCGGCATTTCCATTGTCAGGACTCGCTGGCCGTGTACGCCGCGTCCCTTCAGACATGGTTTCAGCGCCATCTCCTGAGCGATGATAACGCCGGTTTGGACAAGGTCTCTGCTGGACAGCCGATGACGCAGATTGCCCTGACTCCCGCTCCTGCTGTCGCGCCCGATTCCTCCCTGGTCCATATGCTAGGGGTACTGCAGGAGAATCTGGGGAGCCGAGATTCCCTGTTTGCCGGCGGGGTAGAAATGGGGGGTGCCTGGTCTTTGGATATCGACCGAGTTCTCAATGCACTGCGGCAATCCTTATGTGCCAACCAGCCGGTGTTGCTGATGGGAACAGCTTTTAATTTTGTGAATCTACTCGACCAGTTCGAGTTGAAGAATATTCAGTATCAGCTCGCGGCCGGTTCTCGGATCATGGAGACAGGCGGCTACAAAGGCCGGTCCCGAGTTCTCCCCAAGGAGGAACTTCATCGGCGGCTCGTCCGGCATCTCGGCATTCCAGAGAATCACATCGTGAGCGAATACGGGATGAGCGAATTGAGCAGCCAAGCATACGATTACGTGATTCGTAAAGATTCCAGAAGCGGACTCGGGGAGAAAGTTCGGCGAGTTTTTCGCTTCCCCCCTTGGGCACGCGTGCGCGTCATTTCGCCGGAGACAGAAGCGGAAGTTTCGGAGGGTGAAACGGGGCTGATTCAAGTGACGGATCTTGCTAACGTGGCCTCAGTGCTGGCGGTGCAGACTAGCGATCTGGGAATCCGGCGGGGAACTGACTTCGAATTAGTGGGACGGGCAGCCGCGGTTGAGCCGCGTGGCTGTTCTTTGATGACCGCATGAAAACGCCTGTGGCAGCCATGCCCACCGGCCGGGGGCGGACCTTGTTCTTGATTGGAGTGCTGCATGCCTTCACCCACGTATATCATGTGGCGCTGATGCCCCTATACCTGCCGCTCCAGGCCGATCTGCATCTCAAAAACGTCCAACAGGCAACTTCATTGGTTTCGGTGATGATGTTTGCGTACTTCCTGCCGAGCTACCTGATGGGAATCCTGGCAGATCGTGTCAGTACCCGGGCGCTTTTGGGGTGGGGGCTCGTCATTAACTCCCTTGGGTTTATCGCACTTTCGTTCGCGCAGTCACATTCCATGGCAATAGGAGCGGTTATTCTCGCAGGATTAGGCGGAAGTTTGTTTCATCCTGCGGCGACAGCCTTGACCGCGCGCTTATATCCCGACAATGCGGGTCGCGCCTTTGGCCTGATGGCGATTGGTGCGAGTCTCGGATTCTTTGTGGGACCCCTCTATTCGGGCTGGCGCACCCATGATGCAGGGTGGCGGGCGCCTGTGTTGGAACTGGGAATCGCCGGACTTATCACGGCGGGAGTATTCTTCCGGCTTGCGGCGGATGCGCGTCCCCCCAAGCTCACGCAGACGGGCCCTCTCATCAGGCTGTTGCCCACCTGGACAGCTGCGGGCCTGTTTTTCGCCATGGCAGTCGCATTTTCATTCCGGGATTTCGCCGGCGCGGGCAACGCAACTCTCAGCTCGCTCTACCTCCAAAAGGCGCACGGAGACACCGTCGAATCGGTGGGTCGGGCTCTCAGTGTGATCTTTCTGGCGTCCGCGGTGAGCAACCCGCTTTTCGGCCACCTGAGCGAAGGGAGGCGATTGCGTTGGGCGGCAGGACTTCTTCTGGCCTCAGCATTCTGTCAACTGCTGCTGGGATGGGCGCCACGGAGTGTTTTCCCCTTCAACCTCATCGTATTTGGCTTTTTCATCATGGCCACGTATCCGGTGGTTGAGGCGTCAATGATGCAAGCGGTACCCGATGCAATTCGGGGCCGTTTCTTCGGACTTTTCATTACGGTGGGAGGTTTCTTTGGAAACTTATCCCATTGGATCGTCGGAGGCTGGGTTCAAAAGCTGGGCGCCCAGTCCGCAGACGCCCATTCCTATTTCCGTCTGTTTGCCACCCTGGCCCTGATGATGGCGCTGTCTACTGTCGCGTTGCTGTTTCTGCGTCGGTTACCCGGCGTCTGGACAGTTCGGACCGTCGCATCCACCGCGTCCAGCACCCCCTCACGAAGATGAGCCTCCCTGACCTTCCGCATCTGTTTATCGCGGATCTCGGGTCCGGACTTACGTTGGGTCCGGAGACGCTGAGGGATGCCTGCTTCGCGTTGCGACAAAATCGAGAACATTGGTTGGCGGGGCAGCGTACGCGCCCGTTGCTGGAAATCGTGGCGTATACGGCAGAACAATGGCTGGACCCGAACAATGAATATCGAATTCGGGCGCTTCGCGATGGACCGGCTGAGACAGGATTTCCTGCGGCAACGCTGGCCCGGGGACTCGATGCGTTTTTCGGCAGTTTGACGTTCGAAAACCTAGAGGCATTGGTTGTGCAAGACCTCGGCGACAGCCGACGTCTCGATGAATTCTCGTCGACGGTTCCGGAGGCCCGAGGTGCGCGGACAGCGTTGGCGCGCGGGCCGATCCTGCTCGCCCACATCGCGGCGGGCAACCTACCCAATCCGACTCTCTTCAGCATGGTGCTCGGGATTCTCTTGAAATCCGCGCAACTCGTGAAATGTCCATTGCAGGGTGGGCTACTCCCGAGTTTGTTTGCCCATTCCCTGGCGCACACCGAACCCAAGCTGGGATCCTGTCTGGAGCTTGCCCGGTGGCCGGGAGGGGATGAACGGCTGGAGGCGATTTTGTTTCACGAAGCCGATTGTGTCACCGCAACCGGCAACGACGAAACCTTGGCCCACATTCGGCGGCGTGTGCCGCTGCGGACGCGGTTTGTTTCGTATGGACATCGTCTTAGTTTTGCTTACGTCAGCAACGAGTTGCTGTCCACGTATTCCGTCAAGCGAGTCGTTCGGAATGCCGGGGCGGATATAACAGCGTGGAACCAATTGGGCTGCCTGTCTCCGCACGTTTTCTATATCCAGGAGGATGGAGCGATCTCACCCGAAGGATTCGCGGAACTCCTGGCTGCGGAGCTGGAAGCACGGGAAGCGACGGAGCCACGCGGGGATTTGTCTCCGGACGAGTCTGCGGCGATCTCGACGCGGCGTGCCATCTATGAGATGCGCGCCGCGGCCGGTGTTGGAGTACGGGAGCGATTCCGCGCCGAGAGTCCGTTTCTTGAGGCGCCGGGACGGGTCCGGCTTTGGAAGAGTGAAAACTCGACGGCCTGGACGGTTGTACTTGAGACCGATTTACTATTCCAGGCATCGTGTCTGAATCGCTTTATCTATGTGAAACCCGTTCGCAAACTGACCGACGCGCTCCGCTATTTGGAACCGCACCGGCATCAGGTATCCACCTTTGGGCTCGGCGCCGTAGATTTCCGCGCGGTGGAATTGTCGCGCGAACTGGCTCGCTGGGGTGTGCCTCGGATCTGTCCGTTGGGAAAAATGCAAGAGCCACCCGCTCCGTGGCGTCACGATGGGCGTCCCAGCCTGGGGGATCTCGTTACCTGGACGGATTTCGAGACCTAATCCCAAAACACGACTCTAATATCCCCGTATATTTTGATATCTATGGAACTCCGCAAGACATTCCAAATCGAAGCCGCTCACCGCCTGCCCGCCGTTCCGCCGGAGCACAAGTGCGCCCGCCTGCATGGTCATAGCTTTGTAATCGAGATTGCCGTCGAGGGTCCGGTGGATCCAAAGTTTGGATGGGTCATGGATTTCGCGGACCTTAAAGGGGCGTTCTGCTCGATGTTCGAGTCCTTGGATCATCGGTATCTGAACGACATTCCCGGCCTCGAGAATCCCACGAGTGAAAACCTTGCCCTCTGGATATGGAATCGTCTGAAGCCAACTCTGCCCTTGCTCACGGAGGTGTCCGTTGCGGAAACCTGCACCTCACGATGCTGTTACCGTGGCTGACCGGCCATCGCCCAGCCCGCCAACCAACCCGTAGTCCAGGCTGACTGGAAGTTGAATCCACCCGTAATCCCGTCGATGTCGAGGAGTTCCCCGGCGAAATAGAGGCCCGGGCACCGTCGGCTTTCCATCGTGCGAACGTTGACCTCGTTCAACCGAACACCTCCACACGTCACAAACTCATCCTTATTCAGACTCTTTCCTGTCACCTCTAATTCGGTCGTGGTGAGTTGCCGAATCAATTGTTGACGGTGAACCCGGGTGAGCATGGACCAGCGGATGAGGGAATTCAGGCCGGCTCGGACCACCAGTTGTTCCCATAGCCTACCCGAAAGCGGCGCGAACGGCGTATTGATGACCTGCCGTGCTCCCTGCTGCTGGTGTCGTTCCGAAAACTCCGCCGCGAGACCCTCGTCCGAGTACTGGGGCAACCAGTTTATGCGTAAGGGAAATCGATACTGTCGATCGCTTAACTCGCGAGCGCCCCAGGCCGACAATCTAAGAATCACGGGCCCACTGACGCCCCAGTGAGTGACTAGCAACGGGCCCCGTTCCTTCAACGTTGTTCCCGGCACGATCGCCTCAACTTCGGGCACGGATACTCCGGGAAGTTGTCGCAACCACGCCGCTTCAACATGAAACGTGAACAAGGATGGCACGGGCGGCTCGAGGGTGTGCCCGAGCGAAACCGCCAGTTGCCCGCCGACCGCCGCACGGCATCCCCCCGTCGCCAGCAGCAATCGATCGCAATGCGCTGTCTCACCGTTCGAAAGGAACACTTCGAACCCGCCTTCCTCCAAGCGTCGGACACCTGCCACGCCGCAACTCGACCTCAGGCAGACAGCGGCGGCTCGCGCCGCTTCCTGAAGACAGTTGATAATGGTCTCTGAGTCGTCCGTGATGGGAAACATCCGACCATCCGCCTCCGTTTTCAGTTTTATCCCACGGCTTTGGAACCAATCCACCGTATCTTGAGGTTGAAACCTGCTGAACGGCCCGATGAGAGCCCGTTCGCCCCGCGGATAGCGGGCTGTCAACTCCCGTGTGTCGAAACACGCGTGAGTTACGTTGCAGCGTCCACCTCCAGAAATTCGTACTTTGTCCAGAAACCGCGCCCCCTTTTCAACCAATGTCACCCGTGCATTCGAATCCGCCTCAGCACAGGTGATCGCCGCAAAGAATCCCGCCGCCCCGCCTCCTACGACCCATACCTTCGGACCCGATTGCATGCGATCAATGGTAGAGAGCTTTGTCGTGACAGGGAATTGCAAATCCGGCTCAGGACGCGGACCCGGCGAAACGGTCCACGAACGCCACCTGCGCCTCTCTGTCCGGCAACTCTTCCAACGCCAGATTGTTCAGAAATCGGAGCGGATACGCCGCGTCCAGGGATTGCACATCCACGGTTTTTCCGAGCACGCAAAAAAACGCGCGCCATGCGCCGCATCCGATCACGAAGAGTGAATCGCCGCGACGCCGGATGCGGCGCGAACGGTGCGGCGTTGGATCGCGTGCAAGCAGCTCAATCAGGCGCGACCTAAAATCGATCTGCCAGTGGGTGAGCAACCATTCGGCTTGAATCAGGGCGGCCGGTGAAAATTGAACGACGAATTCTGGTGCCGTCTCCAAGCCTGCCGCGACGTCATCCAGCCATCCGGCGCGCTCATCGGGGAAGGAATCGAAGGCAGGGATGTACGGCTTGATGTCGAAGATCGGTGTGCCGTCCACGAGATCACAGGGGCCCAAGATGAGTCGCCGCCGTTCAACCGCGATCAGTTGAACCGGAGTAAGGCCGAGTGGATTCGGCCGGTGTGGAGAGCGGGTGGCGAACACCCCACGGCGTCGAGCCGGACCGCGCGGTGGCAGCACGAGCGGCCGCCAGGACGAGTTACGATGAAACCACCAGAGCAGCCAAACGCGAGAAAACCCCGCCAGATCCTGGAGAGCCACCTGATGGCGATTATCCGGTAGCAGTTCGAGCACATTTCGCTCCGACTGGGTTTCCACAGGTTGATGCAGCGCCTGAAATTTCACCTGCTTCTGCGAGCGGATGAATCCAATCGGATGAAGTGTCAACGACCGCTGTTCGGAGGCTCCCATTGTGTTCGATTTGCAAGCGTCCCACATCCCATGCTCGGGATCAACGGTATGAAACAAATGGAGCCTTCCCCTCCGGCCGGATTCGCGACAGGGTCCACGTTGCTAGTCATACCTCTCGAATGGATCCCGAACCTGCGAACTCACCGACACCTCTGCCAGCAGCGGATTCTCCTGCCGCCCGTGCCACGTCCGCGCCGCCTCATCGGCGCCGTCCGCGCTATTCCGGAAAGTATCCGCGCCGTTTCGAAGAGAAATACAAGGAGCTCGATCCTGCCCGCGACGAGGAGACGTTTCGCAAGGTCCTGGCCTCCGGCAAAACTCCGGCGGGCACGCATCGGCCCATTCTGGTTTCCGAAATCTTGGAAATTTTGAAACCAACTCCTGGATCTGTAGTCGTGGACTGCACCCTCGGCTACGGCGGGCACTCGGCTGAAATTCTTCCCAGGATTCAACCCGGGGGACGGCTCATCGGACTGGATGCTGATTCCATCGAACTTCCCAAAACCGAGGCGAGGCTTCGGGCGGGCGGTTTTGGTCCTGATACCTTTTCGGTCTATCGCAGCAACTTCGCGGGATTGCCTGCCATTCTGGTCGAATGTAGTTTGCCTGGCGCCGACGCGATCCTCGCCGATCTCGGAGTTTCGTCGATGCAGCTTGATGATCCTTCGCGTGGTTTTTCGGTGAAGCACGACGGGCCTCTCGACATGCGCATGAACCCAAATCGAGGTCAACCCGCATCCGTTTGGCTGGAAAAAATCCGACCGGAGCAACTCGCTGGACTGCTCTTGAAGAATGCGGATGAAGCACGTGCGCAACTCCTCGCGCCGCAACTGGCAGGCCAACGGTTTTCGACGACCCGTCAGCTCGCCGACGCAATCCGCTCCTCATTGCCCAACGCGGCGCGGAACGACGTGGAGATGACTCTGCGCCGCGTATTTCAGGCCATTCGCATCGCCGTGAATGACGAGTTCTCAGCTCTCGATTCCCTGCTGCGCCAAATTCCAGCATGCCTCAATCCCGGCGGACGCTTCGTCGTGCTGACCTTTCATTCCGGCGAAGATCGGCGGGTAAAAAGGGCGTTTGAAGGGGGGATGCGCGAAGGGATATATTCCGAAATTTCCACAGCTGTCCTCCGGCCATCTGCCGAGGAACGTCAGGATAATCCGCGATCATCACCGGCGAAACTGCGTTGGGCCCGCCGTGCCGTCTCGGGGTGCATTTCAGGGGACGCGTCCTCGAGTCCTCCCAGTTAATCTGAATCCAAGCACAGAAAGAAACCGACGCCCACAGCTTGAACTTCAACGACACTCTGAGCTGCGCGACGTCCTTCAGGTCTGTGTTCAGTGACCCAAGACATCCCAAAGCAGCTTCGCCGTCAGCGCTATCACAACGGTGAGAAATACCGGTCGGATGAGATCGGCGCCCCGTCGGATTACGAGACCCGAGCCCAGTCTGGCACCAACAAGCTGGCCGGCGGCCATCATGAATCCAAACCGGATATCGATCAATCCTCTCGATGCAAACAAGATGAGAGAACCCAAGTTGCTGGCGAGATTGAGTGCCTTGGTGGTCCCCGTTGCTGATGAAAGTTCCAGCCCGAATCCCACGACCAACACGAGGGTCCAGAAGGATCCAGTTCCAGGCCCCAGGAAGCCGTCGTAAAACCCGAGCGCCACAGCCGCCACCGGGAGTCCCAAGGTCCACGATCCCCACGCCGGCCGAGCCACACGGCCTAAGGAAGGCTGTCGCCAGGTGTAGACAGCGACACACCCCAGTAGAATGGGAAGGCAGCGTCGAAGCAAATCCCGTGGCACGAGTGACACCGCCCAACTACCCGCCATCGCCGATAGGAATGCCAAGACAAGCGGAAGGAGAAGCCTTCTCCACGCGATCAGTCCTGCCCGGGAATAATTCCAAACAGCGACCGTCGTGCCACACGATGACTGCAGTTTGTTGGTCCCCAACGCGACCGCTGGCGGCAGACCGGCCCAAAGAAGTGCAGGCACGGTGATCAATCCGCCGCCGCCCGCGATGGCATCCACAAAACCGGCCGTGAGGCCTACTCCGAACAACAACCCGGCGGTCAGTATCTCTTCCATGAAAGGAGCCAGGATGGAAGTATCCGATGAGGAATGCCAGCGCGGCGATCTTCTGCCGCATGGGTGGTTTGGTTACCTACGTTTCGGGTCGACTCTCAAATTCCCCGACGCATTTCAGTTTTCTTGGAGCCCACTCTCCCTACCGTACGTCCATGCAGAACATTCTCGAGGAATTGCAATGGCGGGGGTTGATCTCCGATTGCACCGACACGCCCGAATTGACCCGCCGTCTCACAACGGGTCCCGTAACGCTCTACTGCGGCTTCGATCCCACGTCCGACTCCCTCCACGTCGGCAGCCTCGTTCCGCTGCTCACCCTCCGCCGCTTCCAACGGGCGGGTCATATCCCCATCGCGCTGTCCGGAGGGGCGACCGGCAGTATCGGGGATCCAAGCGGCAAGTCCCAAGAACGACAGCTCCTCACGCAAGAAATTCTCACCGCCAATCTTGAGGCTCTCAGACCTCAATTGGCGCGCCTTCTCGATTTTGAATCGACCGCCAATCCAGCACGTCTCGTCGACAATGCCGAATGGACAGCGCACGTCACGTTCCTCGATTTTCTGCGTAACATCGGAAAGCACTTCACCGTCAACCAGATGGTCGCCAAGGAAAGTGTCCGAGCCCGAATGGAGGATCGCGAGGTGGGCATCAGCTACACCGAATTCAGCTACATGCTCCTGCAAGCATTTGACTTCTACGAACTCGCCCGTCAACAGAACTGCGACTTACAGATCGGCGGATCCGATCAATGGGGCAACATCACCGCCGGCATTGATCTCATCCGCAAGAAACTTGGCCGACCCGCTTTCGGACTTACTCTACCGCTAATCACCAAGGCCGACGGAACCAAGTTCGGGAAGACCGAGTCCGGTACCGTCTGGCTGAGTCCGCGGCGGACTAGCGTGTATCGTTTCTATCAGTTTTGGATCAACACCGATGATCGGGACGTGATTCGTTATCTCAAATATTTCACGTTTCTCAGCGCCAAAGAAATCGCGGACTTGGAAGAGGAACATACCGCGAATCCAGGCGGACGATCCGCTCACCGAGCACTCGCGGTTGCTGTCACCGAGCTCCTCCATGGAGGACCTGCCACACAGGAGGCAATTCGGGCGAGCGAAATTCTATTTGGCGGAGATTTGGCGGGCGTTGCGGAATCTACCTTCAACGAGATCGTGGGAGAAGTGCCCACCCGCGACCTTGAAACGATCCGGCTCGCGGCACCGGGAATTCCCATCACGGAGTTGTTGGTCCATTCCGGCCTGTGTACCAGCAAGGGACAGGCTCGCAAGGATGTTGAAGGCGGGGGTATCTACCTAAACAACCTGCGGGTGGAGGAAGTGAGCCGAGGGGTCACGGCCGCCGATTTACTGCACACTCGTCATTTACTGCTTCGCAAAGGCAAACGAAACTACGTCGTCGTAAGAGCAGCAGGATGATCTCCGTCCCGCTGGCAAAGCCGGTACCAGTTATCTCGCTGACGGGACTCGTATCCCAGGTCCGTGATGAGGCGCTTCATATCAGCCACCCCCATACGGAACGTCGTTCCGGCACTGCTGACCACGTTTTCCTCGATCATGATACTGCCGAGGTCGTTGGCTCCAAATTTCAGGGCGACCTGTCCCACTTCCTGCCCCTGGGTCACCCAGGAACTTTGAATATTGGGGATGTTGTCCAAATAGATCCGGCTGAGTGCTTGCGTCCGCAGGTACTCGTGAGCGCCAACCGTTGGCGCCTTGAGCACCGTGTTCTCTGCCTGAAACGTCCAGGCGATGAAGGCGGTGAAGGCGCCCCCACGCTTCGTCCCGTCCGGTTCCTCGGGATTGCCCGGAATGCCAACGTCTGAAATCACTCCGGTCGGGCGATTTGCCGAATGTCCCAGTCGCGCAAGTGAAATGTCCTGCTGTGCTCGCACCACGTCGAGATGCTCAATCCGCTCCTCGAGGGTCTCGACGTGCCCAAACATCATCGTGGCCGTGCTTGCCAGTCCCATCCGGTGAGCCACATCCATCACGCCCATCCATTCTGCGGTGTTCGCCTTCAATGGAGCAATGCGGCGACGCACACGGTCCACTAAAATTTCCCCGCCGCCTCCCGGGATCGACCCAAGTCCAGCCTTGACGAAGTCGCCAATGATCTGTTCCACGGGCTCCTGAAATGTTTCCTGGAAATGGATGAATTCGCTCGGGCTAAATCCGTGAATATTGATCTGCGGATACCGGTCCCGTATATGCGACAAGAGGTCGAGGTACCATTGCTTGGAAAGTTTGGGATGATGTCCCCCTTGCATCAAGATTTGAGTACCACCCAGCGCCAGCGTCTCCTCAATCTTGCGGTCCATCTCAGCCAGAGTAATGACATAGCTGTCGTCGTCTTTTTCGGTGCGCCAGAATGCGCAGAATTTGCAGTACACATTGCACACGTTCGTGTAGTTCACGTTGCGATCCACGATGTAGGTGACCACATCATTCCCTCGGCCGCCGTAGGCTCTGGCTCTCGCCAACTGACGGCGGCGATCTGCCAACGCCCCCAACTCTTCGAGCGGCAGATTCCAAAGCGCCCGGGCTTCGGAGGGCCCGATCCGCAAGCCATCCCATACCTTTTGCTCAATATCGTCCATGCACACAGTCTCTGCCATGAGATCAGCCTAACCGGGTTTGGCTGCGAAACAATCTCCTTCCCCTACCCCGCCTTACAGCCGAGAATGTGGAATGTTCCCGCCTATCTCAGTCTCTCGCACCCAATGCGCCCTTATCGTGTCTTGGGTCCTGACCTGCCATCGGATCGCCGCCGATGCGCCCGCCGCGGATGTCGTTCCGTTTGCGGGACTCACTGCGGAGGAAGCATGTGCGAAGGCCACACTGCCGTCGGGCTTTCGCATGCATCCGTTTGCTGCCGAGCCTGAGCTGAAAAATCCCATTGCCTTCTGCGAAGATGACCGCGGACGCCTTTGGGTGGTGGAAGGACTGACCTACCCTCGCCGCCGGGGAAATCCTCCGGGACCCGGTCGGGGCGTTGGCGATCAGCAGAAAGACATCTTCAACGGGGCGGATCGCATTTTGGTTTTTGAGGATACGGACGGGGATCACAAGGCGGATCGGACGACGGTCTTCATGGAAAACCTGAATCTGGTGAGTGGGATTCAGTATGGCTTCGGTGGAATTTGGGTCGGAGCCGCACCCTACCTGCTGTTCATTCCCGTCACCGAAGGAGATTCCCCGAAGCCCGCCGGTGTGCCGCAGATTGTTCTCGATGGATGGGACTACAAGGCGGACGCGCATGAGACGCTCAACACTTTTACTTGGGGACCCGATGGCTGGCTGTATGGATGCCATGGCGTGTTCTGTCCGTCCCACGTCGGAAAACCCGGTGCGCCCGAGAAGGACCGCCAATGGATGGATGCAGGTGTTTGGCGGTTTCACCCCACCCGGCATCAATTTGAGGTGTTTGCGGAAGGTACCAGCAATCCGTGGGGCGTGGATTTCGATGCCTACGGGCAATGCTGGATTGAAGCCTGCGTCATACCCCATCTCTGGCACATGATCCAGGGAGGGCGCTATGAGCGTCAGGGTGGGGAACATTTCACCGTAGGGCCCGGGGAAACTCTCCGCAACGAGGAGTACCGTGAGACGAGAAATCGGAAGCCTCGCTTTCCGTTCGTTTTCGAGGACATCAAAACGGTGGCAGACCATACCCATTACGCTGGCTCTGGGGGGCCCCACGCGGGTAACGGCCGGAGCGATTCTGCCGGGGGTGGCCATGCCCACGCCGGGATGTTGTGCTACCTTGGGCTTAGCTGGCCCGAAGAGTTTCAAGGCCGCCTTTTGATGGGCAATATCCACGGTCAACGATTGAACATGGACATCCCGGAAACGGTCGGCTCGGGCTACGTTGGCCGGCACGGTCCCGATTTCCTAATGTTCAATGATAGCTGGTCCCAAACCCTGAACCAACGCCTGGATCCCGACGGCTCGGTATTTGTCATCGACTGGTACGATCGCAATCAATGTCACCATAATCGGGAAGATGGCCACGATCGCAGTAACGGCCGGATCTATAAGGTCGTCTACAATAATCAGGCGGTGACTCCGCTGGATTTGCAGAAATCGTCGGATAGTGAACTCGTAACGCTTGCAACATCCCCGAACACCTGGCTGAGCCGCCATGCACAACGATTACTCCAGGAACGAATCGGGCGCGCCGGGGAGCAACTCCCGATGCCGGACGGTATCCCGGCGAGCCTTGCTCCGTGGATGCGACCGGTTCTTACTGCACGGCAGACCCCGGCGTTAGATGGCCTGAAAAGCACGCTCTTAAACGCTACCGACACAACCGTCCGTCTGCGGGCGCTTTGGACCCGGCATGTTACCGGTGCGCTGCGGCTTGAGGAACTGGGACAACTTGTCCGGGACCCGGATGCCTGGATTCGGAGTTGGGCCATCCACCTCTTTTGTGAGAACGCCTTCCTTTACTTTGGAGAATCCGGCCAGGCCCTTAGGGAAGTGGGTGATCGTTCTTTGGACGATCTGACTCGCATCGCCCGGGAGGATTCATCCCCGATTGTGCGCCGTCACATCGCCAGCGGCCTTCAGAGGTTGCCAGTCGAGGATCGCTGGCGGCCGATGATCGAACTCGTCCAACACGCGGAGGACGCCTCGGATCATAATCTTCCCCTCCTCTACTGGTATGCCGCCGAAGGATGTGTCGTCTCCAATCCCGAACGCGCAATGGATCTGCTCCGGGCCAGCCGGATTCCACAAATTCGCGAATTTATCGCACGTCGCCTCGCTCTATTGTCCCTTGCATACAAGGTTTCCGGGGAATCCATGCAACGGCTAAGCCAGTTTCTGGGGGAAACACCGGATGAGACCATCCAGTTCGATGTGGTTCGCGGAATCAAGAGGGCGTTGGAAGGCCGGACGAACGCTCCGATGCCGGCGGGTTGGAGCACATTGGAACCCAAACTCGCCCGTGCCAAGAATGTCCAACTCCGGTCGGCCGCAGAACTGACCTCCCTGAAGTTCGGTAGCGAGACTGCCCGGCAAACGATCCGACGTTCGGTGGTCGATGAAAGCATTCCGCTTCAAACCCGAGCAACCGCCTTTGAGGCGCTTCGTGGCGTGCGTGATCCGGAGGTTCCCACTCTGCTGGTGCGGCTGTTGGCGGATCCTGGTCTTCGCGGAGCGGCGATTCGAGGGCTCGCCGCGTTCCAGATCGAGGAAACACCCAAACTGTTGATCGAGGGTTACAATTCATACACCGCAATTGAACGACGCGATGCCTTGAATACGCTCGCGTCGCGCGTTTCGTTTGCTCGCCCGTTGGTAGGGGCCGTGGCATCGACGAAAATCCCAAAGACGGACCTCACCGCCGATCTCGTCCGGCAGATGCGCAGTCTTAAGAATCCCGAATTGTCCGCGCAACTCGACACGCTCTGGGGCGTGATGCGGGAGACGAGCACGGATATGCGACAGGAAGTGGAGCATTTGAAAAGACAGTACTGGGCGGGTGGATCCCAGCCAGGGGATGCCCCGCGAGGCCGGGTCGTATATAACCGGTCCTGTGCGCCGTGCCACCGATTATTCGACACGGGAGGCGACGTAGGTCCCGATATTACCGGAGCAAATCGCACAGACCTCGACTATCTCCTGGAGACGATTGTTTTCCCCAATGCGGTCATTCCCAACGAGTACCGTGTCTCCACCGTGGAACTTAAGGATGGACGGGTCGTCACGGGCATCGTGAAATCCCAGGAGGCAACTTCCCTCGTCATCCAAACAGCAAACGAACGGATAACGCTGCAACGATCTGAAGTGATACGCAACGAGCTCAGCGAAACTTCAATGATGCCTGAAGGATCGCTGGCCAGCATTTCGCAGCAGGAGATGCGCGATTTGATATACTACCTTGGGCGACCGGGTCAAGTGCCCCTGCCGACGACGAAATAAGATCAGAAAAAAAAGATGCGCGCCTGATTCACAGCACGCATCTGATTGAAACCGATTACTAATCTCTTGTGAGGGAACCGGCAAAACCTCCAGCACCGGATTACATCGACGACAGGGTCACAGCCAAACCTTATCGGTGGCTGCTCGAAGACGATGAATAGTGACCGAAGCTGCTGTGAGAGCTCGATCCACCGGGAACAACGGGCTTGATCGTGGGGCGTCCACCGGTCGTGGAACTGTTCCCACGGCCTTCGCCACCCGCCACCTTTTCCAACTGTTCATCACTGAGTTCCTGGGATTTCTTTACGTTGTCGTTCATAGTAGTATTTTTTTATCGTTACAGTTTCTTTGGGGTCCCGGTTGTTTCCAACCGTTTCGAAAGTATCTTTCGAGCGACCTGACGAAAATGAGAGAAGCACGATGTATGCCAACCAGAAATACCCGTCTTTTTTGAGAATTCAAGCGGCGGAACGTAGCGCATCAAAATGAGAGCTGCTGGGTGCCCAGGCCACGGCTGGACATCCGGCATCCCGATGGGCAGACTCTGGCATGAGTTCTGCAATTCCTCTCCCTCGAAGTCCTCGCGAAACCATGTCTGGATGGGTTCACTTGCCTCGGTTTATCGACAAGATCCGGTTGAATCTGGTCGGCAAACTGTCCGCCGACTACCAGGCAAATTTAGGAATTAAAGGGTTTGACGATCGCTGGTTAAAGGCCGCTGGCTTGACCGCCCCACAATTCATCGAAATTGTACGGTCCTCCATCACCGATGGAGAAGTTTGCGACTGGATTCGGACAAATGTGAAACGGCCGAATGAGCAACGGGAATTTAACGAGTACATTCTCAATCATGGCCGAGAAAGCGACCCGGCTATTCGTGAACGGCTTCAGCTACGGAAACAACAAATGGGCCTCGCGCATCGTGATGACATCCAGGTCTTTGTCGATTTCATCGATGCGGACGAAGGGCGCAGCTGATTCAGGTCACGGAGGGAAACCGGCCCCCCATTGGGCAAGTGCTCGAAATCCCCCGACGAGGTAGGTGGCTCCTGCGACGGCAATGACACCCCCGAGAACCGACCACCGGCTTGGGTGCTCCTTCTCGATGAGCATGGAAAGAGGGATCACCGCCAGTGGAGTCAGGGCGACGATCGACATGACCACGCCCGTCGGCAAATCGTGTAAGGCTTGTTGATAGAATCCCACACCAAGAAAGGGTCCGACGAGACCATTCGCAACCACCCAAGGCAATGCCCTGCGGTCAAATGGCATGTTTTTAGAGATTCGAACCGGGCTGCTCCGCGCCAAATCCAGCAACCACCAAGCCGCGCCAAAGGCCAGCCCGGGTAAAATACGTTGGTACGCCACGGACAACCCGTTCGCATAACCTCCAACGAGTGCGCCGCCATTCTCGGCCACGTGCATGCCGTGTCGGCTTAACACGGCTCCTCCGGCCTGCCCAGCGGCGCCAAGAATGCCAAAAACAATTCCCCATCCCGGAATCCGCCGTGGAGATCCGTCCACACGCCTGTTTTCTCCGCCGGAAAGTGCCAATGCGACGCCCGAAAGAATTACCCCACCCGCAACGAGTTCACCGGTGCTCAGGATTGTACCGCGCCAGCACCATTCAAACGCTGCGGCAAGCGGTGCCGCCAAACACTGCGTCATCAAGGAACTGAGCCGCGCTCCGAGCAACGGCAATGCGCGAAAAATCCCAAAATCACCGATCCCATATCCCACGAGTCCGCTCACAACATACCAGCCCCAGCCAACCCCACCCAAACCTCGCCCCCAACCATGCGAAAAAACCGCCAACGCAACGGTGGCGGTCAGAATGCGCCAAAAGTTTGCGGAAGCCGGTCCCAAACGGGCGACACTTCGCCGAGCCGTCACGGAGGACGTCGCGAAGAGGACCATTGCAAGAACGGCGGCGAGCATTTTGGAATCCAGTAACCGAACTCGGGAACAACTCGGCTAAGCGCCAGCGCCAGCGGCAACGGCCAGCTTGCGCATCCGGCGAACCGCAGCTGCCAGATTTTTTCGGCAAAACAAGGACGTGCCCGCCACAAACGTGTCCGCACCGGACCGGGCACACTCCTTCACGGTGTCAAAGTTAATTCCCCCATCCACTTCAATTCGGTAGTTCAGCCCCAACTCTTTCCGCCAAGCCGCAACCTGCTGAATTTTTGGCAATGCTTCATGAATAAACGGCTGCCCGCCAAACCCCGGATTCACGGTCATGATGAGCACCAAATTCACCTTCCTTAGGTACGGCCAGACTTCCGCTATATTGGTCGGCGGATTAACTGCCAGGCCAACTCCTTTGCCGAGCGAACGGATCTTCCACAACAAGGGCGTGACCTGCGCATCCAGCTCAACATGGATTGTGATGGAATCGGCACCTGCCTCGGCGAACGGTTCGAGCAACATTTCCGGCCGTGAACACATCAGGTGGACGTCCAGCGTTCGTTTGAAGTAGGGCCGGACCGCCCGCACAACCTCCGGCCCGAATGAAATATTGGGCACAAAATGCCCATCCATGATGTCGAGGTGCAACCACTCGGCTCCGGACCGATGAGCTCGCGCCGCTTCATTCCCAAAGCGGGCAAAATTCGACGCAAGCAACGATGGCGCAATAATCATCCGAAACCAAAGCATGACTCGCTTGTGCCACGGAGGTCAAACTGTCCGAAGCGCCCGAACTCCATTTGCCAACTCCTCCTTGCGTCCATCCGGGATCCCTTTAGCTTCGCGATCCTCTTTGGACGCAAGACCCTGATTCACTGCAATGAGCCGCACACTTTTGCACCCAGACCGATTCGTCAACCGCCACAACGGCCCAAACGCTGCAGAGCGAGCTGAGATGCTCGCCACGCTTGGATTCAATCACTTGGATTCGCTCGTGGACGCCGCAGTCCCAACCTCAATCCGGCAGCGGCAGACGCTGGATCTCCCGCCCGCAGCGAGTGAGCATGAGGCTTTAGGTCGCCTGCGGGGAATTGCCGCCCGGAACCACGTATTTCGCAGCTTCATTGGGATGGGGTACTACGACACCATTACCCCTCCCGTCATCCAGCGAAATATCCTCGAAAATCCCGGCTGGTACACCCAGTACACTCCGTATCAGGCGGAGATTTCCCAGGGACGCCTCGAAGGGCTTTTGAATTTCCAGACGCTGGTGACCGATCTCACCGCAATGGATATTTCGAATGCTTCAATGCTCGACGAGGCCACAGCCTGCGCCGAGGCGATGATGCTCTGCCATCGCGTGAAGGAAGCCGAGGCCGCCGAGGGTGGCACGTCGCGGAACACGTTTTTAGTTGCCGACAACTGTCATCCTCAGAACCTAGATCTCGTCCGCACTCGAGCCGATGCGCTTGGACTGGAAGTCCGGGTGGGCCCGGCATCTGAATGGAATGTGGATGCGACTGTTTTCGGGGTGCTCCTTCAGTATCCGGCCACAGACGGCGCCGTGGACAATTGGAGTGAATTAGTCGAACGGGTGCACCGCGGTGGCGCGTTGGTGGTTTGCGCGACGGATCTCTTGGCGTTGACCCTATTTAAACCGCCCGGCGAGTTTGGCTGTGATGTAGCGGTGGGAAGCGCTCAACGATTGGGTGTACCGCTGGGCTATGGTGGCCCGCATGCCGCATTCTTTGCAACCCGGGACGCCTTCAAGAGGCAGATGCCAGGTCGGCTCGTCGGTGTTTCAAAGGACTCCCGAGGACGCCCTGCCCTGCGCCTCTCCTTGGGCACACGGGAACAGCACATTCGACGCGACAAAGCCACGTCAAACATCTGCACCGCCCAGGCGTTGCTGGCCAACATGGCGATGGCCTATGCATGTTATCACGGGCCCGAGGGACTCGCGGCCATCGCAGTCCGGATCCGCCGATTAGCGACCCTTTTTACGCTGGGTCTTGAACGACTCGGGATTCCCGTGGACAACCGCCCGCGCTTCGACACCGTCTCTGTGCCAGTAAAGAGCGCCGCGGAAATACACCGGATCGCAGAATCCCACCGGATCAACCTGCGCCGGGTGAATGCCACTCATGTCGGCGTTTCACTGGACGAGGCGACTACAGCCGACGATATCGGCCTTCTTCTCCAGATTTTCAATGGCGACCGCCCGCCGAGTTTCTCCGTCGCTGAATTGGATTTGGCTGCACCCACTCCGCCGATTCCGGCTCCGGTCGCCCGTCAATCGGAGTTTTTGGGGCATCGAGTGTTCCACCAGCACCAGAGCGAAACGGCGATGCTTCGTTACCTTCGTCGTCTCGAATCGAAAGACCTATCCCTCTGTCACAGCATGATTCCGCTGGGATCCTGCACGATGAAGCTCAACGCCTCGGCGGAGATGTTCCCATTGAGCTGGCCAGAAATCGCCAGAATTCACCCGTTCGTTCCGCTGAACCAGACATTGGGCTACCAGCAATTGTTCCAGGAGTTGGAGCTGTGGCTCTCCCGCTGCACGGGCTTTGCGGCGGTGTCCCTCCAGCCCAATGCGGGTTCCCAGGGCGAATACGCCGGCCTGTTGATGATTCGCGCGTATCATGCGAGCCGGGGTGAAAGCCGTCGGAATATCTGCCTAATCCCGACCAGTGCGCATGGAACGAATCCAGCCTCTGCCGTCATGGTGGGCTTGGAAGTGATTCCGGTGATCTGTGATGCGAATGGGAACATCGACCTGACGGATCTGCAGGCAAAGGTGCAGCAGCACCGGGACCATCTGGCGTGTTTAATGATCACCTACCCAAGCACTCACGGAGTGTTTGAAGCCGGGATTCGTGACATCTGCCAAATCATTCACGAGGCAGGGGGCCAGGTGTATATGGACGGTGCCAACATGAATGCCCAGGTCGGGTTGACTTCGCCGGGATTCATTGGAGCGGATGTTTGTCATCTGAATCTCCACAAGACCTTTTGCATTCCCCATGGCGGTGGCGGTCCCGGGGTGGGCCCCATCGGGGTGGCGGAACATCTCGTCGATTTCCTGCCCGGTCATTGCGTGGTGAATTTGGGCGGCGAAAGCCCGATCGGGGCGATCAGCGCCGCTCCCTGGGGTAGCGCCAGCATTTGTGCCATCTCCTGGATGTATATCGCGATGATGGGGGGCGATGGGCTCACTCTCGCGACCACCGTGGCGATACTGAATGCGAACTACATCTCGCGCCGGCTCGAAAAACATTTCCCGACTCTCTACCGCGGGCCCGGAGGTTTGGTGGCCCATGAGTGCATCCTCGACCTCCGTCACTTCAAGCGCGTGACGGCGGAGGATGTGGCCAAACGCCTTATGGATTATGGATTTCACGCGCCGACTTTAAGCTGGCCCGTGGCAGGGACGCTGATGGTGGAACCGACCGAGAGCGAGCCCAAGGCGGAACTCGACCGCTTTTGCGATGCGATGATCTCCATTCACGCCGAAATGACGGCCATCGAAAATGGGAGCGCCGACCCGCGGAACAACCTCCTCAAGAACGCCCCGCACACCGCGGACCAAGTGATCTCGGAACACTGGGATCGACCCTACAGCCGGGAGAAGGCAGCGTTCCCCGTCGACGCTCTTCGCGACTGGAAATTCTGGCCCGCAGTCGGCCGTGTCGACAACGTGTTTGGCGATCGAAACCTCGTCTGCAGCTGCGTGGGCATGGACGCTTATCACTGAAAACAATTAAGGCGCGATCTCGTCGTCCCCTGCCGCCCGAACCGCCAGCTTTATCTGCTCAAGAGAAGGTGCTCGGAAGACGCGGAACTCGCAAAGACTCCCTAATTCGGGCCCACAAAGGACGGCCAAGGTGCGGCCGTCCAGGGAGAACTGCACCTCTTGCACAGCTATTCCAATCTCGAAGGACGCCATCTGCCCGCCAGTCGCCACGTTCCACAGCTTGACCGTGCCGTCGTCGTTGGCTGAAGCCAGCGTCCGCCCGTCCGGGGAAAAAGCGATGTCGATCGTCCCCCGCTTGTGTCCGCGGAGGACGCCATTCTCGGCAGCCGTCCAAGTATCCGTCCGCCAGAGTCGGATGGATCCGTCGGCCCCCGCGCTGGCGACAAGCCGACCGTCCGGGGAAAAGGCGACACCGTTCACTAACCGCGGGTGTCCGCTCAATGTCGCAACGTGATTGGAAGAACGGACGCTCCAGACCTCCATCGGGCTCATGTTGTCATTCCCACCAAGTCGCCACACGGCCTGAGATCCATCCGGTGCTACCACGGCCTGGAAGAAGCGATCCATGTTTGACGGGAGGGGGATGTGGTGACGCACTTCACCGGACAGCACGTCCACGAGCACGAGTCGATTGGCGGGTGGATCGACTAAAGACAGGCGATTCGCCGCAGGGAGGTAGGTAAACGCGAAATTGGTATTGGCCGTCCCACGCCACTGACTCCGGCCGGTTGGATTTCTGAGTTCGATTTTGAACAATCGGCCCGTCGGCCGCGATTGCGGCGTTCCTGGCGAGTCCAGTTCCGCCAGATGCAGCGACGTTCCGTCGGGATCGAATGCTAACGGCAACCCGGCGATCGCCAGTTCCGTCGACAAACCGGAGGTCAGGTCGACGAGCAACGATCTTCCTGACCTCTGCCCAATCGCAATACGCTCACCCTCAGCGGAGAAGATGGGCTTCGCCTCGTTGAATTCACCTTTTCAGGATTCTTTCCGCTGCTCCAGATTGGCGTTCCACTCGAGAATCAGCCAGTCCTGTCCTCCGGTGTAGAGGGTCTTGCCGTCGGGCGAAAACGCCGCGCACTACACCTCGTTGCGATGACCGTGAAGCCGGGCTAATTCCTGGCGGGTGTTGGCGTCCCAGATCCGCAAGCTGTGGTCATAGCCAGCGAAGGCGAGCAAATTCCCATCAGGGGAGTCCGCGAAGTGAGCCAAGTTTCTGTCCTCCGGTTTTTCGATCTTCGAAATACGGCCATCCCGACAATTCCAGAACTCGGGACCGAACCTCTCCGAGGTGGTTACAAGTGTTTCGTTATCCCGAAGGATGCTCACCTGTCGAAAATAACTTTCAGCGACTATCGGGTCTGCATCCACAAACTGCGTGAAGGTGTTATCGGCGAGATTCCAACTGCGCAGGCGCCGCCCAGGTCCGGCGGAAATTATGAACTTCTCATCATGAGACCAAGCGAGCCACGAATCGTTGGGCTCTTTTTTCGGCCAGCAAGCAAGCCAGCGTGAGGTTCCCGGGCCAAGATCCTTGATTTCGATCGTCCCGTTCGTCTGAGTGATCGCGACGCGTTCGCTTTTCGGGGCGAACGCAAAATCTGCTGCGGGCCCCTCCCAAACGGAGACCGTCGCGTCGAGAGGGCCAGGCGCCCAGAGCATAACTTGTCCACTTCTTTCTTCCCCGCGAGAGTAAATTAGCCACACAAAGCGACCTGAGGCGGACGTTCCCAGGTTCCCTACCGAAGTTGGCATCTGGCGCAAGATCTTCCCAACGGGCGGGTTGGCGGTCAGGTCCCAACGAGTCACGGTGCCAGTCGTGTCTACCGAGAAGATGGTTTGGCCGTTGGGAGATGGGGCAAGTAAGGTCACGGTCCCTTTCCGGCGGCCAATCTCCCGGCGGAAATCGCCCCGCAGGCGGCTGGCGAGGTGGCGCCACTTCCAGCCACCGCCAGGGCGATGCCCACCACCAGTGCCCAGAAGACCACGGCGCTGGCGGCGAAGATCAACCTGTTTCGGCGAATTGCTTTTTGAAATCGGTATGCCGCGCTCGGCGGCCTCGCAACTACGGGTTCGTTGTTTAAGTGGCGGTTCAGATCGGCTGCCAGGCCGTTGGCGGTTTCGTAACGCCGCCCCCGGTCCTTTTCGAGACACTTCATCACGATCCAATCCAGATCGTCTTTGAGGAGTTGACTGAGCGATGCGAGATCTTCTCCGCAGTTCTTGGCAAAGAGGGTCTTCTCCTCGTTGCCCATGGTGCTCAATCGGGTCGACGGACGCTCGGGTTCCTCCTCCCGGATGATTTTCTGCATTTCTCCGTAGCCCAGGCTACGTAAGCGTTTTTCAGGAAATGGGGTGGTCCCGGTCAGAAGCGCATAGAGCAACACACCGAGCGAATAGATGTCAGCGCGAGTGTCGACATCGATGCTGCTCATCTCAGCCTGTTCCGGGCTCATGTAGGCCGGAGTACCGATCATGGAGGCGAAGTTCGTGAAGAGAGTCTTTTCGGTGAGTTTTTGATTCGTCGCTTTCGCGATACCGAAGTCGATCACCTTGGGCATGGGTTCCCCATTGTGGAGGGTGATGAGCACGTTCGACGGTTTAATGTCGCGATGGATAATGCCCTTTTGGTGCGCGCTCTGAATCGCCTGGCAGACTTGGACGAAAAGTTTGAGTCGATCTTTGGTGCGCAGTTTGACCTTGTCGCAAAACTCGGTGATGGGCACACCTTGGACGAGTTCCATGACAAAGTAGGGACGTCCGGTGTCCGTCGCGCCGCCATCCAATACCCGGGCGATGTGCGGATGATCCATGAGAGCGAGCGCCTGGCGCTCGGCCTCAAACCGGGCGACAACCTGTTTGGTGTCCATTCCCAGCTTGATGATCTTGAGGGCAACGCGGCGGCGGACGGGTTCCTCCTGTTCCGCCATTTAGACCATACCCATCCCCCCTTCGCCGATCTGCTGCAGCAGTTTGTAGCGTCCGATGCAACTTCCAGGACCTTCCGAAAGGGGGGGGGGGTGCCGAGCTCGATGGAGTTATCCGGTTTCGTGGGCATGAATCCTCCGCCGGCTTCATAGGCCGAGAGGAGGGCATGGACGCGTTGGAGCCGCTCCGGTTCCGAACCGCAAGCGCCCTTCAAGAATGCGGCGCGCTCTTCGGGCGAGTTCAATTCCAGCGCCTGATTAAATAGTTCCTTTTCTCGATCCGTGGTGTTCGACAAGGTGTTCCTCGATCTTAGTCACTTCAGTTGATTCCGCTCATTCCGCGACAGTTAACCAATTGTCAGCGAGAAGAACAGACGCAGATTCATCGAGAGACGTGGATGGCAACGAAACCCGAATGCGCCGGCGCTCGCGAAATCCGGGTCTTTAAAGACAAAAAAGCACGACTGCCGAAGCAGTCGTGCCATTGAATTTCAGAGCGTTGGTGAACTTAGTAGTCCATTCCGCCGCCGCCGTGATGCGGATCACCCTTCGGGGCTTCCTTCTTCTCCGGGATCTCGGTGATGAGACATTCGGTGGTGAGGAGGAGGCCGGCAATCGAGGCCGCGTTTTGAAGAGCGCTGCGGGTGACCTTTTTCGGATCGACGACGCCTGCCTTCACGAGGTCTTCATAGCCTCCTGTGGAAACATTATAGCCGTCGTTGCCTTTGCGGCGTTTCACTTCCTGCACGATCAGACTGCCTTCGACACCGGCATTTTTTGCGAGTTCGCGGAGCGGTGATTCGAGGGCGCGACGGACGATATCGACACCGATCTGCTCATCGGGATTCGAGAGCTTGAGGGCATCAATGGCGGGCAGGCAGCGAAGGAGTGCGACACCGCCGCCAGCGACGATGCCTTCTTCGACGGCAGCGCGGGTGGCGTGAAGGGCGTCTTCCACGCGGGCCTTCTTTTCCTTCATCTCGGTTTCCGTAGCAGCGCCAACGTGAATGACGGCCACACCTCCCGCGAGCTTCGCGAGACGTTCCTGGAGCTTCTCCTTGTCGTAGTCGCTGGTAGTCTCTTCGATCTGGCGGCGGATCTGATTGACCCGCCCCTGAATCTCGGAGCTCTTGCCGCCGCCTTCGACGATGGTGGTGTTTTCCTTTTCGACAACAATGCTCTTGGCACGGCCGAGATCGGCGATGTCGAGATTCTCGAGCTTGATGCCGAGATCTTCGGTGATGCACTTGCCGCCCGTGAGGATGGCGATGTCTTCCATCATGGCCTTGCGGCGGTCACCAAAGCCCGGCGCCTTGACGGCACAGACGTTGATGGTGCCACGGAGCTTGTTCACCACGAGGGTGGCCAGAGCTTCGCCTTCCACATCCTCAGAAATGATCAGGAGCGGCTTGCTGGTGCGGGCGATTTTTTCCAGGACTGGGAGGAGGTCCTTCAGGCTGCTGATCTTTTTCTCATAGATCAGGATATACGCGTCTTCGAGTTTCGATTCCATCGCCTCAGCGTTGGTCACGAAATAGGGAGACAAGTAGCCCTTGTCGAACTGCATACCCTCGACAACGTCCAAGGTAGTTTCGATCGATTTGGCCTCTTCGACCGTAATGGTGCCATCTTTGCCGACCTTATCCATGGCGTCCGCGATGATTTCGCCGATGGTCTCATCCCAGTTGGCGGACACGGTTGCAACCTGCTTGATTTCTTCCTTATCCTTGACCTTCTTGGAGATCTTGGCGAGGTGTTCGACGGCGACATCAACAGCCTTCTGGATGCCGCGCTGCAGACTGATCGGGCTTGCGCCCGCGGTGACATTCTTCAGACCTTCACGATAGATCGATTCGGCCAGTACGGTGGCGGTGGTGGTTCCATCGCCGGCGGAGTCGCTGGTCTTGCTCGCGACCTCGCGAACCATTTGGGCACCCATGTTTTGGTACGGGTCCGAAAGTTCAATCTCCTTGGCAACGGTGACACCGTCCTTGGTAACGGTTGGAGAGCCGAACTTTTTGTCGATGACGACATTGCGGCCCTTGGGACCGAGAGTGGCCTTGACGGCCTTGGCGAGGATTTCGACGCCCCTCAGCAACTGCTGGCGGGCTACTTCGTCAAAAAGAAGTTGTTTTGCGGCCATATTGGTAAATGAGAATTATTGTTAGATGTTGGAAGTGAAATCAGCCGATATCAGCTGACAATGGCTAAGAGGTCGTCGCCGCTAAAGAGGCGGTACTCCTTGCCGTCGATTTTGATCTCAGTGCCGCCGTACTTGGATACGAGCACCCGGTCTCCGACTTTCACGAGAAAATCGTGCTTTTTTCCGGAGTCATCAATCTTGCCGGTTCCCAGCGCCCGGATGATGCCTTCGGTCGGCTTCTCCTTGGCGGAATCGGGGATGATGATGCCGCCCTTCTTGGTTTCCTTCTCTTCGACGGGTTCTACAAGAACGCGGTCGCCGAGGGGTTTCACATTTAGTGCCATAGTATTATCTGCTTGTACTTGTTTTTGATGCGTCATCAAATCCCGCCGCACTCGCGGCAGGGAAATATCGGTGTGTTTCCTCCGGCCGAAACCACAGGAAACGACTACTCTATCAGGTTTTCTTCTCGTTCACAACTTCCGCGTCAATGACGGGACCCTCGCCCTTCCCTTGGGCTTGGCCTTCGTTGGGGGCGCCCGCGTCGCCGGCGGCATCGGCGGTCGCCTGCTGCGACTTGGCTTGTGTCGCCTTGTACAACTCCGCACCGGCTGCCTGAACCACCTCGTTCAGATTCTCAAGCGAGGTCTTTACTGCGGCAAGATCGGAACCCTTGAGGGCCTCCCGAGCCGATTTGAGGGCCTCCTCAACACCGGCTTTCGCCGCACCCAATTTGTCTCCGTTGTCCTTCACCATCTTCTCGCTGCGGTAAATTGCATTGTCCGTTTCATTGCGGACCTCGATCTCCTCGCGACGTGCTTTGTCGGATTCAGCGTTGGTTTCTGCATCGCGTCGCATCCGATCAATTTCATCCTTCGACAGGCCACTCGAGGCGGTAATCTGAATCTTTTGTTCCTTACCAGTGCCGAGGTCCTTGGCGCTCACGTTGAGAATCCCGTTGGCGTCTATATCAAAGGTCACCTCGACCTGCGGAACACCACGGGGGGCGGGCGGGATGTCGGTCAGTTGAAACTTGCCGATCGTCTTGTTGTCGCGCGCCAACTGGCGTTCGCCCTGAAGGACATGCACCTCGACGCCCGGCTGGCTGTCGCTGGCCGTGGAAAAAATCTCAGACTTGCGGGTGGGAATTGTCGTATTGCGCTCGATCAGCCGGGTGAAAACCCCTCCGAGCGTTTCGATGCCAAGGGACAGTGGGGTGACATCGAGGAGCAGGACATCTTTTACCTCTCCCTTGAGAACGCCGCCCTGAATTGCCGCGCCCACAGCCACCACTTCATCCGGATTCACCCCTTGGTGCGGTGTCTTGTTGACCAGCGTGTGAGCCGTTTCAACCACCCGTGGCATGCGGGTCATCCCGCCTACCAATACGAGCTCATCAATCTTATCCACCGCGATCCCCGCATCCTTGAGGCATGCCCGGGTCGGCGTCATGGTCCGTTCAAACAAGTTATCGCAAAGCTGCTCCATCTTAGCCCGCGAGAGTTTCAGCTGAATGTGTTTGGGGCCGCTGGCATCCGCCGTGACAAACGGCAGATTGATCTCATACTGCTGCGATGAACTCAGCGCGATCTTTGCCTTCTCGGCCTCTTCTTTAATCCGCTGCAAGGCATCCGCCTGTTTGCGAAGATCAATGCCGGAGTCCTTTTTGAACTCCGCGAGCACCCAGTCGATGATGGCATTGTCCCAGTCATCGCCACCCAGGTGGGTGTCACCGTTGGTGGCCTTCACCTCGAACACTCCATCGCCAATTTCGAGAACCGAAATGTCAAACGTCCCGCCGCCCAGATCGTAGACAGCGATCTTTTCGTCCTTTTTCTGATCGAGACCGTAGGCGAGCGCGGCTGCGGTAGGTTCATTGATGATCCGAAGGACCTCGAGGCCAGCGATTCGACCGGCGTCCTTGGTAGCTTGGCGCTGGGAATCGTTAAAGTAAGCGGGCACCGTGATCACCGCCTGGGTGAGGGCTTCGCCAAGGCGCACCTCGGCATCCACCTTGAGTTTCGCGAGAATCATCGCGGAAATTTCGGGCGGGCTGAAAGCCTTCGGCTTACCCTCGACTTCAACCTCGATGTGGGCGTCTCCATTGCTGGCCCGGACGACCTTGTACGGCACCCGCTTCACCTCTTCGGCCACCTCGTCAAACTTGCGCCCCATGAAACGCTTCACAGAGTAGACGGTGTTTCGCGGGTTGGTTACGGCCTGCCGCTTGGCGGCTTCCCCCACCAGCCGCTCGCCGTTCTTAGCGAAAGCCACAATGGACGGGGTGGTCCGCTTGCCTTCTGAGTTTTCCAAAACCAGAGGCTCGCCTCCCTCCATTGCCGCCATGCAGGAGTTCGTTGTGCCCAAATCAATTCCGAGGACTTTAGCCATATTCGTCAAAGTTCATCCGTCGCTCTGCACAACGGATGCCGCCTTTCGAGAATTGCGACCTTCTGGCAGAATGACCGCGAAAATAGCCTGAATTCACACTTTTCTCCGGTGGTCGCTGTGCTCCTGATGGTGGGAAATTGTGACACTGGCTGTCACATTGGCACACTGCGAGACTACCTCTGGCACCACCGTGTCGATGAACGCATCGCAAAAACGTTCCGAGCGCGGGAGCCGCTTGCCTGCCAGCGCTTGCCCTGCTTCGCTTTGGCTGTGCCACACAAACTCCGGGCTAACCAATCGTCCCGTCCTCCGATCGAACGGATGTTGCGCATCCACGCGGCGATCCGTGAAGCCAAGTATCCGAATTGCAGCACCCTGGGCCGCGACTTGGAGGTGAGCCCAAGGACCATCACACGGGACGTCGAGTTCATGCGGGATCGACTGCTGCTGCCTCTTTCCTACAATGGGCAAAAATTCGGGTATTTCTATACCGAAGAAGTCGAGAGCTTCCCTTCTCTTCAGATCACCGAAGGAGAACTCTTCGCGCTGCTCGTCGCGGAAAAGGCTCTTCAACAGTATCGCGGCACACCGTTCGAACGCCGGTTGGTGGGAGCCTTCAAGAAGCTGGAGCAATCATTACCAGACACCATTTCGCTCAATCTGGCTGAATGGGAACAATCCATTTCCTTCCGTACCAGCGCCCAGCCACTTCTGGATTTGGCCATCATCGACACCCTCGCCCAAGCCGCCGCACGGAGAACGCGCCTGCGCCTGACCTATCGCAAACCCGGATCGCGCGAACCGGAAATCCGTGTGGTGGATCCGTACCACCTCGCCAATGTCAACGGAGATTGGTACCTCTTTGCCTTCGATCAACTCCGAAAAGCCATTCGCACCTTCGTACCGGCACGCATCCAAAAGGCAGAGCCGACCGGAGAAACCTTTCCGCGTCCCCGAAGATTTATCCTTGGCGATCAGTTGCGCGACAGCTTTGGCGTCCATTCTCGGCAGGGTGATTTCGATATCGTTCTGCGGTTTGATCCAGAGGTCGCAGATTATATCCGGGAGAAACGCTGGCACCCATCGCAGACATTGAAGGAACTGCCCGAGGGCGCGGTGGAGCTTCGGCTCAGGCTTGGAAGTCTGATTGAAGTCGAGCGTTGGGTTCTCGGCTGGGGCGGCAAAGCGCACGTCGTGGCGCCACCGGAATTTTGCATCCGAATCCACCGCGCCGCACAGCGTCTGTTGGCGATGAGTTCAGCCACTGTGTCTTGACTCGCGAGGGCATCGGGCGACTTTGGCAATATTCGCATGCGGGCAACCATCCAGGAATTCGAGTCGGAACACTCCCCGGACTCGCTCGCGGCCAGTCTGCGCGGGGAATCGGGGGTTGTACTGTTGCGGACGCGGACATTTGACGCTCCGTCGTCACGGTATTCCCTGGTAGCAGCGCGGCCATTCCTTACGTTTCGAAGCTTCGGTTCGCGGTGTGAAACCCAGAGGGAATCAGGACTGTTGTGCACCCAGTTCGGAGATCCATGGCGGCTGCTGGGATCACTCCTCGCCAGCTTCGAGTTGATGGATGAGCTCGATCACCCTTTCCCGCTCGGAGGGTGCTTCGGGTACTGGGGCTATGAGCTGAATCAGTTCGTCGAACCTCGACTTGCCCGTCGTGCCATCAATGATCTCGAACTGCCCGACTGCCACCTCGGCTTTTATGACAGCCTGGTCCTCTTCGACCATCAGGCCAGCAAGACTTGGGTGATCGCCACAGGTCTCGCCCCGGACGGTTCACGGAACGCGGAACAATCCCGGCGCCAACTCCACTTCTGGCGCGACCGGCTTGTAACCAGCCCCCCCGCTCCGGGCGCCCCATCTCCGGTCCATGCCCTACCGGCAATCGTCTCCTCACTGAGTCGAGTTGAATTCCTGTCGGCAGTTCGCCGAGCTCAACGGTACATTTGCCAGGGTGACATCTATCAGGTGAATCTCGCGCAACGCTTCGCCTCCCCCTGCCCCACCGATCCGTGGATGTACTACGAGCATCTGTCTGCAGCATCACCTTCCCCCTTCAGCGCGTGGATCGATTGCGGCGATTTTCAGCTGGCATCCTCCTCTCCGGAATTGTTCTTGCGACTCAGTGGCTCCCATGTCCTCACGCGCCCCATCAAGGGAACTCGCCCCCGATCGGCTGACCCGGATGAAGATGCCCGGTTCACCCACGAGTTGCTCCGGAGTGAAAAGGAAATGGCAGAGCTGGTGATGATCACCGATCTCCTCCGCAATGACCTCGGCCGAGTCTGTGAATACGGCTCGGTAACCGTGCCGGAATTAGTGCGCCTCGAACGGTATCATCACGTGCAGCACCTTGTATCCACGATTGAAGGGCGGTTGCGTCCAGAAGTGACGCATTTGGAAGCCATGGCGTCGTGCTTTCCCGGAGGCAGCATCACCGGCGCACCAAAGATTCGTGCCATGGAAATCATCGATGAGCTCGAGCCGGTGACCCGCGGACCTTACTGCGGCGCTCACGGTTATCTCGGCTTCAATCGCGAGAGTCAGTTGAGCATCACCATCCGAACCGCCGTGCTACGGCACGGTCATGTCTGGTTTCATTCCGGGGCCGGAATTGTCGCGGATTCCGTTCCGGAGGCGGAATACGATGAAACGATGGCGAAGGCGGGGGGGCTTCTCGCCGCACTGTCGATGGCGCCAGCCAGTCAACCTGCCCGATGAACGCTTCGCCGCCATCCCCCTCGCCGTCGCACTCGGGACCGTGGGTGTTCTTGAACGGCGCCTTCGTCCCCGAAGCGGGAGCTCGAGTTTCCGTCTTTGATCGCTCTTTTCTCCTGGGAGACGGACTGTTTGAGACGGTCCGGGTCGTCAACAGCCGCCCTTTTCTGTGGACCGAACATCTAGCTCGTTTGCGCTTCGGATTACACCATCTCCGAATTCAGATTCCCTATTCGGACGCAGAACTGACGGATGCCGCTCACGAATCCATTTCGCGAAACGGCTTCGCAGGCGCGGTGCTCCGGCTCCATGTTTCTCGTGGCCGCGGCGCGCGGGGGTATTCCCCACACGGAGCCACAGATCCGACGGTTGTTATCACGCTGCACGCGCTCGATGATACGTCGCGCACCCTCCCAGCCCCTTGGCGATTAATCACATCCTCCGTTCGAGTGATCGCCGGTGATCCGCTGTCGGCGATGAAAACAGCGAGCAAACTCCCGAACATCATCGCCCGCATGGAGGCCGAGGACGCTGGCGTCGAGGAAGCCTTGCTTCTGAATTCCCGCGGCGACGTTGCGGAAACCGCGAGCAGCAACATTTTCTGGGTCGAAAACGACGACCTTCTCACGCCACCCCTTGTCGCGGGCGCCCTTGCCGGAGTGACGCGAGGATTTGTGTTTCGGCTCTGTTTGGATCTGAACTTGGCCGTGCAGGAGGCAACGTGTCCGACGTCTCGATTGATCGCGTCCGACGGAGTGTTCCTGACAGTCAGCACTCTGGGAATCGTCGGAGTGACCTCCCTTGACGGCCATCCGCTGGCTTTATCACCGCTGATCGGCAGGCTTCAGGCGGCGTACGGCGAGGCCCTTCAGCAGTCGGTGTAGAAGTAGGCGGAGCGGGCGGACAGACTGGTATCAGCCCGATGACCCTCTGGTTCCGCCCTTCATCGAGCCGGAGAGAGGCGACAGGCGGTTTACTTCAAAAACACCTTTGACGATTCCGACTCGCCCGGTACTGTCCGTGCTTCCTTTTCAAGAGGAGTCGATCTCATGGAGAAAGAACGGAAAATAATTATTGCTGGAAATTGGAAAATGAACAAGACGGTGGCGGAAGCCCTGGATCTTGTTCATGGACTTCGCCGCGAGTTGGCCGCAATCAAGGAAGTGGACATCGTAGTCTGCCCTCCATTTACGGCATTGGAGAGCGTTTCGAAAGCGATCCTGGATTCGAATATCCGCCTGGGTGCCCAGAACATGAGCGAGCACGGAGAGGGGGCGTACACCGGTGAAATACCGGCGGGGATGCTGAAGGAATTTTCCGTGGGATATGTGATTCTCGGGCACAGTGAGCGTCGCCAGTTTCAGCGTGAGGACGATGCCCTGATCTCCCGCAAGGCGGCGGCGGCATTGACGGCCAATCTTATTCCGATTGTCTGTGTGGGCGAGACACTCCTGGAGAGGGAAAGCGGGAGGACCCAAAAAGTTGTCGAAGCTCAGATCCGCGGCAGCTTGGCCGGCCTATCGGGTGAACAGATGGAGAAGACGGTCCTGGCTTACGAACCGGTCTGGGCTATTGGCACCGGCAAGACGGCGACCAGTGCCCAAGCTCAGGAGGTTCATGCTTTTATTCGCAAAGTGCTCGCCGCATTGCACGGTGAGCTGATCGCCCGCCGGGTTCGCATTCAATACGGCGGCAGTGTCAAGGCTAACAACGCCCGTGAACTGATGAGTCAACCAGATGTCGACGGAGCATTGGTCGGAGGCGCCTCTCTTGAGCTCCGCAGTTTTTCGGACATCGTCCGCAATTCAATCTGATTTCACGACACCTAACCTGTCACAACCTCCTCTTCTCGATATCGAAACGTTCCGCTTCACCCAATCCCCGTTATGAGTCTCATTATTGGATTATTTTCTTTCGTCCTTGTACTCGTCTGCCTCGCCCTCGGCTTACTCATCCTCATCCAGTTGCCAAAAAAGGAAGCTGGGATGGGGGCCGCATTTGGGGCAGACACCACGGCGGCGCTGTTTGGCGCCGGGGGCGGCAACGCCCTGACAAACCTCACGAAATGGCTGGCCACGACTTTCATAATTCTCTGCGTGCTGGTGTCCTCATTGACGGCGTACCAGAGCAAGTCGCAGTACGCTGGCGTTCGGAAGCAACTCAGCAACACGACAGTTCCCGCAGCCATGGGAGTGCCGACCATCCCCACCTTGCCGAAGACCGTGGTCATTACAAATTCCACGATCCTCGTGACAAATTCTCCCGCTCTCACTCCCGCTCTCACTCCCGCTCTCACTCCCGCTCTCACTCCCGCTCTCACTCCCGGTCCCGCCCCGGCTCCCGCCCCGGCTCCCGCCCCGGCTCCCGGAAAGTAATACGGATCGAGTCCCGTCGGACCTCGGTGTAAGAACAAAGCTGCGGAGAGGCCCTGGAGTTTGGCCAGTCTGAGCCGACAAAATGAGAACCGCTTGGGCCGGAGCTTGAGCCAATGCCCCTGACGGGTGTAAGGTGGCGTGGATGTTTCCGTTGAGGATCGTTTCGGTCGCTTTTCCCCTGTCTGCGCGTTGCCGCATTCGAGCTCAACTGCCTGCACCGCAGTTCTGCAAGGTCTTCGCATGCCTGGCGATGATTCTGTGCCTCGCGGGATGCCGCGCACGGGACCGCGCCACACTCGTGATCCTCAATGGATCGGAACCGGAGACCATTGATCCACAAGTTTGCACCGGCCAGCCCGATGGACGAGTGGCCTCTGCTTTGTTTGAAGGATTGACCCGCTTCAACGCGCAGAGCGGTCAGGCCGAACCCGGAATTGCTCATTCGTGGGAGATTTCAAACGACGGGAAGATTTACACATTTCACCTCCGTACAAACGCTGGATGGTCCACCGGCGATCGGATCCGCGCTGAGGATGTCGTGTATTCCTGGCGCCGCGCTATCAATCCAGCGACCGGCGTCGACTACGTGGGTCAATTCTTCTACGTGAAGAATGGGGAGTTTCTACATACCAATCGTTCTGCTCCGGATTATACACTGCTGGGCGTTCGAGCTCTCGACCCGCTGACGGTTGAGGTAGAACTCGAAAACCCGACTCCGTTCTTCGTTGATCTCTGCGCCTTTCACACCCTGGCTGTCGTTCCCCGTCAGACCATTGAACCGCTTGGGAACGAGGCCGACCAATGGATCCGAAGCAAGGTGCTTCCGTGTTCCGGCGCCTATCAACTGGATGACTGGCGACTCAACGATCGCATTCGGTTGCGACGGAATCCTCACTATTGGGATGCCGCGAATGTCCGTGCGGAAACCATCGACGTGCTCCCCACCGAATCCCCGACGGCCACCCTGAATCTCTACTTTTCGGGGCAGGCAGATTTTATTGTCGACAACCGCAGCATTCCGACTGAATTGAACGACATCCTTCGCACGAGACCGGATTTTCATTCCTTCACTTTTCTCGCGGTCTATTTCATGCGACTCAACGTGACACGTCCGCCCTTCAACGACGCACGGGTTCGGCGAGCGATCGCCATGGTGATTCAGAAGCGGCGACTGGTCGAACGGATCACGCGGATGGGAGAGCCGGTTGCCACGGCTCTGGTTCCACCGGGCTGCGGCGGCTACGAGCCACCGGAGGGATTGCCGTTTAATCCAGAGGAGGCAAAACGGCTTCTGGCGGCAGCGGGCTTTCCGGGAGGTCGTGGATTTCCGGTCATCCAATATATGTTCAATGCGGGTGGCGGCGGTGGATCCCGGCTACACGAGCAGATTGGCGTTGAAATGCAGCGAATGCTCCGGGAACACCTCGGTATCCAACTTCAAATGCAACCGGTTGAATGGAAATCCTATCTCAATGAACAGTCCCACACGAACTACGACCTCTGCCGCAGCTCCTGGATCGGTGATTATAACGATCCCAACACGTTCCTGGATCTTTTCCTCAGCACCAGCCTGAACAATCGAACGGGGTGGAGCAATCCCGAGTACGATCGACTTATCAAACAGGGCAATGCAACCCTCGATCAACATAAACGATTCGCCCTGCTTCAACAGGCGGAAACAATCCTTGTCCGAGACGAATTGCCTATCATTCCCATTTATTACTACCGCGGATTGTTTGCCTTTGACACCAACCGCCTCGGGGGCATCTATGGAAACCTTACCGATCATCATCCTTTTGGCGCGATCTACCGGAAGGATAGTGCCGACACTCTAAGGCGGTGAGGCCGTAGGGTGCACCGCTTCCAAACACAAAAACTTCTCCTGCCCGATGCCTCTCATCTTCCGAAGGCTTGCAGCCATTCCGCCGCTGGTAGTGCTCATTGCGAGCCTCGCCTTCTTTCTCGTTCGCGTCGCACCCGGCGGACCCTTTGATCGGGAACGTAAATCCGCTTCCCCCGAAATCGAACGTCAATTGATGCAACGCTATCATCTCGATGAACCGCTATGGCAGCAATACGGACGTTTCCTCGCGGGGGTCTTTCGCGGGGATCTAGGGCCCTCTCTCAAGTACCGGAACCATAGCGTAACCGACATCATCGCCCAGGGATTGCCCGTCTCCTTGACACTCGGACTGCTGGCCTTCGGATTCGCCCTCGGCATCGGAATCCCAACCGGATTCTGCACCGCGGTGTGGCGGGGCCAATGGGCGGACTGGGGCATCAGTTTGCTGGTGTTACTCGCCATCTGCGTCCCGGGATTTGTCATTGGCCCCGTTCTCGTGCTGGTCTTTGGACTCAAGCTCGGCTGGTTCCCCGTGGGACTCTGGGGCTCTCCACTCCATGCAGTGCTGCCCATGGTCACCCTGGGGCTCTATTTCGCCGGACGGATCGCTCGATTGATGCGGGAGGGCATGATGCAGACGCTACAGAGCGAGTTCATTCAGACCGCCCGGGCCAAGGGCTTGTCGGAGCTCCGTGTTCTACTGAAACACGCCTTTCGTCCGGCTGTCTTGCCGGTGCTCTCCTATAGCGGGCCGATGCTGGCCGATCTCCTTACCGGAAGTTTTGTCGTGGAAAACATTTTTCAAGTGCCCGGCATTGGCGTTTTCCTGGTGAACAGTTCGATTAACCGCGACTACCCCATGACCATCGGTCTGGTGATGCTCTACGCGATCCTCTTGCTTGGGCTCAACATGGTTGTGGACTTTAGCTATGGCCTCCTGGACCCCCGCACCAAATCTTCTCAATGAATCAGGATTCCCCAACACCCCGGGCTGAGAACACCCTCGAAATCGCCCGGCCACTTCCTGTGGAGGGCACCTCAGCCTCACCGAGAACTCCCAACAGGCAGGCCTGGCTGCGGTTTCGACGGAACCGCCCCGCAGCGCTTGCCGGCATTTTCCTCGCACTCATCATTGCGGCCACCCTGCTCATTCCCGTAATCAGTCGCTTCGACTCCGATCACGGTTCGGACATCCAGTTTGGCCCTCCCGGATGGCAGCACTGGTTGGGAACAGATGTCCATGGGCGCGATCTCTGGGTCCGTACCTTTTCCGGAGCTCGAATCTCCCTGCTGGTGGGGAGCGTCGGGGCTGGCGTCAGCCTTTTGATCGGTGTGCTGTGGGGAATGGTGGCGGGATACCTCGGCGGACGTCTCGACAGCGTCATGATGCGATTTGTCGACGTGTTGTATTCCATGCCGGGAATCGTGTTCGTAATCGTACTCATCACGACCCTGGAAGGACATCTCGCTCGCCTCTTCGAATTCATTTCGCCAAGGCTCGGAAACTCGGCGCGTATGGTCTTTCTATTCGCCGGTCTCGGGGCGGTCTCCTGGCTGACCATGGCACGCATTGTCCGCGGGCAGGTGATCTCCCTCCGGAATCGCCCCTTTGTTATCGCCAGCCGAGCTCTCGGCGCGGATACGCGACGAATTCTGCTGCACCACATTCTTCCAAATATCTCCGGCGTCGTGATCGTCTATCTGACCCTCACCATTCCCTCCATCATTCTCTACGAGAGTTTTCTCAGCTACCTCGGTTTGGGCATCCGGCCACCGCAAGCCAGCCTCGGGACCTTGATCGCCGAAGGCGCCTCGCAAATCAATTCAGTGCGAGTGTATTGGTGGTTACTGGCCGGTCCGGGGATGCTGCTGGCATCCACACTGCTCGCGTTGAACTTCGTCGGCGACGGCCTGCGGGATGCCTTGGATCCGAAGGGCAGCGGTGAGCGTTAAGCCTTCGAGTTGTCTCGGGAAGTTTGAGTCCAAAATGCTCAGCACCCATGACCCACACCTTGACCTGGGTGCTACCCGGAATAGATTAAGCTTCCATGCTGTTCCTGCTCATCGCCTCTTTTTGCCTCACTCTCTGTTGCAACGTTGCATGGGCCAACGGCACGAATGGGCCCGCGTGGCCGGATCATCCTCTCTCCCTGCCCGAATGCCTCGATGTTGCGTTGCGCCAGAACCCGACGATTCTCAAATCGAAGCAGGATGTCGAAGAATCGCAAGCCATCGCCCTCCAGTTGCAATCCATCTATCGGCCGAGGGCGAGCGCCACAGGCGCGTATTCCATTGACGATGAGGGTAAGATCGAAAAAGTACCCTTCGGCCCCAATGGCTTCCATTTCCGGAAAGAGCAAAACTGGCTGGCGAATCTGCAATTCACCCAACCGGTGCTCGGAGGTGGCCGTCTCAAGTCAGCGGCGCGCTCGGCCCGTCTTACACGCGAAGCGGCCGCTGCTCAGCACGCGGTGGTTGTCAACGACGCCCTGCTCCAGGTGCGCACGGCGTACAGCGATGTCCTCATGACTGCCGAACAGATAACCGTCCGGGAGTCCGCGATAGGGCTCCTGGAGCAGGAACTCGCGGACACTCGACGACGTTACGATGCCGGCGTAGCACCGCGGTTCAATGTGCTGCGGGCGGAGGTGGAGTTGGCAAACGCACGGCCTCCATGGATCCGCGCCCGAAATGCCTATCGCATCGCCAAGATCAACTTGGCAAACTTGCTCGGTTGGAATCTGCCGGCGGGCCTCGGCGAAGAGGTTCCGCTTACCCTCGCCGGCAAACTAGAGCTCGATCCGTATTCCATTGATTTGGCCAACGCCCTGGCGAAGGGGCTCGCACAACGCCCCGAATTGGCCGGTCTGCGGACTACAGACCGGCTTCGCAAAGAAGAAATCATTCAGGCACGCTCGGCATTTTATCCGCAACTGGAGGGAGTTGCCGGGTACGGAATCCAGAATCGGATCTTTGCACCCCATTTATCCGATGAGGTTCACGGGTGGACGGTTGGCGCCCAGGCTACCTGGGACCTTTGGGATTTTGGCCTCACACGGGGCAAGGTGCGGGCGGCGACGGCCCGCAAGGAAAAAGCACGGCTTGAAATCGAGGATATCGGACGGCGCATCGAATTGGAGGTTCGCACGGCGCACTCCTTCTTTATTGAGGCGAAGGAAGTCCAGGAATCGCAAACGCGCGCCATCGAACAGGCCGAGGAGGCGTTGCGGCTTGCCACCGCAAGGACGGAAGCAGGATCTGGCACCCAGCTGGAAGTGTTGTCTGCGCAGACTGCATTAACCCAGGCTCGCACGACCTATAACATTTCGCTCCACGATTACGCGGTGGCACGGGCTCGCCTCGACCGTGCCACGGGGCAAGGTGTGCGGATCAAGGGCATCCGGTGATTGCTCTGCGTCCTGGCAGTAGGTCAAGCAGGCGAACCCGCGCTGAAGGAAACCAGACATGCGACAACCCTCTCTCCTGATCATCTTTCTCACCGTCTTCATCGATCTCATCGGCTTTGGGATCGTGATGCCGCTGCTTCCGCGCTATGCCGAGCGCTATGGCGCGCACGGGCTTCAGATCGGCGCAATCATCGGCGCCTTTTCCCTCATGCAATTGATCTTTGCACCCTTGTGGGGCCAGCTCAGCGATCGCATTGGAAGGAGGCCCGTGCTGCTGATCAGCAATCTTGGAGCTGCAGGCGCCTATGCCCTCTTTGCCGTTTCCGCCCGCTATGCGGGCACCGCAGGCCTTCTAATTTTGTTGGCCTCGCGCGTGTTTGCGGGAATCTGCGGCGCCAACCTCTCGGTCGCCTCCGCCTATATCGCCGATGTCACGACACCGGAGAACCGTTCCAAAGGAATGGGAATGATCGGCATGGCGTTTGGGTTGGGATTCATTCTGGGTCCGGTGGTGGGCGGGATCGCTTTCAAGCATTTCGGACTTGCGGGCCCGGGATGGGTCGCCGCCGGGCTCTGCTCGCTCAATTTTATATCCGGCCTCTTCATCCTCGCCGAAAGTCACCCGCCTGGAGCCGCCATGCCGGAACGAAAAAACCGGCTGGCTCAAATTGCGCACACGATAAAGATTCCGCAGGTGGGGTTGCTCGTGGGCCTGTATTTCCTGGCCACATTCAGCTTCACCTGTTTCGAGAGCACCATCCCATTGCTGCTCGAGAAACGATTTCATTTCGATGAGGAAAAGATCGGGTACTTGTTTGCCTATTGCGGATTGATGGGGGCATTAATCCAGGGCGGATTGATCGGGCAACTCGTGAAGCGTTTTGGTGAAAGCACACTCATCTGGGGCAGCCTCATGGTTGTCGCCGCAAGTCTCGCGGCGATTCCCTACGCTGGAGGGCTCGCGGCACTGCTCGTGGTCCTAGCCCTTTTCTCTGCCGGATCCGGCATCAACCGGGCACCAACCATGGGGTTGATTTCGCGGTTCACGCCAGCCGACGAACAGGGCGCCACTCTGGGTGTGGCGCAGAGCGCCGCCACCCTTGCCCGCGTGCTCGGGCCTGTGTTCGCCACCGGCCTGCTGAAATACTCGCTCGCAGCTCCGTACCTCGCCTGCGCCGGGATTGCTCTCTCCGCAGGCCTTCTCGCCCGAAAGAAATTGCTGCCTTCAAAATAGGACCTCCAACCTGACTCGGAAAAAGCGTGACACCCGCAGGCCCCTCACCCCGACCTCTCCCCACATCGGATGTTGGGAGAGAGTGGCCGCAGAGGCCGGGTGATGGGTCATCTAGTTTTCACGAGATCATGAGCGCCCACCCCACCCCGCTGCGCGATGCTGATTCATGGAAGAAACTTTCCATGATTTTCTTAGGAGTCCTGAGTCTACCCTGGGTTCGCGATCAAAAAATTCCATGGACCCCAACGGGGTACTGATCGTTCACAACATCGGGATCCACCTGGTCAATCGTCACCGATAAAAATGGCCTTGACACCCCGACATCAATACTCAGGCTAACCAACTAATACCACCTCCGTCGACACCACATGCCCCCTGAGTGCGGAGCGTGATATGCACTTTCCTATGTGACCGTAACACGACGCAACTTCAGACCCAAAAATGATATGATCCATCGAAGTTTCATTCCACTCCTAGCCTGGCTGTTCGCCCTCGGAGCTGCTCAGGCACAACTCATTGTCCCAGGGCTCCTCAAATTCGAGACCTACACAAACATCACCGGCACCCCTATTACTGGGCTGACGGAAGATCCCCGTTATCCAGCCAGTCCGTCTCAGGTGCTCTACCTTACCGCCTTCGACACTCGCACCGCGTTTCCGGACGATTCCCACGAGAACTACGGCGGCCGAATCACGGGCTTTGTCACTCCCGTGTTGTCGGGCAACTACGAGTTCTTCCTGCGCAGCGATGATGCCAGCCAGTTGTTGCTGAGCACTGATGAAACCGAAGCCAATCTAGCCCAAGTGGCAGAGGAGACCGGTTGCTGTGGTGCTTTCGAGGATACTTTGGGGGGCCACCCCCGCTGAAACTTCCCCGCAGATCGCCCTTCTTGCAGGTCATCGGTATCTGATCCGAGCTCTGTACAAAGAGGGCGGCGGCGGCGACTACTGCTAGGTCGCCTGGCGCAATGAAGGGGACACGACCGCTTCCGCAAAGCTCCTGCCGATCGCCGGCGCGTTTCTGTCGGTCAGCCTTCCGGCAAGCGGCGCCGTTACGGTGACCAAACAGCCGACAGCTCAATCCGCAGCGCACAACAGTCTCACCACGTTCAGCTTGAGTGCTCCCAGCTCGGCTGTGCCTCTTGTCATTCAATGGCAAAAGAACGGAGTGAGCCTTCCTGGAGTCACCGGTGCGAGCGTCACTTTCGGCCCGCTAACCCCGACTGACAATGGCGCGAAATACCGAGCTCTGATCTCACTGCCGGGCGCGTACGTCACCAGCGACGAGGTCGCGCTGACCGTGACCCCCGACGTTACGCCTCCCACTGTCATCAGCGCAGTGAGTTCCTC
>SIBK01000127.1 GCA_009695205.1 Pedosphaera sp. | reverse complement strand
ATGACCAAAGGGGTGGAAAACGAACCGCCTTCCATGGGCGCATCCGCGGAAACGAAGCCATCGAGGCGCTGTTTGACGGCAAAGAGCGCGCCCACGTTCCGATCCCGGAGATATTTGAAATCCAGATGGGTAAATGGGTAGCCAGTGTAATATTGATAGATTTCGTTCCCGCGACGCAGGAAACCCAGCGACATATAAAGGGATCCTCCGTCGGGCTCGCCAAAAATACCAAGGCCGATATAGGGCTGGCGCGCCACGCGATGGAACTTCACTCCATCCCGACTCACCGCCATCTGGACGTCGAGCGGACCATCGTTGGCAATGCGCTTGGGCAGCGAAATGGAGTAGTGGAGATAGGCGCTGGGAAAAAGGAAATAGGCGTCGTCGGCGAAGGGGTAGGGGAAGCCGGCCGGGGTGTAATGATCGCTTTCAATCGGATCCCGGTCGTCGTATCCGAATGCGAGCGGCACCTCGTTGGCGGTGAGGTAACCGGTCTTGGGCTTCACATTGGGCGGAACCTTTTCCCCGCGGTAGGGCCACGGTGCCATGACATTCTCGGTTTCGATCCGCCCGACCTTTCTCAGCGGATCCCAGAGCCGGATGTAGCCCACGTAACAATCGATTCGCCGGTCGTAAAAGACTTGATTGGTGGTATCCGTGGTCCAGGGCAGCACACGCAGCGGGTGCAGTTTCCAGCGCAGCCCATCGGGGGAATGGTAGATATACATTCCATCGCCTTCCGGACCCGGCAAGCCGGCGGACGCATTCATTTTAGCGAGCAGTTTGTAGCGTTCGGCCGGCGGGGCCTTCGGATCGATGAAAACGGTGGCGCCGTTGCGACGTACCAGCATAAGGATATTGTTGGCCCGGGAACCTTGGAATTCGAAGAGCCCGAGTTGGGGCCGGTTCCAAATCAAGCCATCCGTGGATTCGGCGTAGCAAAGATAGGACTGTTTGAGACCAGACTGTGGATCGGAGCAGTTGTACCATAGCTTGAATTTCCCTTCATACTCCAAAATACTCGCCGAGCCGTTCCACCAGCCGGTTTCCCACGGATGAATTCCCGCCATGATTTGCCCCATCTTGGCCGGCGGATTCATCTCCAGGCTGATATTGTGCGCGTTGGTAACAAACTTGGTGTCGATGAACAGTTGCTTGCGCCCTCCGATATCAATGGGGTGCGTCGTTTGAGCATGCGCCGACAGCTCCCTTGCCGCGATTGGTAAGAGCACCGACAGCGCCAGCCCACGCAGCCCAGATCCGACGAACTTGACGATCGTTTTGCTGGCGCGCGAAAAGCCCGACTCAATCATGGGGTGGTTTGTCCGGCGCAGGATTCAGGGACAGGTCGGGGCGGGGTTGCTGATTTGTACGGAGAGCCTTTCCCTGAATCCGTCACCTAAGGTTGCGACATCCGCGCCGAGGTTGAAGACCCGGTATCCCTCCTCGAGCAACTGTTCGATCGGGGCGATCAGTCCTGCGGTCATCGCAAACTTGCCATGTTTGGTGGCGGCGGCAGCGATGCGTCTTCGAGCGGATTCAATTTCCGGGATGTCCATCTGCCCGACCTTGCCGATGCGGTGACTGAAATCTCCCGGCCCGAAAAGCAGGCCCTCGAAGCCGGTAACCGCGGCGATTTTTTCCACTTGTTCCAAAGCCTGGGGCGATTCGATCTGGAGGATGACGATACGTTCGCGGTTCGAGTGGACGATATAATCTTCGAGCGGCAACTGGCAGAAGTCACCGTCAACATTTCCGCCGTCGATGGCGCGCTCCCCGATGGGGTGGAAGCGAACCCAGTTGACAATCTGCTTGGCTTCATCGGCGGAGCTGACGTGCGGCACAATGATGCCGGTGGCACCGGCCTCGAACGGGCGGATGTAGTCGCTGTAGCTGCCGCGGGCCACCCGCACCAGCACGTCGATATCGCGAATCCGTCCGGCCCGAATCTGATTTTCGATGCCGACCCAGTCATTGGGGACATGCTCATTGCAGACCCAAACTCCATCGGCACCGCAAAGGCCGGCGATTTCGATGACTCGCGGATCAGAAAGATTGATCTTGAGCAACTTCGGGATCTTTTTTTCACGAAGGAGTCGGAGTATACGGCACGAGCGCAAGTTCATTGGAAACGAAAAGAATAGAGACTGCCGTCGCGCAGCAGGAATTTCAGCCGGACAGGTTTGCCTCTCAGGGCCTCGATACTTGGCTTGCTTTCGTCATCCAGGTTTCGTTTTTGATCCCAGTGAACCGCATGCTCTAAGGCATCTGTTTTGATCGGACGACAGTCGCTTGCTTCGAAGCCAGGCAGAACATTTCCCTTGGGGTCAAGTATCTCTATCCGCAACTCGCCACGAACTGCGGCGTTGACGGAGAGTCCACCCCCGGGGCTCCCGTTTGGTATTACGAGTGGTTTAGTTACCATGATTCCGGCCTCTTTTCCTGCATCCAACGATACAAATCCGTCCTGGCGAAGGGTCGCGAGCCCGATGGCACTTTCTATCTGCTGCCCGTTTTCTTTCCATCCAGCCTGAACCTTGAGCAAAGGTGCCTTTCCGAAGGCATGATTTTGCCCGGTAAAGTAAAACCAGAGTTTTCCTTCCCGGACAATTGGGGCTGACATGGTGACCATTTCACTGTCCCAACCGCCAGCGTCCCCCTCCTTGAAAAAGGGCGTTCCGGGGGAATAGCGGGTCCAGCGGATGCCGTCGCGACTCGAGGCAAGTTCGACGTACGCCCGGGCCCATCTGCCCTTCTCAGTATGTGCACGTACCCGTATGAGGCCCAGATACATACCTTCGTGCTGAAAAGTCGCGAGGCCCATGAAGTTGACACCGGTTTCGCCCTTCTTGGGAGCGATGACAGTCTGCGGTTCCGACCAAGTCACAAAATCCTCGCTGGTCGAGCGCCCGACGGAAACGGGAGATCCAGGCATTCTGACGTAGTGGACATATTTCTGAACCGAGGCGTCCCAACCCAAGAGATCGGAATTGTGTTGCTTGCGGAACCAAGGCTGACCATCGCCGTTAAGCCGCCAATGAATACCATCGATCGAGTACGCTTTGACGATGGCTGTTCTGCCCTCGATAAAATCCGAATAGATCATCTTATATCGACGCGTGGGATCCGGATCTTGCGGATCCTTGAGCACGTTCGGCCGGCGCATCCAATTCTTCCCCCACTGAATGAGATTGTTTCGACGAGAGCCGGCCCAGTCAACCTGTCCAAGTTCAGGCTTGGTCCAGTGGATGCCGTCGGTGGACACCGTATAGCAGACACGGTGTAGTTCCCCGTAGGCGCTGTCGGGCGAAATCAGCGCCGAGACATACCACATCCTGAATTGGTGGCTTTCGTCATCATACAGGGTGGTATGTCCGTTTACATCCACGGTCCATTTCTCCCAAGGCTCGGTGCCGCGTAAGACCGGATTCCCGTCTTGGCGTGTCGGAGAGTGGACGACGCGGCTCAGGTTCTTGAGTGAATCGACGACCCAGTCGTCGACAAAAAGCTGCCGGTTTCCGCCGATCGCTATGATATCTGGGTCACGACGGGCGGGATCTCTGGCCGTCGGCTTTGGCTCTTCCGCCGCGAGGAGGAGCGAACTCACCCACGCCAGCCAACACAGCTTGATTGTTCCTTGAAACCGACGGCTCATAACGAGATGAGTCCAAAAAGAATTCATTGGGATACTCAAGGATATTAATTTGACATTTTGCGTTCCGCGAACCGAGCCTCGCGACCCTATCCGTGCGCTCCCTCTCAGAATCATGGAGGACAACTCTGATTGTCGCCATCGGCGCGGCGATCAACTATGGCGATAGAGCTGCCTTTTCGTCTGTGCTGCCTGCAATTGGGAAGGACTTGCAGTTGTCGGGTTACGCCATGGGATTGCTCGGTTCCCTTTTCCTTTGGAGCTACGCCATCGGTTCCCCGCTGGCAGGAAGCATGGCCGATCGATTTTCACGCCGCGAGACGGTCATATGGAGCCTTGCTCTGTGGAGCTCGGTCATGCTGGGAACGGGATTTGCAAATGGGGTCTTGATGCTGGGGGTGCTGAGAGTCGGGCTCGGATTGACGGAGTGTTCTTATCTGCCTGCGGCAATTGCCCTGGTCGGAGAACATCATGGGGCGGCGACACGGGCCAGGGGAATAAGTCTGATCCTCATCGGGATCAGTTTTGGTGTGATTGCCGGGGGCGCTTTTTCAGGCTTGATCGCCGATTTCATGGGATGGAGGGCGGTCTTTTGGATATTGGGGGCGTTGGGATTGGCATGCGCATTTGTTTTCAATCTTCGCCTTGCACGGCCCGTGCGAACGGAGGCTGCGGCGAAGCGAGCAGACGACCCACGGTTTCCCGAAGCGCTCGCGTATTTGATCCGGGTGCCCTCGTACCTCATCGTGCTGACGAAGGTCATGCTCGTGGGAGTGGCGTCCTGGACCTTTTTCACCTGGCTGCCGTTTTATTTTCACGAGGTCTTTCGCATGAGCCTGACGTCTGCCGGGTTCGCTGGCACTTTTTTTTCGGAGGTCGCCGGGTTGCTCGGCATCACCGCAGGTGCATGGCTTTCGGATTCGGTGGCGAAGCGAAACATCCGCCGCCGCATGCTGCTGGAAAGCCTCAGCTACTTGTCCGCCGCGCCGTTTTTGCTCCTTTTCGTCGGACAGCCCGGCTTGCCCACCGCCGTGGCTGCATTGATTTTTTTTCGCCTCTTCCGCGGATTGGGAGATGCGAACGAACAATCCATTGTGTGCGAAATCATCCCCTCTTGTTTCCGTTCCACCGCAATCGGCATCATGAACACCTGCGCGACAACGGCCGGCGGGGTGGGCGTTCTCGTGGCGGGGATATTGAAGGAAAAACTGGGACTGGGCGCCGTTTTTGCGGGCACGTCCGGGGCGATTTTTCTGGCGGCGATGGCACTGCTTTTCGGCTATTTCGCTTTCGTCGCGAAGGATATTTCGCGAGCGCTAACGTTTGACCGCGCCGGTTGAGGCGGAGGGCGCGGCTACGAGCTGTAGAGGAGTTCTTCCTCGGTGAGCTCCTTGGATATCGTCTTTCCTTTGGCGCCGGCGACCAGGTGCATGGTGGAATCGATTATTCCCTGAATATGCAGCTCCATCGCGCTCCTTGCGGACGAAGCGTCGCCCCGCTCAAGTGCCTTATAAATATCGGTATGGCAGGCGAGTGCGGCCTGCCGCCGATCCTTCGTATCCGACTTGGGAGACGGCACGGGGATGCCCGCGAGTGCGGCGTCGGGGGTCGATACGACACGATTGATGAGGTGAAAACGGAGGATTTCCTTCTTGATGAGGTTGTTTTTCGAGGCGGCGATTATTGCCATATGAAATCGCACGTCTTCTCGAATCAGGGCGTGCAGGACGGTTTCCTCCTCCTCGACGGACTCAAGCCGCTGGGTTAACTCGCGCATGGCCTCGAGGGCGACGCTTATCGCCTGCAAATCGACATCGGTCCGACGACGGGCCGCCAGGCTGGCGGCGTGGGTTTCCAACGCGAGCCGCAAATCGCAAACCTCCTGAAACTCGGCGAGGTCCACCTTTTTGACCCTTGCGCCGACGTGGGGAGAAATCACGACCAGACCGTCAGCCTCCAGTTGACGCAAGGCGTCCCGCACCGGGGTACGACTCATACCCATTTCGACGGCGAGGGTGTGGGAGATAAGGGGTTGACCGAGCGGATACTCCCCGCTGAGAATGCGCTTGCGAATAAACTGGTAGGCCTTATCGGAGCTGACTAAATTGCCCATTGGGATACAGCGGTGTTCACCGAGCGATTCCACCTTTCCGTGGAAGAGTGCCCTTGTCAAGGGTGCGCTGTGCTGCGCTCCCCATCGTTTGGGCGGAAAGTTGGCGGGCGTGAAGTGTCTCTGGTAGCGAGATGTCGGGGGAGCCGGAGGCGATTCGAAATCGCAGGATACGCGATTGGCCGGAATTCGATTGACGAATCCCATTGGATTGTCCACCGGAATACATCGTATACCATTGACTATGACGTTTGGCACAAGAAGCGTTTACAAACCCCGACGATTGGCGCCATCGCAGGCACGGCTTCCGGGCAGGATGATTCGTAAGAATACTGGCCGATGAAGTCCGATTTCAGTGCGGTTAACCTGCCTACTCCCTACCCCTAATTCCCCCACTACCATGACCGCTGAAATTGCTCACAGCAAGAACTGCGAGGCCTGTCGGTTAAATCGGAATCGCCTTAATTCCGCGACGAAAGCGTTCGTTTACACCGTGCTGATTGCTACGCTGGTCGGCTTCAGCGACGGATTGTTGGTTTCGGCCCACGCACAGGCCTCGTCGACCCGGGATGCCGGGCGGGCGGCCGATACGGAAAAAGCGATAACGTTAAGCCCCTTCGAGGTGACCGCAGATTCGGATGACAGTTATGGCGCGATGAATTCGAACTCAATCACCCGCTTCAATACTGAGTTGGCGCGGCTGCCGCTGTCGGCCGACATCTTCACCGAGACGTTCATGAAGGACATTGCGGCCCGCACGGTGGAGGCGATGTTGCTCGACCACAGCCCGGGGGCCGGCTTCACGATGGACTCGAACAACACCATCGGCAACATCCAGCCGGGTGACAGCAATTTTCCCCGGTACATGGCGCTGCGCGGCCTTTCGATCACGGGAACCCGGCGGGACGGATTCATGACCGGCGTCATGATCACGCCGGGCACCACCAGCAATTTCGACCTCGAGCGGGTGGAGATTATCAATGGACCACAATCGCTTCTATATGGGAGCGGCGGAGCTGGTGGAGTCGTCAACACGGTTTCAAAGCGGGCCAACTTTGGCAGCAAGCCCACCGGGTCCCTTTCGCTCGGAAGCGATTACTACGGAAATCACGCCGTGCAGTTCGACTATGGACAGGGGGGGAGTTGGTATGCGATTCGAACCGCCCTGACCAAGGAGCGTGTTGGCAGCATGCGGAAAGGCGTGTATTCCGATGTCGAGGCCGCCTACCTACAACTGGCATTCAAGTACCGCGACACGACTGTTCGCATCGTGGGCGAACGGGCCTCGACCGATCGTTACTATTCCCTGGTCAATTTTACGTACACTGCCCGCAATGCCGCGGATGACGTGCGAAACGGCCACCTCATAAGCTATCTTCTTGCGACCAACCAGTTGGAGCGGGCGGCCAATGGCGCGGCCAGTGGCGGCGGGTTCATCGGCAACGGCCATATCACTTGGAAGAACCTAAACTCCTACGAGGGAAATACGCGCTTTGCCGGAAGCGAAGTGACCTATGGCACGCTGATGGTCGAATCAAAGCTCAACGACTGGCTTTTCGCCGAAGCCGCCATCGGTTACAATCATATGCCCACGGTGTACCGTTCGACCAGCAGTGTCACCCTGCTCGCACCCAACAACACGACGAATACCACCGGGCGCTGGGCGATGCATTTCCCCAATGCGCTGACCGATATGAACAACCCGAACACCTATCGAACGAAGGGTTTTCGTGGTTCATTGATCGCGAACAATCGATTCTTCCAAGGCCGCGTCAAAAGTCAGACGATCGTCGGCGTCGACTATTCGAAGCTGATTCGGGGCAGCGATTTCAACTATCCCTTCCTCGCGGACGCCAACGGCAACATCATCGTCAATCAGGCCCAGGTCGCGAACGCGAATTTCGGCCGGACGCCGCTCGGGACGACCGCGGCGCACCGCCTTGTCTGGTCGGTGCAAGATGGGCCGGTGAAGTACCCGTTCTGGGAGCCGTTCGCCACCCGCATGACGCATCCGACCAATGGATTGCTGTTTGTCCGGGCCGATGGGAATTTTGAGAATACAGTCACGCCCACACCCACGAATCCGCTCGGGCTCAATCCCATTGGCCGTGCGCTTTCGCGGTCGAGCCTGAAGAGCGAGGGTCTTTTCGCGGCAAACACCCTGAATCTGTTCAATGACCGGCTCGATGTCCTGGCTGGCTTCCGCTACTCGGACCTTTACCGGTTCGAGGCGAACCAGGCCCAGATAGCCCTCATCGACGAAAAGAACGTCAGTTACAGCCTCGGATTCAATTATCACGTGAATTCCTGGCTGAGCGTCTATGTCAATGGCTCTGATTCCTACAATCCGCCGGACACGCCGTCCAGGGACCCGTACGGTGGCGAACCCAAAACGTCCCACGGCATCGGGACGGAATTCGGCTTCAAGGCGAGCCGAGCCGACGGAAAGATTTCCGGGTCGTTCGCGTTCTATTTCGTCAAGTCGGAGAATGAGCGGTTCGGTATCCAGGGATCGCTGCGCGATGACATTAATCCGGAGGGACTCAACGGGGCGCACGGGGAAAAGGGTGCCAACATCAGCGTCGACCGCGAGACCAAGGGAATGCAGGCGGCGCTCACGGCGGCGCCGACCAAGGCATGGCGAATGCGGCTGTCGGCTGCGGTCGTCGACGGCAAATTCTCCCGGACGATTTCATACGCTCAATACTACAATGACCAATTCTATGCGAACAGCGCGGGGCAGGTTACCTATCAGAACGGGCAATTGGCCTATGTGAATCCGACGTTCATCGCGAGCCAGCCGACCGTGACGTCCACTTCGCCCGGCGCCATTCCGCTGACGATCGCCATGATGAACACGCCGGCGAGTCCATACTACGCCGAGCCGGTGCCGCTCAGCGGTCGCATCACGACGACGGCCAATGTGGCGACGGTGCTCAGCACGGTGCATCCGGTGAACGGCCCCATCCTCACCGGCAAGACGGGACTGCCGATCTCGGCGATGCAGATCAATCCTGGCTTCGCGCTGCCGGGCGACATTCCAGTCGCGATCGCGGGCGAAGAGACGGTCGGCTATCCAAAATATAGCCTGAGCATGACCAACATGTATTCCTTCGACCAAGGTTTCCTCAAGCGATTTCGGATCGGTGGCACGGTCTCCGTCAAACTGGATCAACGCAGTTATTACTATTTCGCGAACGGCGTGGAGGCGGGCAAGCCCCGAGCGGTCTTCTATTATCCCAACATGACCGAGGTGGGCCTCATTGCCGCCTATGACTTGAAGATCGGCCGATATTCGATCCTAACCCAGCTCAACGTCGACAACCTGTTCAACACCTATAATGTATTGGTGCTCCCTGCCGCCAATACCGGCTTCAGCACTACGAGCGTGCTAATGGCCACGTTCGACAATCAGCCCCGAATGTACCGGCTGACGACCACATTGAAGTTCTGAACCGGAAATCCAAGACCCTTTGGCAGCGACAATCGAACGGCAACGTTGCCCGTCCCTTTTGACGCCGCCGCCCAACCGATAAATCGGAAACAACCAAACCGTTTTCGTTACCGCGATCTGCTTTGATTCCTATGCCCTCTGCTCTCTCCACCTGCGTTGAACACGATGAAGTCGCCGACACGCTCGCTACATTGAAGAGCGACGGCTTTTGCGTCATGAAAGGCGTCATTCCAGCCGACGAAGTCGGCGCCGTACGAGATTCTGTCGAGAAAACCGTCCGCAAGCATACCATGCTTCCGTTGCCGAAAGGTTTTGTCACAGGCCTCTTGCGGCTAGACCAAAGTATTGCTCCCTACCTGGCCAATCCCCGCCTGATGGCGGTCGTCGACCGCCTGTTTGGAGAAAACGCACGCATCTCAATGCTGAGCGGCGCTCTAAACGGACCGGGAATCAAGCGCGGAGACGTGCATGCTGACTGGCCGTTTAACCAGAACAGCAAAGCCCGCATCCGTGCGCCCTATCCCGACGTGCTCGTAAATCTGGTCACCATGTGGATGCTGACGGACTATACCGTTGAAAACGGGGGGACGATTGTGATCCCGGGCAGCCACAAGCTCAATTACGCGCCAAAGCACGGATCCCAATACGACCCGAAGGCCGCTTACGAAGGCGAGGTGCAACTCGTGGGAAAGGCGGGCGATGTCGGCTTGTTCGACGCCCGCACCTGGCACGCAATTGCGCCGAGTACGGCAAGCACGCCGCGAGTTGGTGTTATTGTGCGCTATGCGCCATGGTGGCTCAACCTCCAGACGCTGCATCCCGGCACGAGGGATTATAAACAGATTGTCGAAGCCAATCAAGGAGGCGACTCCACGGTGGAGCCCGTGCCGTTGTCCATTTTCAAGAACCTTCCGGAAGGCGCCAAAACCCTGGTTTACCATATGGTCGACGAAAACAGTTGATGAAAACGGTTTCCCTCGGAAAAAGCACGCTTCAGATTCCGCGTCTTGGCTTGGGCGGGGTGCTGTTTGGCCGTGAGATCGACGAGAATACGAGCTGCAATATGCTCGACTACGCACTTTCGCACGGCATCAATCTGGTCGACACCGCCGAAGCGTACGGCGGGGGAAACGCCCGGCAGGGCCGCCGCGAAACTTATAAGGTGGATGACGTTCGTGAGGTGTCCGACGAGATGCACTCGTCGGAAAAAATCATCGGACGCTGGATGAAGAAACGTCAGTGCCGTGACCGTGTGGTGATTTGCACCAAGTTTAGCAATGGGGGCAGGGGCGAGCAGGTGAAGCAGTCATTGCGGGACAGTCTCGCTCGTCTCCAGACCGATCGCATTGAGATTTACATGCTGCATGTTCCGTTTCCGGATGTGCCGGTACGGGAAACGCTGGAGGCGTTGAACGAGGAGGTAAAGGCAGGCCGCGTCCTGACCATTGGCTGTAGCAATTTCAACGCGGTCCAGTTGCGGGAGGCGCAGGAAACTGCGGAAAAACACGGCCTCGCACGAATGGATTCCACCGAGCCGGGCTTCAGTCTCGCCGGGGCCCGCGCCCGCAAGGAACTCCTCCCTTACTGCCTGCAGCAGAATATTTCCGCCATCACGTTTAGTCCGCTTGCGGCCGGGTTTCTCACCGGCAAGTATTCCGCGGGAGGCGAGATTCCGAAAGGGACCCGCTTCGATATCAGTCCCGCGCATGCCGATGTCTATTTCAGCGAGCAGAACTTTCGCGTGCTCGAGAACCTCCGCCAGCTCAGCGCCGAGACCGGACAATCCATGACCAGGCTGGCGGTGGCATGGGTGCTTCAGCATCCGGGTGTTTCATCCATGCTGGTGGGTGCGCGCAATCGTTCGCATCTCGACAATGCGATCGAAGCACTGAACTCCCCGATCGCTCCCGCGGTGAAAACCCGGATGGACGGCTGGCTCGAAGCCTAGGCTGCGTCCGGGTCGCGCATGTCACACCCCTTCGCACCGACACCGCGGTTTTGGAATCGCTGGGAACGTGCGGGTTCAGGGCGGCGGTAGTGTCCTCGCTCGAACCGCTTGATTTATGAGCATTCCCCACATCGATCGGAGAAGATTTATTGAAAACACCCTGCTCGCAGGAACCGCTTTGGGTATCGCGGGGTGGCCGGGCGCGCGAGCTGAAGCCAGGGAGGCCAAAGCTTCGGTGCCGGGTCGATTGCGAAAGGTGCGCGACTTGGACCTATTGCGGGACGAGAAATACTATTACGCCCCCGGACCTTCGCCGGTCATTTTTCCGGATGGGGAAATTCTGTTGACGTTCCGTCGCGGGCCGGCGCGGCATCAAAGCCATGGCTATCCGGAAATGGAAGCGTGCGTCATTACCTCCCGGGATGATGGGAAAAGTTGGAGTGACACCCGGATCATCGATTTTGGTGGGATTGCCAATGTCAACCTGACGCTGCTCACCGATGGTACGGTGCTGCACGTGACCACCATTACCCAGCCCATCATGCCGGGTGCCTACGAACGCGTCAAAAATCTGCCGCAGAACAGCCTTCCCACGCGTGGATATCGCCTCGCCACGGAACCGAGGGCGGACCGGCCGGCAACGATGCTGATGGGAATCCGCGTGCGACGTTCCAAGGATCGAGGCCGCACGTGGAGTCCCGGGGAGTGGGTTTCGCCTGCCGCCGGAGTGGAGCCGCTGTTGCCCGGTTATCCGGCCCCGCTGCATCAGCGAAGCAGGGTGGTTCAATTGCGCTCGGGCCGGTTGGTCTTGCCGTGCTATGTCTATCCCAATCCCTGGCGGGCTTTGTTGATGGCGTCCGACGATGGCGGTTCGACCTGGTATCTGGCCGGAGAAATCGCGGGTCCGGAGGACAAGTTGGACGTTCCGAAATCGGTCCTGGTGGACGGCATCATCGCCTACAATGAATGCTGCGTTCAGGAGACACCGTCGGGAAAACTGGTGGCTTTCGTTCGTATCCATACGGGCTCGACCGAGGCAACCCAAGCCGATTGGCCCACGACTTCGAATCCCGCCGGGCGCCTGGTCACGGCTGATTCCGCGGACGGCGGACGAACCTGGAGCAGCCCGCGCCTGCACCAGCTTTGGGGTTATCCGTTTTCGACGTTGACCCTGCGCAGTGGCCGGGTGTTGTTGACCTATGGATATCGTCAGGAACCTTTTGGCGTGCGTGCCCGCCTGTTGGATCCGGGATGCGCCATGATTGACGAAGCAGAGGAACTTCTGGTGCGCGACGACGGCGCGATGCGGGATCTCGGCTATCCTCAAGGAGCGGTGATGAACGACGGAAGAGTTTTCCTGGCCTATTATTTCAACAACCGCGCGGAAGGAGGCGGGCAAAAATACCTTGCCGCCTCCATTCTGGAGGAAATCTGATTTTGATGTTCCACCTGCAAAGGCGTCTGACCAGATTGCCGGGCTAGAACGAAACCGGACGTTCGTCACCCGCCGGTCCGTCCCAGTCGCTTGCCCCCGCCCACCTCAGTCTTACCTCGCATGGCAAACCAGCAAAGAGGGTGTTCCTGCAGGCCGCTCCTTTTGGCCCTGACCTGTGTCTTTGTTCTGTTCGGTGGTGGATTGGCGAATGCCGGAGCGCCAATAAAGATCGGGCTGGGCAAGCAACTGCTGATCGACAATTTACTCATCGGCTCGTTCAGCAATCTGAAGCGTGTGGCGCATCGGCCGGTAATTCATCAGGACAATCCCATCATCACCGGCACGGAGCCATGGGAACGCTGGCTGGTTGGAGTCAACGGCAAGTGTGTGATGTACGACGCGGAGTCGCGGGAGTTCAAGATGTGGTACGGCGCCTATTCAGACGCCCCGACCAAGCCGGCCGGTCAGGGGTATCGCGTTTGCTATGCGATTTCGAATGACGGAATCCACTGGACGAGACCTTCGCTTGGACAGGTTGAATTTGGCGGAACGAGGAAAAACAACATTATCAGTTGGGGAGAGAACTGGATGCGGCGCCCGAAAATCATGAAGGATCAGCACGAAACCGATCCTGAGCGACTGTACAAGATGACCTACGTCGACGTAATCGGGGGCAAGCCGGCGATCGCCAAAGCATTTTCCCGGGACGGAATCCGCTGGCACCTTAACGCCGACGACAAACCTTGGTTTACGAACGCCTACAACGCCAACCTCCTGGGCTGGGACGAGCGGATACAGCGCTACGTCTTGTTCCGACGCGTGATCGACCTCCAGCACGCGATTGGTCGTTCCCTGAGCAGGGATTTTTCCGACTGGTCGGAACCCGAGGTGGTGCTCGCTCCCGGCCCAGGGGAACTCGACAAGAATTTCCAGGGCTTAGCCGCGTTCTTTTATGAGGATGTCTGCTTCGGCTTTCTGTCAGTGCGGGATCAGCCAAGGAAGTTTTACAATTCGGAGCTGGTGGTGAGTCGAGACGGAGCCAAATGGCAGCGATTTTCTCCGGGCGAGCTTTTTCTCCAGCATGGCGAATCGGGATCGTGGGACTCCGAGGCGGTGACTGCCGTTGCGCCGGTTGTATTCGGTGACTGGATTTGGATATACTATACAGGCACGAACTACCCCCACAGCGGAGCGTCCCTTGGCCCGGTGCAGAATGGTTGGATAAAAAATGGGCTGCGAATTCAATCCGCCATCGGTCTGGCCAATCTTCGGCTGGACGGATTTGTTTCATTGGACGCAAATGACCAAGCCGGGACGTTGACGACCAAAACCATCGAGGCGGCCGGGGAACTGCGGATCAACGCCAACGTGCGAGGGGAAATGCGAATTGGGATTCTCGACGGGAGCGGGAAACCCCTGCACGGTTTCTCAGAAAAGGACTGCGAACCCATCCGCACGGACCACTTGCGCCACAAAGTCCAGTGGGCCGGAAAATCGAGCCGGGAGGCATTGGGCGGTGGCAGGCCGATCCGGCTCCGGTTCAACATGCGTAGCGCGAGTCTGTATGCGTTTTCGTTCGACAAGTAATGCACAGAAAATTCGCGGGCGTTTGCTGCCCGGTTTTACACGACAATGAATTATCCGACCCACACCCGGGAACCGGCCCGCGATATTCGTCTTGGAGCCGCTTTCCGGATCCTGAAGCTACTGATGACAGTCGCGTTTCTTGCGCCCTGGTTGGCTCAGTCCGCAACTCTAGGCATTCCGGCGGGCGTCCATCGAGTCGGAACCCAAAAGCAGCTTTTTATTGATGATGTACTGAT
>SIBK01000126.1 GCA_009695205.1 Pedosphaera sp. | reverse complement strand
ATACGGTCCCATGGCTCCCGCCATGGGCTACTCTCTGCCGCTGCTCCGCAGCTGTGCTCCGAGCATCACCTACGTGTTGGCAAAGTTGAAAAATCGGCAAATCGCGGGCAGTGCGAGTTGCGCGCGCCAACAACATCGGGATGCGCCCGTTCCGTTTTTTTTCTTGAAACTGGGTGTTCCAATAAATGGAAAATCGCAGTATTGTAGCTCGCTTCCCTTAAAAACGGCATCACTGCCGGCGGCAATGGTCACGGACGGAAGTTATCGATGAGGAATTGGCTTTCATACGGGCGATGGCGGGGAGTCTGCCGGGTGCGCAGATTATGGCTGCCTGTTTATGCCGCCACGATCTGCGTGATGGCAGTGATATTTTGCGCGCAGGCAGCGGGTGCGGAGACTTCGCGGTCAGGATCCACCAACACCAATACCTGGTGGTCCCTCCAGCCACTGCGCCGCCCAGCAATCCCGGCCGTGGCTATGCCGGTGGCGAACCCCATCGACGCATTCATCGCAGCCCGACTGGCCACCGAAGGTATGCATCCGTCGCCGGAAGCGGATCGTCGGACGCTCATTCGCAGATTGTATTTCGATCTCATCGGTCTTCCCCCGACGCCGGAGGAGATCGAGGGGTTCATTGCCGACAGGGATTTGCAGGCTTACGAGAAACGTGTGGACGGCCTGCTGATCTCGCCCCGGTACGGCGAGCGCTGGGCTCGGCACTGGTTGGATGTCGTTCACTTCGGGGAAACGCACGGATACGACAAGGATCAACCGCGCCCGAATGCGTGGCCCTATCGCGATTACGTCATCCGTGCGCTTAACGAGGACAAACCCTACTCGCGTTTCGTACAGGAGCAGGTGGCGGGCGATGTTCTTTTTCCTGAGACCTCCGATGGTCTCGAGGCCCTCGGGTTCATCTCAGCGGGGCCCTGGGATCTGATCGGACACGCCGAGGTGCCGGAGACGAAAATGGATGGGCAGGTGGCGCGACATCTGGACCGTGACGACATGGTGGCGAACACGATTCAGACGTTCAACAGCCTGACTATCCAGTGTGCGCAGTGCCACAATCATAAGTTCGATCCGATCCTGCAGGAGGATTACTACAGCCTGCAGGCGGTCTTCGCGGCGGTGGATCGCGCGGACAGGAAGTACGATGTTGATGCCCAGGTGGCCCGACGGCGCAAAGGGTTGATGGATCAGGAGAAGCAACTCACCACGCGCAGAAATGAACTGGAGGCCCGGATTGTGGCGCGAGCCGGCCAGCCATTGGTGGATCTTGACAAGGCAATCGGTGAACTGGAGCAGGCTGCCAAGAAGGGCGATGCCGCTGGCTACCATAGCAACATTGAGAAAAAACAGGACGCACCGAAATGGGTGCAAGTGGACCTTGGCCGGACCCTGGCGCTTCGCACGATTGTTCTACATGGGTGCAAGGATGACTTTAACGGGATCGGCGAAGGATTCGGTTTCCCTGTCCGATTCAAGGTTGAGCTGTCGGACAGCGCGGACTTTGCAGGGGCAGCTCTGGTGGCAGATCATACGAGCGAGGATTTTGCAAACCCGAAGCTGAAGGCTCAAAGCCTGGATGCTGGCGGACGTACTGGCCGCTTTGTCCGAGTGACCGCTACCAAGCTTGCCTTGCGTCAAGATGACTACATTTTTGCCCTGGCGGAGCTCGACGCGATCACTCCCGAAGGAACCAATGCGGCACTCGGCGCCGCGGTGTCCGCCCCCGATTCCATCGAAGCTCCGGTTCGCTGGCAGAAGGTTAATCTGACAGACGGTTGGTACCCGGGCGTCACGGTTCCGGAAAGTGCGGAACTCGTGGCCCGTCGCGCCAAGCGTGGCGCGCTGCTGACTGCGGCGACGCTTGAGGAGGAGCGGAAGGCGATGGCGACTGTGGAGCATGAGAAAGCCGCTCTAAAGGGTGAACTGGACAGATTGCCGGCGCGGAGCACGGCCTATATTGGCACGGTCCACCGCGGTTCGGGTAACTTCATTGGAACCGGCGCACGCGACGGGAAGCCGCGAACCATTCGCATTCTCAATCGTGGCAGCCTCCAAAATGCCGGCAACGAAGTTCAACCCGGCACGCTGAGTTGCCTGGAAGGAATGCCCGCGCGATTCGATTTGCCTGCAACGCATACAGAAGGGGAACGACGCGCCGCCCTGGCTCGCTGGTTGACGGACGCGCGAAACCCTCTGACTTGGCGCTCCATCGTGAATCGCGCCTGGCAGTACCATTTCGGGCGCGGTCTCGTTGAAACGCCGAACGACTTTGGTCATATGGGAACTCTGCCCACACATCCGGAGTTGTTGGACTGGCTGGCAGTGGAGTTTCGTGACGGCGGGCAGTCTCTGAAGAAATTGCACAAGCTCATCGTGACGAGCGCGACCTATCGTCAGAGCTCACAGGGGGTGGAGGCATTCGCCCGGGTTGATTCGGACAATCGTTGGTTGTGGCGGATGAATCGTCGCAAGCTCGAGGCTGAAGCGGTCCGTGATGCCGTTCTTTATATCGCTGGAAAACTGGACATGAAGATGGGTGGTCCGAGCTTCAAGGACTTCGTCGTCGACAAACCGGAACATTCGCCGCACTACGAATATCAATTGCATGACCCGGACGATCCCGCGTCGCATCGTCGTTCCGTGTACCGCTTCATCGTGCGTTCCCAACCGCAGCCATTTATGACCACGCTCGATTGCGCGGATCCCTCGATGCAGGTGGCGCGCCGCAACGAAAGCGTTTCTCCGCTCCAGGCGCTGGCGCTTTTGAATAATGTGCTCATTCTCAACATGTCGAAACATTTCGCCGCGAAGATGGAGCGATTCGATCCAAGTGTTTCAGGGAGAGTACGCCGGGCCTATTACGAAGCCACAGGGCGGCCTTTGGCGCCTGGCGACGAACCCGAGTTGATTCAATACTCCACGGAGTTCTATCTCCCGAATCTGTGCCGCGTTTTGTATAATCTGAACGAGTTTTCCTTCGTGGATTAATCAATGAAAAACGAATCTGCCTTCCATAGGCTTGCCCCGAATGCCGCGCCATTTAGCCGACGGGAGTTCCTTTGGCGTTCGGGGGGGGGACTCGGCGGAATTGCGCTGGCTAGCTTGCTCGGGGAGGCCGGTTTTCTGTCCGCCGCGACCCCGGCGCCGGGCGGCCGGCCTGAAGTTGGTTCACCGCATCACAAACCTCGTGCCAAGCGGGTCATTCAACTGTTCATGGGCGGCGCGGCGAGTCACCTGGACCTGTTTGATTTTAAATCCGAACTGGTGAAGCGTGATGGACAAAAGAGCGATTTTGGCGAACACGTCGAAGCATTCCAAGATGGGCTTGGTCCCTGGATGAAACCGGTCTGGGAATTCAAACCGTATGGGCAATGCGGGAAAATGTTGAGCGAGGTTGTCGCGGACCTGGGCGCCGTCGTGGACGACATGGCGTTCGTTCACAATTTGGTGGGTAAGACTGGCATTCATAGTCAGGCGACCTACTTACAGGCCACCGGATTTCAGTTGCCGGGCTTTCCAGGTATGGGTTGCTGGGCCAGCTATGGACTTGGCAGCATGAATGAAAATCTTCCCGCTTTTGTGGTGTTGCCTGACCATCGGGGATTCGCCTCCAACGGCCCCAAGAACTGGGATTCCGCTTTCCTGCCGGCTCAGCACGCGGGAACTACCATCTATCCAGGCCGCGAGAGCCCCATTGCCGACCTGTTTGCCGACAAACGGGGCGGTTTTATCACGCCTGAAAGTGAAATGGCCTCCCACGTCCTGCTGCGTCATCTCAATCGCGAACATGCTGCTGTGCGCGAGGGAGATGCACGGCTGGACTCCCGCATCCGCAGTTATGAACTGGCGGCCCGCATGCAATTGGCGGCGCCGGAGGCCATGGATATATCAAAAGAGCCGAATTCTCTTCTGGATCTATATGGCATCGATCGAACAAACAAGACCTGGCCGAAGGAGATCAACGCGGAGGAAGAGATGGATTATTTCGGGCGAAAATGTATCGTCGCCCGTCGTTTGGTCGAGAGGGGGGTTCGTTTCGTCCAAATTTGGTCCGGGAACGATAATGGATTCCCCAGGCGCAATTGGGATTCACACGAGGACGTGCGACGCGATCATGGTCCGCTGTCCCGCGGGTTCGCGCGGGGCGCCTCGGCGTTGATTCAGGATTTGAAGCAGCGCGGCCTGCTGGATGACACCGTAATCCTGTGGACAACCGAATTTGGCCGCATGCCAAGCAGCCAGGGTGGCAAGGGTCGGGACCACAATCCATACTGCTTTACCAACTGGCTCTGTGGCGGGGGCGTTCGGGGGGGTGCCATCTGCGGCGAGAGCGACGAATGGGGCTATAAGCCGCGCGACCGAACCAAGCCGAGCACCGTCTACGATATTCATGCAACGATTTTGCGACTGCTTGGCATCGACCATACGAAGCTGACGTTCCGTCACAATGGCGTCGACCGCCGATTGACCGATGTGCATGGTGAAGTCATCCGGGGACTCCTGGCGTGAGAACATTGAGCCATCTGTTCGAAAACAATAAGGCTTGGGCTGGCCGAATCCGACAGCAAGATCCCGAGTTCTTCCTCAAGCTTTCACGACAACAGTTGCCGAGTTATCTGTGGATCGGTTGCTCGGACAGTCGCGTGCCTGCCAATGAAATTGTCGGACTTCTTCCCGGGGAATTGTTCGTCCACCGGAACGTTGCAAATCTGGTCGTGCACACCGATCTCAACTGTCTGTCGGTAATGCAATTTGCGGTGGATCTACTAAAAGTTTGTCACATCATTGTTTGCGGACACTACGGGTGCAGCGGTGTGAAAGCCGTCTTTCGCCGCGAGCGACTTGGCTTGAGCGACAATTGGCTGCGTCATGTTCAAGATGTCCGGCAAAAACATGAAAAATACTTAGCGAACGCAGGGGATGATGCTCACGCCTCCGACCGACTTTGCGAATTGAACGTCATTGAGCAAGTAGTCAACGTTTGCCAGACCACCATTGCGCGTGACGCCTGGGAACGTGGCCAGGAATTGGTCGTGCATGGGTGGATATACGGATTGCAAGACGGGCACCTGCGAGACTTGAAGGTCACCGTTGGCAATTTTGATGAGGCACTTGAGGTTTACCACGCAGCAATTTCGGCACTGCCATGAACGAGGACTTTCCTCAATCTCCCGACGTCATTCGCGACGAGAGTGAGCTTGAGGCTTGTCTGACCCAACCTCGTCCAGAGTTGGTGGATTTCATCCGGTCGGTGTCGAGTCCGCTTCTGATTCTCGGCGCGGGCGGAAAGATGGGCCCAACGCTGGCGGTGCTCGCGAAGCGTGCCGCCCAACGTGCGGGCCACCCCCTCGAGGTAGTCGCCGTCAGTCGGTTTTCGGATGAGCCATCGAGGCAGTGGCTCGAGTTTCACGGTGTTTCGACTGTCAACGCCGACTTGCTGTCACGAGACGCGGTGCAGAAATTGCCCGACGCGGGTGACGTCATCTACCTTGTCGGTCTCAAATTCGGTACCGGGGACAACCCCTCGCTCACTTGGGCCGTGAATACTCTCGCGCCAGCACATGTGGCTGAACGTTACGCGCAGTCGCGATGGGTCGCGCTCTCGACCGGCAATGTCTATCCGTTCGTCTCGGTCCGGAGCGGCGGGGCACGGGAGGCCCATGCCCTCACTCCACTGGGGGAATATGCAAACGCAGCGGTCGCCCGCGAACGCATCTTCGAATACTTCGGCCGCAAGAACGGCACTTCTATCGCGCTCCTCCGTTTGAGCTATGCAGTCGAGATGAGGTATGGTGTGTTGGTGGATATTGCCAGGAAGGTGCATGCGGGCGAGGTGATTGATGTCACCTCGGGCTACTTCAACTGCGTTTGGCAGGGGGATGCGAACGAGATGATTTTGCGGGCGCTGCCGCTGGCGTCCAACCCGCCCGCCGCATTCAATCTTACGGGCCCGTCCGTCCTCTCGGTTCGCGCGATTGCCGCGAAATTCTCCGAGTTGCTCAACCGTCCTGTAACGTTTGTTGGAAGGGAAACGGACACAGCTCTTCTGAGTAACACCGAGTGTCTGTGCGAGAAAATCAATCCTCCAGTGACTTCGTTGGACACGGTCCTCCGCTGGACAGCGTATTGGGTGAAAAGCGGTGGTCGCTTCCTCAACAAGCCCACGCACTTCGAGGTGCGCGACGGCAAATACTGAGCATGGATGATTTTCCTCAAGCACCCGAATGGGTTCGCGTGAATCTCCACGACGGCGTGGTGATTCCCGCGCACCCGCTTGCGCTTACCCACGAACGCAGGCTCGATGAGCGGCGGCAGCGCGCATTAACCCGTTACTATCATGCGGCGGGTGCGGGCGGCGTCGCCGTCGGTGTGCATACCACTCAATTTGCCATTCGTGAACCCAAGCACGGTTTGTTCGAGCCGTTGCTCCGACTTGCCGCCGAAACGGTTGCCTCGTGCGATCGGAGGGGTGGGAGGCAGACGATCCTCATTGCTGGCCTATGCGGGCGAACAGCGCAAGCCGTCACCGAAGCGCAAGCTGCCCGTGAACTCGGCTATCATGCGGGTTTGTCGTCGCTGGCCGCCCTTCCCGATGCGGATGAAGACGAACTCATTGGGCACTGCCACGCGGTTGCCCGGGAGCTGCCCCTGTTCGGCTTCTACCTGCAACCGGCGGCGGGCGGCAGGATGTTGACCCACCGATTCTGGCGTCGGTTCGTTGAAATTCCCAATGTCATTGCCATCAAAATTGCCCCATTTAATCGGTATCAGACGTTCGATGTCGTTCGCGCGGTCGCCGATTCCGGACGCACCTCGGACATCGCGCTCTACACCGGCAACGACGACAACATCCTTGTAGATCTGCTTACGGAATATGCTGTGCCGACCGAGCGAGGCGTCGTGCGCGTTCGCATCGCTGGGGGGCTGCTGGGTCATTGGGCCTGCTGGACCCGCAGGGCAGTCGAAATTCTTGCCGACTGCAAGCGCTGGCGACGTGGTAATACGCTTCCTGCGAATCTGCTCACTTTGGCAGCCCAAGTGACCGACGCTAACGCGGCCCTTTTTGACGCAGAGCACGGATTTGCCGGGTGTATCCCTGGTATCCACGAAGTTTTGCGCCGCCAGGGCTTGCTCGAAGGCACGTGGTGCCTCGATCCAAATGAAAAACTTTCGCCCGGTCAATCCGAGGAGATTCATCGCGTCCATCGCGCCTATCCTCATCTAAACGACGACGATTTCGTCGCCTCGCATTATAAGGAGTGGCTGTGCGAATGAATAATCCAATACTGAACCATGAGCCCTGCTACAATTCGCCCATACGGACCTAAAGATTTGGATGCCATCAAACTGCTGACCGTCGAGGCATTTGACGGCGTGACGTTCGAACAAGACGTCGAGGATGTGCTCGGCATGCTGCACGGACACGATTGGCGCTGGCGCAAGGCCCGCCATATCGACGCCGACGCAGCGGCCAATCCCGCAGGCATTTTTGTGGCCGAGGCGCTCGGGTGCGTCGTTGGGTACGTCACCACGCGTGTTGACAGGGAGGCCGGCCAAGGGCGTATTCTAAACTTGGCGGTGGCCTTGGATTTTAGAGAGCACGGCCTGGGCCGGCGGCTCATCGAGCACGCGCTGGAGTACTTCCGTCGTGAGGGATTGGAATACGCGATGATTGAAACGATGGATCAAAATGAAACAGGCCAGCATCTCTATCCAGCCTGTGGGTTTGTGGAAGTGGCCCGACAAGTTTACTACGGGAGAAAATTGTGAGCGTATGTTACAGGAGAACCCTATGAGATCGGATCCACGCGCTCTCACATTTCTTTACACGTCAAAACTCATTTCGACTCCCAAGACATTTTACGATCCCGGCCTGCGGCACCCCGACTTGGTGCTTGTGCGATTTGAGATAAAATACTACGAGAACGCCTAGTATCTGTGGCCGAAGTGTGATGACCAGCGAACCATCGTCTCGATGCTCCGACTATGAATCGACGTAAATTCCTCCGCGCAGGCGCCGCCTTGAGTGGCTTGGCACCCTTTGCGAGTGGCCCGTTGAATTGCCTGTGCGCCGCGACTTCGGCTCAGGCGGCCAGTGCCCCTCGCGTCGTGAGCCGCCAGAAGTCAGGAGGTAACATCCGCGATTATCTTTCACGGGAGGCCGAGCGCATCACCGATCACGCCCTGGCGGACTCCACGAACGCCGCGGCATGGCGACGGCTGCTTCCGGAGAAACGTCGGCAGTTTTTAGAGATGATGGGGCTTGATCTATGGTGGACCGAGCACCGGGAGCCACCGCCGGTTACGGTGACCGGCATTGTCGAACGTGAGCATTACCGAATCGAGAAACTTGCCTACGAGAGCCTGCCTCGCCTGTTCGTCACCGCGAATCTCTACGTGCCGAAAAACCGGACCAGCCGTGCTCCGGGCGTGCTTTACGTTTGTGGTCATTCGAAAGATCAGAAGGTGCATTATCAGGCGCATGCCCGGCGCTTCGCAGAATTGGGCTTTGTGTGCCTGATCGCCGAGACGCTTGAGGCCGTCGAATCGGCGGGCTTTCATCATGGCTGTTATCGGGAAGGTTGGTGGCATTGGTATTCGCGCGGTTATACATCGGGGGGCATCGAATTGCTCAACGGCATCCGAGGTCTCGACTTGTTGGCGCAGCGGGCTGAGGTCGATGCGACAAAGCTCGGGGTCACCGGGATCTCCGGCGGCGGAGCGTCGTCGTGGTGGATTGCGGCAGCCGACGAGCGCGTGAAAGTCGCGGCGCCGGTTTGCGGGACCGCCACGCTATTTTCCCACGTGCACGATCGTACCATCGATGGCCACTGCGATTGTATGTGGTGGATTAACACCTATCGATGGGATCTTGCCAACGTAGGCGCACTGATTGCCCCGCGCCCGTTGCTGATCGGCTCAGCGGACAAGGATGGCATCTTTACAATTGAATCGATTCGTCAGGTTCACGCGCAGCTCGGTGGGCTCTACCGAAAGTTGGGAGCGGCTAAAAATCTCCGGCTTGTCGAGACACCGGGTGGCCACTCCTATCATGAGCGCTCGCGCACGGAAATATTCTCCTGGTTCACAAAACACCTGATGGGCCGGGAGGTTTCACCGGCGCAGATCGGCGACATTGACGACCGGGCTGAGAAGCAGGAATCCGCCGAAACACTGCGTGTTTTTGTTGGTGGTTCGCCGCCCGGCAACCGAGCGACGACCGTTCAGGAGGATTTTTTTGCACCTCCCAAGCCGCCGGAGATCAAAGACCCCGCATCGATCACGCGGGAGCGCGAGCGTATTACCGCCGGCTTGCTGGAAAAGACCTTTGGCGCTTTCCCCGCGAAACCGCCGCCGTTGGATCTCCAGATCGAATATGAATTCGAGGAGGATGCGGCCGGGCACCGATTCGGGTTCACATCCGAGGAAGGTTGGCGATTGCACGGGCAACTTTTATATCGAAAACCCCTTGTCTTGCCGGCGCCTGCTGTGATCGCGTTGCGTTCGCCGGGAGAGGGTCGTTGGGATACGCGCAGTTTTCTCCTTCGCATGAACGTTCCGTCGGCCAGGATCGCGTTCGAACCACGTGGCATCGGAGACACTGCATGGGGCGAAGATCTGAACTGGCATGTGCGCCGCGCGAGCGCCTGGACAGGCCGCACCCTTGCGTCGATGCGGGTTTGGGACACACTGCGGGCGGTGGAAGCCGTGCGGCATTTACCCGAAGTCGATTCCGGGCACATCTCGCTGGCTGCGCGAGGTGAAATGTGTGCGATCGCCCTTTATGCCGCGCTGCTCGATCATCGTATTCGCACGGTATTCTTAGAGAGCCCGCCGGCCACCCAAAATGTTGCGAGCGAAAAGGACGGTCGCGGTCCGGCGCTCGAAATGCTAAATTGTTTGCGCATCACGGATCTTGCTCAAGTTGCCGGGCTGCTTTGGCCCACGGAACTCGTATTCGTCGGAAACACCCCGGCAACCTACCAGTGGGCTGAAGCCTTATACCATCAACTCGGCGCGCCGGGCCGTGTGACGCGGGTAGACGATGTGGGTAAGTGGAGGCCCGGTTGACGGTTCGCACGTGGACGGATCTGAAGAACGCTCTCTCGAAGATTCTCTTCTGGACCTCGGATTGTGTGGGCTCCCAGGAGTTCGTCTTTCGTTTGATAGGAGTTTTCTTAGCTGCCACCGCTTCTGCGGCCGATCTGTCCGGAAGCGCGAGTGGCAGCGGGCTTCGACAATCCGCGTGGGCGGAGTACGTGGAGGCGGACTTTCCATTCTTTTCATCGGTGCTCGACGCACGAACACTGGGCACTGGAGTGCTCTCGAACAATATAACTCCCCGGGGCATTCTTCTCAATTTGGGACACGGGTGTTGGGCCTGTTTCGACACCGACCTGCTCCGGATGTCCGCTCTATGGACCGGACAAGGCGTAACTCCGGTGTCGATGTCACAGTGCTCGTACCACGTTGCGGGCGCCAAGGCTCCGGAAGGACAGGAAGATCTTCCAAAGCCACTCGGGACACCCTGGCTGGCGAACGGGATTTATCCCGGCTGGCAAATGGGCGAAATATTCTCGCTCAACGACCCGCGCGAGTCTGGTCCGGACCCGCGCGAGGTTGGACGCGGTCTGCTTCCTGGGTCGGCCGGCCAGTTTAAGTCGATTCACCTGGTGCAGGGCGGTGTTCGCCTTGAATACGACGTGGCGGGGGTCTCGGTGAAAGAATGGCCTGCGGCGCAGTTGGAGCAAGGTCTGCCGGTCGTGCAGCGCCGGTTCCGATTGGATCCTGTTCCGCATCCGCTCTGGCTGATTCTTGGCTGCAGACTTCTCAACGCCAATGAGAGTTTCAAGGCGGTGCTCACGCCGGGGCAGGTCGCGGGTCAGACGGTGGCCGAGATCATCGAAAAAGCAGACGGCCTTCTGGCGGTGCGCGTGTATCCATCTGAAAAGCCGGTTGAATTCCAGGTAGCGTTGGGAATGGGGATCGACGTTACGCCTTGGGGTCCTTCCGGAGATGACCGAGCGCAGAAACCCTCCCCAGCCCGATGGGCGCAGGCGATCCCCCTCCGCGCTATGCTCGCCGCGGAGAAGGACGCCTACGGGGTGGATAATATTCCGCTCCCGCTCGAGAACCCGTGGAAGCGAAATGTGCGGCTCGCAGATCTAGCCTTTTTCAAAGATGGTCGCGCGGCGGCGGTCACGTTTGACGGGGACGTTTGGATCATTTCTGGGTTGGTTGGCGAGCTTCGGTCGGTTTCGTGGCGGCGGTTTACTTCGGGACTCCACGAACCCCTGGGTCTTTGTGTTCGGGGAGACGATTTGTTTGTCGTTGATCGCAACGGCATCTGGCGATTGCGCGACACCGACGGAAACGGCGAAGCGGATGTGCATGAATTGTTCTCGAACGCGTTCGCGCAGACGGCTGAAACCCGGGAATTTGCGGCAGGGATTCGCCTGGCGCCGGATGGCTCCTTCGTAATCGCGAAGGGTGGGCAACAAGGGTCGACGATTGGAAAACACAACGGCAGCGTCTTACGCGTCTCGCCGGACGGAAAATCAGCGACCGTGCTCGGGCGGGGGTTGCGTCAACCGTTGATCGGTGTGAATCCAAAGACAGGTCTTGTGACGGCGAGCGACCAGCAGGGACATTACGTGCCGGCGACGCCCCTGCACGTCATCCAAGGCGGACAGTATTACGGTTATATCCCATTGATTTTGCCCAAAGAGAAATATCCCGCGGCGATTGCGGATCCATTGACGTGGATTCCTCATCCCATCAATGCGTCGGGCGCGGGGCAGGTGTGGCTCCACGACGTGGGGATGGGGCCGCTCAACGGCGCGTTGATTCATCTTGGCTATTATCGACCCGAACTCTTCGTCGTCCTCTTGAATGAACGGGCATCCAGGATGCAAGCGGCCGTGGTGAGTCTCACGCGCAACCTCGAGTTTGCGCCCCTTGCTGGAGCGGTCAATCCGATCGACGGCCAACTTTACGTCGCGGGATTTCAGATCTTTGGGACAGTGGCCAAACAGATTAGCGGCCTCGCGCGCGTCCGCTATACCGGCGCGCCTTGCATGCTTCCCCACGATGTGCTGCCGATGGAGCAGGGCATTCTGCTGCGGTTCAATGTTGTTCTTGACGCTAAGAAGGCTCGGGATCCGGTGAACTATTCAGTCGAACGATGGAACTATACGCGCACTGCAAGCTACGGTTCACCCCATTTCAGGCTCGATGGCAGCAAAGGGCAGGAGTCCATGGTGCCGAGCAGCGCCTATCTTTCCGCAGACGGTAAGAGCGTTTTCCTCGGCATCGCGGACATGAAGTCCGTGATGCAGATGCGCTTGGGTTGGGCGTTGGCGACACGAGAGGGCCTGAGGTTCGAGCAGAACACGTATTTTACTCCGTATGAGTTGACCCAGTTCGACTCGGCGGCTGAGGGGTTTGGTCCGTTGACGATCGACCTCATGCCAAGGAAGGCTCCTGGCGGAATTGCCTTGGCACCCGCCTCCGCTGAGGAGGGCGGGCGGGTTTCGGAATTGATGGGTTGCGTGGCATGTCACTCCGCTGACGGCTCGACGATTGGACGGGTAGGTCCGACTTGGAAAGGATTGTACGGCAGTCCGCGTGTTTTCGTCGACCGCAGCAAAGCGCTGGCGGACGAGGCGTATCTTCGTGAATCGATCTGGGAACCCTCGCGTCGAGTCGTAACCGGATTTGAAAAATCCGACACCGGCATGCCCAGCTATGAAGGCGTTCTCTCGGAGGGGCAGATCGAGTCCCTCGTGCTCTACATCAAATCGCTCCGATGACCGTTGATTGACTGCACACGCTTGTGTAGGGAACACTCCTCGTAATTTCTCATGACTGCTTCTCGTTCCGCTCGCGCCGCTCTTATCGCCGCCTTTCTCGGATGGTTGTTCGATGGAATGGAGATGGGAATCTTCCCACTCGTCGCGCGACCGGCGCTGCAGCAAATGCAGCTCGCCGCGGGCATTGTCGGGGAAGGGTTTGTCCAGCAGTGGATGGGAATCATCACCGCGTGGTTCCTGTTGGGGGCGGCTGCGGGCGGCCTAGTCTTCGGCTGGTTGGGTGACCGCATCGGACGTGTCCGGGCGATGACGGCGAGCATCCTGTGCTACTCGCTCTTGACGGGCGCCTGCTATTTTGCGTCGACGCCCTGGCAGTTGGGGATGTTTCGATTTCTGGCTGCACTCGGGATGGGCGGAGAATGGGCTCTCGGGGTCGCGTTGGTCATGGAGGTTTGGCCGGATGCAAAGCGGCCGCTGATGGCGGGAGCGATCGGGGCCTCGGCAAATCTTGGGTATTGTCTGATTGCGCTTTTGGGGATCTTTTTTCCGATTCGAGGGGATTCCTGGCGGTGGGTGATGCTCGTCGGGGCGTTGCCGGCATTGCTCACTTTTTTCATTCGCCTCTTTGTCCCGGAATCGGAGCGATGGGCGGCGAGCGTGGCAAAACGTCCGGCAACGCCTTTTCTGGAAATCTTTTCGGCATCCCAGCGTTGGCGCACCGTATTGGCCGTCCTGTTTGCGTCCGTCCCCTTGGTGGTGACCTGGGGGATTGTACAGTGGATTCCACTTTGGGCGGACCAGATGACAGGCGGGAAGGAGCCGACGGCGAAGGCATGGACCCAGTTTTCGCTGTCCCTTGGCGCGAGTTGCGGTGCGCTGGCAGCGCCACTCGCCGGGGCCTGGCTCACTCGGCGCGCCACCTATTGCGGACTTTGTCTGATCGCCCTCGGACTCTGCCAATGGCTGTTCCGCGGTTTTCATGCGTTTGATTGGGCGTTCCTCGGTGCCGCCTTCTGTGTCGGAGGCTCGACAGCCGCCTTTTACGGGTGGCTGCCGTTGTATCTGCCGGAATTATTCCCGACGCGGGCACGAGCGACGGGGCAGGGGTTGGCATTTAATTTTGGTAGAATCTTGGCTGCGATCGGAGCGTGGAAAATGCCGGTGCTCATGAGCTTCTTCGGCGGAAGCTATCCCAAAGCCGGGGTGGCGATTGTGATGGTCTATTTGATTGGCGCAGCCGCCATCTGGCTGGGACCAGAAACCCGTGGGCGAGATTTGCCCGAGTGATCAAGCTCATGAAATACCAACGGTCACTGATCACTTGACTAACAATTCATTTAACCGACGTTCCCCCCCCCCGGCCTTACGACGTTACGACGGCGACAGACCCATAGCGGGCCGAACTGGGGCAGCGCCTTTTCCTCCACGTTCCTGTTCCTGAAAAGATTTGAAACGCCCCTCAGCCGTTGAACGTCAGCCAAACTAAAAACTAGCCCGACTTCCGCTACTGGAAGGGGTTTTTTGCTATTTTCGAGCGGATACGCCGTGTAAGTGGCTCGTACTCTGAGGCAGAAAAACTAGAAAGCCGTGTAGTGGCGACCTACCCCCGATTCGAGCCTTAGCCAATGGTTTAATCTGTGGTCCGTGTTCCTGAAATGCAGCACACG
>SIBK01000125.1 GCA_009695205.1 Pedosphaera sp. | reverse complement strand
GTCCGCGCCCATCGCGCCAATCCCAGCGCTCACACAACTCGCGGGCAAGAGGTTTGCGGCTCCAGTCCCGATGAACCTCGCACATCTCTCGAAGCCATCCCAAATCCTCGTCGCAGACTGTGCGACCTTGCAAGTAGAGCGTCGATACCGTGCACAGCCTTTTGCCTCATCCGACGAAGGTAGTTCAGCAAAACCTCCAACAACTTCAACATGCGCCCTGAATTTAATTGCCGCGCCGATGGGGCTGTACAGAGTGATTCTCGATGGTAACCTCGCCGAGCGGGTTGAACCAGACCGGAGCCATGAAGCCAATTAACTTCAGTCTAAAAGATCTTACGCGTATGCCCCTCTCCTTGAGTCATTCCCGATCCAGTCGGAACGGTTCCGGCTTCACGCTCATTGAATTGTTAGTCGTCATCGCGATTATTGCGATCCTGGCTGCCATGCTTTTGCCGGCGCTTTCCAACGCCAAGGGGCAGGGCCGCCGCGCCCGGTGTGTGAGCAACCTTCATCAAGTGCACCTTGCCATGTCGATGTACGCGGACGACAACACCGATTCGTTTTTTGTGACGGATAGTGGTGGGGGCATGCCCAACGACGGCCAATGGACAGCCAGTCCCAAATCGGATGTTATGCTCCCTCCAAACGATGGCCGTGCCTACTGGGCAATCGGATACAGCAAGTACGTCGGCGGCTATGGCGGCCGTGGAGTCTGGGGTTGCCCTGCTGCCAACACCGTCGATGAGTGGCACGATGATGGCCGGTATTACCCCAAATCCTTTTGGGCGAATTCGACCTACGGCATTCATCAAACCCTGACTCAAGGGAGTTCAGGGCGCCCGCACACCAAGATCACGAGCCTGGCAAGCCCTTCGACCACTATATTTTGCCAAGATGCCGCCGAGCAAAAAATGGACAGCGGAGACGATAGCTTGTCCACGTTCTCGGACAGTTCGAACGCGACGATCCTAAACCAGTGGATTGGTTCGCCGCCGGGCAGCAGTGGCCTGGGCAAGAGTTTATACAACGGCTACAAATTCGAGTGGGAATGGTACCGGCACAATAAAAAATGTCAGACGTTGTGGGTGCTCGGCAACGTTTCGTTGATTCCTTTCAGAGGCTACGTTCGCGGCATTGATTACCGCTGGTATACCGGCGACATACCTCTGCAATCCCCGACGTTCTAGGGCTTTTTTAATCGAGATTATGTTTCAATGTTTACAGTTGCGCCTCGGTGTAATCCGCTTCGCATTGTTGGTGGCTTTGGGCGTTCTCGCTGGGTGCGGCAAGCGCCAGACTTCGGCGCTCTTAACGCCTGCAGAGGCGCAGGCGGCCATCCAGAAGGCGTTCAAGCAGGCGACTCCGGAATCAAAAGATGCAGCGGATCAGGCAGCTGCCGCGATTCAGGACGAGCCAGCGAACGCGCTGGGCAAGCTCCAGGCTCTCTCCTCGAATCCTGACTTGGATTCGCAGCAGCGCAACGCAACGCAGGAGTCCATTCTGATGCTTGCGGCCAAACTTCGCGCCGCCGCCGCTGAAGGCGATACGCAGGCGGAGAAAGCCTTGGAAGCATACCGCGCCTCGAAGTAACTCGAACCGCTTGCGTGTGTCGCGTTGGAGCCCGGTGTGTTTTATTCACCGTCGAAGGGGGGAATGCGCCGTGGGGTCTTGGGATCCCTCGGCAGATCGACCTCGCGGTCGTCCTCCGCCCATCGGAGCGGCTGTCCTTGATGAGCTCGCGCCTCGCTAAGAGTCGCTGAACCTAGAATCGTGCAGACCGTTTTTGAATTCGAAAAACCGACCACGGAAGCGCCGCTGACGGGAGCCCTTCGCGCCCCACTTGCGGTGCTGGCTCGGCAGGGCGTCCGGGTGGGAACGTCCTCTTGGAAGTACCCGGGTTGGCTGGGTTCCTTATACTGCCGAGATCGATACAGTGTGCGCAGCCGGTTTTCGGAAAAGCAGTTTGAGCGGGAATGCTTGTCGGAATATGCGGAAACATTTCCAACGGTCTGCGTGGACGCAGCCTATTACATGTTTCCGTCGCAGCACACGATCGATCGGTTAATGGCAGCGACACCGGCGGGGTTTCAGTTCGCGTTCAAAGTTACGGACGAGATCACGGTCAAGCGTTTCCCGCAACTTCCCCGGTTCGGTGCACGGGCTGGTCAACTCAATGGAAGCTTCCTTCAAGGTGAACTCTTCATCCGGCGTTTCCTGGCGCCACTGGAGGGGTACCGGGAGCGGGTGGGGCCGATAATCTTCGAATTCAGTCGGTTTTCGCCCGCCGAATATCCTACGTCTGCCGAGTTTTTGGAGGTGCTCGAGCCGTTTCTGCGAGGACTTCCCGACGGTTGGCGATACGGAGTGGAGATCCGCAATCGCGAGTTTCTTGTCCCCGAGTATTTCCGTTGTCTCGCGCGTTCGGGTGCGGCGCATGTTTTCAACGCTTGGGATGCGATGCCCTCCCTGGCGGATCAACTCGCTCAGCCGGACAGCCGGACAGTGTCGTGGAGCGCGGCGCGGTTGTTGCTGAGGCCGGGTCGGCGTTACGAGGACGCGGTTCGCGCCTTCCAGCCGTACACCGAGTTGAAAGATCCGTATCCGGAAGGCCGGGCGGCCGCTGCGAGACTAATCCTCGAATCGCTCCGTCTTCCCGACCGGCGGCAGGCGTTTATCTACGTCAACAACCGGTTCGAAGGCAACGCCTTGAAGACGGTGGTAGACATCCTCGCAGCGGTGGCGACTCTGCAAGGACATCCTCACTCATGAAGTGGAGACGCCGAGAAGCGCGAAGGCGGTCCACCCGGTTGTCGGCAGTGCAAATCGTGTTCGGGAGATTCCGGGGTTGGAGACCCGGGGAGGGCTTGTACCGTTGCGTACCGGATGTAAAGTGAACGGGTTCATCAATCCTTTATGAATGAAAACTCCACGTCCGCCAATATCGACGAGACGCCCCGTGTCCTCGAAGGCGGAACTCGGGCGGGGGGAGTGCTCAAGCGAAGCACCGCTGGACGGCCGCTCATCAGCGTCGTCACCGTCGTGTACAACGGAGAGGCCTTTCTTGAAGCGACACTAAGAAGCAGCCTTTGCCAGACCTATCCCAGCCTCGAACTTCTCGTCATCGATGGGGGGTCGAAAGACAGGACGGTCGAGGTGATCCGAAGGCTTGAGAGCTCGCTGGATTATTGGGTGAGTGAACGTGATGGCGGCATTTACGATGCGATGAACAAGGGGCTCGCCCGAGCAACCGGTGACTGGGTTATCTTCATGAACGGTGGTGATGAGTTTCACTCCTGTACTGTAATTCAAGAATTGCATGATCAAGGAGCCTTCAATCGTTACGATCTTGTATACGGTGACTGTGAGATGGTTTATCGGAACGGATATAAGAGAATTCTTCGGTCGAGCCGGGTTGAAAACCTCTGGAAAGGCATGGTGTGTTCCCATCAGAGCCTGTTTGCGAAACGCGCCCTCTTTAAGGATCGCCCGTTCGACAATTCGGGAGGTATCACCAGTGACGCCTCCAAGCGGGAAAAAGGAAAATGTCTGCGGCTCATCGAAGCAGACTTTCAGTTTATCCTCAGGTGCTATGTCGAGGGGGCTTCCTTTGGCAGAGTGCCGATCGTCATCTCGCGGATGGCGGCCGGGGGAAGATCCTACAACAGGAGGGTGACGATTGCACTTTCCTATTATAATGTTGTCAGGCGCTACAAACCGACCGTGGGTATCATCCTCTATCACTGGTTTAACATTGGAAGACAGGCCATCAAGGTGGGTGCCAGGGCGGTTCTCCCTGCCGTGGTGCCGGATTCCCTCATCAAGGCAAAGGGGTTCATCAATACAATCACGGGAAAGCATGGGGCGGACGGCGCATCCCCCAATTGTCCAGGGCCCCCCGAGTGAAGAATGCCCATCTTCATCAACGGCGCGCCAAAACCGCAGAGCGGGATCGGCGCACTCGCAAAGCCGCCGCCCGTGCCGCTGTGATCATTTTCCCTGGTTCATGGGCTATTTCGGCCCCTCTTTACGAAAGCCCTTTCACTTCCCAGCCCTTGCGATATTTACGGCGGACAAACTTGTTCGCCTCTTTCACGTTGAACGTGAGTTTCTTCGCATTCCACTCGAGTGTAGTATGTGGAAAACGTGTCGCGACGCTGCCGAGCAAGACGGCTTCGGTGAGCGGACCGGCGTAGTTGAAGTTCGCCTGCGTTTTATCCTTGCCGAGGATTGCGTTCACGAACTGGTGCCAGTGATTGGCATCCTCCGTCTCCGGCATTTTGAAATCAGCGTATTGCTCCATCGGATAGAGCTTCGGTCGGTCGACGTGGGGGATCAGCAGCACCCCTTTGGTGCCAATCACAATACTGCCCTGGTCTGTAAGCTCCCATGGCTTCCCATCCGGCGACAGGTTCTTCCTCCTCACCAGTTCCTGAATTTCCGCCGGCGGACGCCGGACGCCGTCATACCATGTCACCTTCACCGTTTTGCCATCGGTGAACTGCGTGCCGGGGAAGACGTAATGAATGATCCCGTCTGTGGCCCATGAATGATCGTTTGGCGCCGGGCCTTCGCTGCGCACAGACAACGGCGCGGTCAGCGCGAGCGCTTTAAAAACCGGATCGTATATGTGGCAGCCCATGTCTCCAAACGTGCCGGTGCCGAAATCGAGCCGTTTGCGCCACTCGCCTGGATGATACCAACTCTGGCCGATAAACGGACGCGCCGCGCACACCCCAAGCCACATGTCCCAGTTGAATCCCGCCGGTACCGGATCAACGCGCGTTGGCTTGGATCCGCGGTCGCCCCACTTCTTGCTGCTCCAGGTGTGGACTTCCTTCACTTTGCCAATCGCGCCAGTTTGCACGAGCTGCACGGCCGCGCGATACACGCTACTGGAATGAATTTGGATGCCCATCTGTGTCACGAGCTTCTTCTCCCTCGCAAACTCTGTGATCCGGCGCGTCTCATAGAGGTCGTGCGTAAGTGGCTTCTGCCCATACACGTGCAGCCCGCGTCGCATCGCGCTCATGGCGATGGGTGCGTGCATGTGGTCGGGTGTGGAGACGTTGACGCTGGTCAGTTCCTTTTCCTTATCGAGCAATTGGCGCCAATCCTCATAAACCCGCAATGCGGGAAATTTTTTCTTCAAATCATTCGCCTTCGCGGGCTCGATGTCCGCGACCGCGACAAACTGCACGTTCGGGTGACTCGTAATTTCCGTCAGATCCGCCCGCGCCATCCCGCCGGCACCGAAGCTCGCGTGCAGCACGCGATCCGACGGCGGTGCCGACCACAATCGTGGCACGAAGAATGGAACTGCAACAGAAGTCGCGGCCGTGGCCTTCAAAAACGCGCGGCGGCTAAGGTTGAGCGGTGAGTTCATGGGCGGATTGTAGCCCGTTGCCTGCCTACTTTGCAAAGTGGATTTGTAAAGAACTCCTGCAGAGGGGTGCATCCCGATATTGTCAGTGATCCCTATCCGCCTTGCTCGAGGACTGTCCGCGAGGGCGACCGACGGGGATGATTCTCAGCCCTCCACAGGTCAAACTTCATCAAGTCGTTCTGTTGCATCCCCGAACCGGTTGAGGCGCACATCCATCTTCTCCATGAGCGACAAGTAGAGGCGGCACATTTGCCGATTTGGCTTTTCCTTGTAGTCGAGGACGCGTCCGCCGTGAATCCTGCCGCCGCCGCCGCCCACGAGTATCACCGGCAATTGGGTGGCGTCGTGGCCCCCGGTCAACATGCTTGAACAGAGCAGTAGCATTGAATTGTCGAGAGCTGTGCGGCCGCCTTCCTGAATGGCGTCGAGTTTGCGGGCGACGTAAGCGAGTTGCTTGAGAAAGAACTGGTTCACCTTCAGCCAGTCGGCCGTGTCAGAATGAGACAGAAGGTGATGGATCATGTAATCCACTCCCAGGTTAGGGAAGCGCAGCGAGGAATGGTCGTTGTTTAACTTCAGTGTGCAAAGACGGGTCGTATCGGTCTGGAACGCGAGTACGAGAATGTCGCACATTAATCGCATGTGCTCCGCGATGTCCTGCGGAATGCCATCCGGTGGGCGTGGGATATTTGGGGCCGAGAGCGTGGGTCGCCATCCCTGCAGTTCGCCCTTTTTGCCCGCCTGCTCGATGCGAAGTTCGACCTCCCGGACGGAGTCGAGGTATTCATCGAGCTTGCGTTGGTCGTTGCGGCTGATGTGGCGGCGGACGTCCTGAGCGTCTTGGAGGACAGCGTCGAGAACGCTTTTGTCGCCCCGCTGGACTTCATCCTTGAATAGGCGATCGAAGGCAAGGGCGGGATAGACCTCGAGCGGCGTGGGGGTGGTGGGAGATGTCCAGGAAATATGCGAGCTATACAGCATCGAGTAGTTCTTATGGACGGAGGGATTCGATTTTTCGCAACCCAAAACAAGGCTGGGCACCTTGGTCGAGCGCCCGTAGCGTTGCGCCAAGAGCTGATCAATGCTCGTGCCGGAGCGAATTTCACCCCCGGAGGCGAGCGGGGCGCCAGAGAGAAGGTTGCCGGTTTGCGAGCTGTGAATGTTTCCCTTGAGCGCTTCAGCATTTTGAAGGCCGCGGATGAAAAGGGTATTTTTCCGGAAATCCGTCAAGGGCTCCAGCACCTTGCCGAACTCCATGTCATTCCCCTCCCCTTTCGCCCACCATTCCTTGCTGTGAAAGCCGTTGCCCGCAAAGAAAACGGCAAGGCGGACCGGCGCCTCGCTGGCGGGCCTTGTGGCAGTCGGTTCGTCGCCCCAGACGGCAAACGACTCCATCCATGGCAGGGCCATGGTGACTCCAGCACCGCGAAGCAGTGTGCGACGTGAAAATCTGTGAGCGCTCATGGGGAATTTCGACTGTGGGGAATTTCGACTGTGGGGAATTTCGACTGGGATTGCAGGCGACGGTAAGATGAATCAGGGCAACTGGGAAGAGGCGATTCGGGGATAGTTTTAGTCTTCGTCGGCCGCTTCGCTGCCCCGTATGTCGAGAAACTGGCGGCTGCGGACAATCGTTTCCACGGCGGCGCTGAACTGGTAGCCGTGCAGCGCCAGCTGCCGTTGCATCTCGGATAAAAGCGGATTGTCGGAAAGCTGGACACCCCGCCCCAGAGCGTACCCAAGCAATTTTCGGCAAAACTGACGAAGCACCACCGCGCGCTTCTGGTTCAATAGGTAGTTGCGAAGCCCCTCGAAGCCGTCAATGGCCGAACCGTCAAAGACGACTGCCTGCGTTTCCACAGGCCGGTCCGCGAGATCCTTGACGCGAGCCCGGCCGATGGCGTCGAACCCTTCGAGCGCGAAGCCGAAGCCGTCGATCCGCTTATGGCAGCCGGCGCATTTGGGGTCGTTGGTGTGCTTTTGCACCAATTGACGGACCGAGAGGCTCTCCGTGGCCTCGTCTTCGGGAAGGCGTGGGACATCTTTTGGTGGCCGGGGCAGTCGGTCCCCGAGGAGTGCCTCCGCCACCCAGTTGCCCCGTAGGATCGGACTCGTCCGCGAAGCGCCGGATTGCTTTGCGAGGGTAGCGCCGAACGCCAGGATTCCACCGCGTGAATGCTTTTTTACGCCGGTGACTCGCCGCCATTCTGGGCCCGTCACGCCTGGAATCCCATAGTGATTTGCGAGGCTCTCGTTGAGAAACGTATGGTCGGCGTCGAAAATCGTCAGCAACGAGGCATCCCCCTGAAACAAGTCGATAAAAAATCGGATCGGCTCTTCGTATAGGGCGCTACGAAGGCCGACAAAGGTTGGAAAGTGGCGTTCACTCTTTTCATCCAGTTGATCAAAATCGTGGATATGCAGCCATTGGCAGGCGAACTCCGTGGCCAAGCGCCGCACCCGGTCGTCGCGCAACATTTGCCGTGCATGCGATGCGAGAACGTCCGGTTGGTGCAGTTTCCCTGCGGCCGCCAAGTCGCGCAGTGCTGCGTCCGGCTGCGAGGACCATAGAAAATAGCTGAGCCGGCTCGCGAGTTCCCAATCCGAAACGGGTTTTGGTTCCCGTCCTGGGCCGGTTTGTTCGAGGCGATATAAGAATGCGGGAGACACAAATACGCGCGCCAGGGTGAGCCGTATTGATTCGTCATGGGGAATCTCCTGCTCCCGCAACCGGTGATAAAGTCCGCTTAACTCCTTCGATTCGAAATCCGTCAACGGTCGGCGGTACGCGCGCTCCGCAAATTCCAGCAGGGATTCGAGATGCTTTGGTTCTGTATCAACCAACCGCTTTCGCAAGGCCGCCGCACGCTCTTGAATTGGTTTGCGAAGTGGCTCGAACACCTTTGGATCTCCATCCTGCGTGGCAAACTCCATCAACTGCGCGAAACCATCCACGAGCGTGAGCGCATCCTGGCTGACGTAGTGAAGTTCGTCCCACATCCGGTCGAGTGCAGCCTTTTGCCCATCCTCGAGCATCAATCGGGCCAGAGTGTCATCTTCGCGGTGCAGGAGCGTAAGCGTTACGACCTCATCGACCGGAACAATCTTCGTGTAACAAAGGGCGGCGGGAAATGATCGGCGAAAGTCCTCAAAACTAGCCTCGATGTTGCGCCGAGCAGCACTGCCGTCCCGGACAATAATCGGGGCACTGTGCGCCAACTGATTTTTTTGAGATGTCCACGACCCGCCGTCACCCTGGACCGTTGCGGTTCCTGGTTGAAGTCTCGAAGGGGATTCCGGACGGGCGGTGAGTACCTGAAGCTGTACGCTGCCTTCATTGCCGGTTCCCTCGTGAAGCAGGCCCGTGGTTACGAACTCCGCCCCAGTTACGAGGTCAGCGGGGAGACGAATCTCGATCACCGCAGGCGCTTGAAGACACAGGCTCGTGGCATCCAGATCGGCGCCGTTAGGGTGTCGACCGAAGCGACGAGGATCGAGCGCCCAACGGGTATCTGCCGGCGTTTCTGTTTCGAATTTTGGAAGGGCTGCGTTTTCGAGACGCATCGTTGAGATAGCCGAGCGGATGCGCTCCCGGGCGGCGATGTTTTGTGCTCCAGCAAGCAGCGGTCCGCTCAGTGAGGTCAATTGACGATGCAACACGGCGTCCGGGCTGTCCTTGGGGGTTGGGGCATCGCCCCGGATCAACGCGTCAATTGCTGCGGCGAATTTCCGCCGATCCGATGATTCTTCGGCAGACTGCCAATTTGCGAGCAATGAGCCCACGGGAACCGTTGGCCCGGCATCGTTGATTGAGACAAGCTCCGTATAGAAGTGCCAGATTCCTGCCGTGCCAAAACGATCGGCATGCGGATTGCCCGCGAGAACATCGGGAGATACATCCCGCGTGAGACTCCATTCGGGTCCGTCTTCGGCGGTGCTCTTGAGAATCAATTCAACATCGGTCAGGTCGCAGGAATGATTGCCGTCGCGGGGGCCCACCAGCAGGGAAACTAGATCGCCGGTTCTCACAGCGAGATTCTCGATGGGGCCGGCCTTAACAAGCTTGCCGCCCTGGGCGGTTCCGGACGCAAGTCGTTGGCGCAGGGCCCCGCGGCGCAGTTCGAGGAACCAGACCACGCCGTTACCACACTCGGGATGCGCGTGTGTCACGGTGGCTTCGATGCGGATCCGGCCCGAGATCGGGCTGCGCCATCCGACAGCAGCATTGAGTTTTGGGGACGGATGGAGCGTGACGCCGTGCGCCTTCATATTGCCGGGAATCCGCACGTGCTGATCCGAGGAATTGGCGATCACGCTGGGAGTGTCCATGGAGCCCCAGCCATTGACGAAATCGTGATTGGAAGATTTGCGAATCTGGTTGGTGAAATAATCGAGCGGTTGAGCGGCACTGGAGCCTATCCCAAGGTAATCAAGCCAGGCCGTCAGAACTTCAACATCCACCGCATGTCGGTGTGCGAGCTCGGTGACGTCGGTCTGGCCCGTGGAGGCACTGACTTCCGCGGCGGCCTCCAGGCAAGGGAGGGTCGAAGCGAAGATTTTTTCGCGGCGCGCTTCCATCTCACGGAGAAGTTCACGTACGTCACGCAACGGGAGATCCGGGCGTCCGGGCAGTATAAGCCGGGGCCGCTCCCAGACCGCAAAGTCGCCGGAATTGCCATCCCCAGCGTCATTTGCCGTGAGAAAAAGCAGCACACTGTTTCCATTGGTGGGTGCCGCCAGCTTGAGGCGTACTTCCAGCTTGGGGTTGAGAGGATTGACAGGCTCCATCCACGCCTTGGGGCCGCCGATCTTTCCGATATGACCCACGCTGCTGAATTTCCACAGAACTTTTTGCCAATTGGCGATATCCAACGCGAGCGAAGCGGCGTCGGCCGGCCGTGACGAACGCCACCGGGAGCGGATGGGATCGAGAACGAGCGACATGTCCCGGCGATTGAGAGTCTCCCACAGGATCCCCAAGTACCGCGGATTCAGTTTGCGCTCGCGTTCGAGGGTTTGAATTCCACTGGGGATGTCGTTCGCTGAAGTGGATCCCCCCTTTGCCTCGGTCCGTTCCCGCAATTCCAGCGTGGCGGCAAGGTACTTTTCAAGCGGCAATCGCCCCCCCTCGTTGGTGTCGAAGACGATGCCCTGCAGGTTCACTTTGTCGCCTCCCCGGGGATCGGTGAACTGGCGGTAGAACTCCCGGATCCGGGCCAATGTTTCGTCCGTCCAATCGCGTCGGGTCGTCGTGGGTGAAAATCGAATTCCTTCCGGCAGTAGTACGGCATGGGCGGCGATCTCTTTTCCAGCGGTGAGGTATTTCGAGAGCAGGGCAGGGGACATCACGAGCGAGTTACCGGTGTTCATGAAGCCCTCGCCCGCGGCGCTGTCTCCGGGGAATTCCCTCGCGGGATTGAGGGAGTCGACGCCCGTGAGGTCGCGAATAGTGCACGTGTATTCGGTGTTATTGAGGCGCCGCAATACGACCGGACCTGGATCCCCGGCGCGGGCCTTCGCGGCTTCTTCCAGCGCGGCATCGACCGAGTTGAGAAGTCGCTCCCGATCGGCAGGTGCCGGCTGCGGCTTGTCCCGAGGGGGCATCTCCCCCAGCGAGAGTTGCTCCACGACGCCCTGCCAGACTTTGGGATGCTTCAACAATTCTTTGAGCGATGTCACTTGCTCCAGGTCGACATCACCCTTGTGTTTTTCAGTGGAATGGCAACCAAGGCAATACTCCCGAACCATCGGACGGATGGTCTGATCAAATGCAGCTGGATCAAACGAGACGGATTCTGCGGCGTTTAGGAAGAGCCGCCCCATGCACTGCGAAATCAGGAGCAGGCCGGCGCAACGCGCAAAGTGAGGGTGGAAGTAGGTTGTCATCCGAAGTCGTTCCAAAGCACGGGTTCAGTTGTCTAACATTCGATTCACAGAAGTGGTGCAGGGGAGAGTGTCGCATCCGGGGACAACCTTCCAGGATCTCTGCGCATTTTGTTTCAAGGCAACTATCGAGCTCAGTTCAATAAAAAGGAAGCAATTGAGTCAATAAGGGCGCATTTTTACGAGGTGCAGAAATTGAATAGGGTGTCGCCTTTCTCAGAAATGTGGCGGTCGGCTCCTCCGAATGGAGTTTTTCCTCTTCCGTTTTCCCCTCCGGCCCTCCTGAATCACTCTCCTCGTGGCGCACTATCCGAAACACTACTGCGGAGTCTTTGGAATATTCGGTCATCCGAATGCCGCCGAGTTGACGTACTACGGCCTCTACGCCCTCCAGCATCGCGGCCAGGAGAGCGCTGGAATCGTGACCGCCGACGGCAAGCAGTTTGCCATCCATCGCGGCATGGGCCTTGTTCCCCAGGTTTTTACAAAGGAGAAACTGCATGAGATGGTCGGATCGAGCGCCATCGGCCACACGCGGTATTCCACCACCGGAACTTCCAATATCTCCAACGCACAACCGCTCACCGTCGACTGCGGCAAAGGTCACATCGCTGTGGGCCACAACGGAAACCTGACCAATGCAGGGGAACTCCGCGAAGTTCTGGAGGCGCAGGGTTCCATTTTCCAGACGACGGTCGATAGTGAGATCATCCTGCATCTGCTGGCCCAGCCGCCGCGGAATGGTCATGACAGTGTCCTGCTGGATGCCGTCCGCCGGATTGAGGGGGCGTATTCGTTGGTAATATTGACGGAGCGCGAATTGATCGGAGTCCGCGATCCTCACGGGTTCCGGCCGTTAAGCCTGGGACAAATGGATAACGGCGCGTGGGTTTTAGCGAGCGAGACCTGCGCGTTCGATTTGATCCAGGCGCGTTACATCCGGGACGTCGAGCCAGGCGAGGTCGTGATCATCAACCAGGACGGCGTTCGCAGCGTGCAGGCCTTTCCGGAGCAGACGCGACGAGCCTTTTGCATCTTCGAATACGTGTATTTCGCCCGGCCAGATTCGACAATCGGCGGTCGAAACGTATACCGGACGCGAGTGGAAATGGGCAGGCAACTGGCCCGCGAGCACCCGATCGAGGCTGATATCGTCGTGCCGGTTCCGGATAGCGGAAACTGTGCGGCACTGGGTTATTCGTTGGAATCTGGGATCCCCTTCGAAATGGCGTTCGTCCGGAACCATTACGTTGGCCGGAGCTTTCTCCAGCCGTCCCAGATCATTCGAGACTTTGCGGTAAAGGTGAAACTCAACCTGATCACCGAGCTCGTGAAAGGTCGACGGGTGATGATTATCGATGACTCCATCGTCCGCGGCACGACAAGCAAGGCCCGCGTCACCAGCCTGAAGGAGGCAGGCGCCGCCGAAGTGCATGTCCTCGTGAGCTGTCCGCCTCACCAGAATCCTTGTGTCTATGGCATCGATTTCCCCGATCGCTCGAAATTGATGGCGGCCAACAATTCACTGGATGAAATCCGCCGGTACCTCAGTGCGGATTCCCTCGGGTACCTGTCGCTGGACGGAATGGTCAAGGCGACCGGGCTTCCCAAGGACGGTTTTTGCATGGCCTGCTACGATGGTCGGTATCCGGTTCCGTTCGACCCGGGTTTGGACAAGCAGATCATGGAGCGGCGCCGCAGCCGAATCGGCTCGTTCAGTGAGGACGTTTCCCGCGCCTTACAACAGCCGCGTCTGCTCTGACCGGTTCGGGGGCTGTTTTCTGGTGCCTCTGTATCGTGCGCGACAAATCTAAATCTGGTTCTCCCCGCCTCCTGCGCGAACTGCTTCGCGATGTTTCTCGATCGTTCTATCTAACCCTGCGCTTGTTGCCCGGAGCCGTCCGTCCTCAGATCGGCCTCGCCTACCTGCTGGCTCGGGCGACCGACACCATTGCAGACACAGGTGTCGCGCCCGTTACGGACCGGATGTCGGCCCTTAACCGGTTGCGTCAACGGATCCAGGGTACATCCTATGATCCGCTGAGTTTGGAGCGATTCATAATGTCGACGGACGATGGGAGCACCGAAAAAGAGCGACATCTGCTGACTCAATTGGACCAGGCTCTCGAGATTCTCGAATCTCTCCCCGAGTTCGATCGTGGGGAAATCCGGCGGGTGCTTGAGATCATTACGAGCGGACAGGAGCTGGATTTGCGACGCTTTGAAACCGGACGACAAGCGGGGTCCGTCCGAGCGCTTGCGGATCTTCGCGAACTCGACGACTACACGTATCGAGTGGCCGGGTGTGTGGGTGAGTTTTGGACGCGACTGTGCCGGGCCCATTTATTTCCCCGGGTATCGCTGGATGAAGTCCGGTTGGCGGAGGACAGCGTGCGGTTCGGAAAGGGATTGCAGATGGTGAACATTCTTCGGGATTTGCCAAAGGATTTGCGCAGTGGCCGCTGTTATCCCCCCGCTGACGAACTGGAGAAACTGGGAATGAGTCCCTCAGATCTTCTCCACGCTGAGAACTGGACTCGGTTTCGCCCGGCCTATACCGGGTTGCTCGGAATCGCGGAGGCGCATCTTAAGGCGGGTTGGAATTACACCAATGCATTGCCCTGGTCACAGATCCGCGTTCGGCAGGCGTGTGCCCTGCCGATCCTTCTCGGAGTTCGAACCCTTGCATTGCTTAAGCATGTCAACCCCTTGGACGTGACGCAGCGGGTTAAGGTTCCGCGGGCGGAGGTTTCACGGCTGATGCGCCGACTGGTGATGCGATACCCATTTCCCGGCGCCTGGGAGGCGCTGTATGCATTGAATCGAAAGAATTGATGCGGAAAAAAGCACATTACTATTGACCGACCCCTTTGCGACCCCTTTGCGGCACACAAGCCGTGCTCAGAGCGAACGAGTTCCTCTACGTGGACTGAGCCCGGCCCCGCCGCCGGTCCCAGTCGGCGGGCCGCTCCAATTCCAAGCATCTACGATCCGCGCTCCCAGCCGCCCGATTCCGCCCTGCGTGCTGGCCTGCATAACGGAGTTTGCCTTAGCCTTGCCGCCCATGTCCGACCTCACCCAGCTGCTCAACGCCATTGACGAGGGCGATCCGACGGCCGCGGACCAGTTGCTCCCGCTCGTGTACGGGGAGTTGCGCAAGCTGGCCGCGGCGAAGATGGCCCAGGAGCAGCCGGGGCCTCCGCACACGATGCTCCCATCGACGGGGCCAAGCGAGCCGTCGGTCATTTCTACGCTCTGGATCTGCGCCGACACACACTGCGTCACCTCGCCCTCGGCATCGGCAAGAAGGAACACGACATGCACGTCTTAAAGCGACTCG
>SIBK01000124.1 GCA_009695205.1 Pedosphaera sp. | reverse complement strand
AGAGTGTGCAACGCCTGCGATTTGCCCGCCAGCGTACTGCCGACAAAATTGCCAACACCCCACAGTATAAAAGCGATGAAGCCCTGCGCCGCGCCGCGCATACGCTCGTTTGCCTCGTCATCCACATAAAGCTGGCCGGCGATGAACAGAAAATCGTAGCACACGCCGTGCAACAGAATGGCGGCGAAGATGAGAGCCGATCCCATTTCGACTTGGTTGACGCTGGACGCGAGCAGGAAATACCGGATCACCCAGGCGAGAATGCCGATGAAGATCGTCGTTTTGTAACCGAGGCTTCGCAGCATCAACGGCAGCAGAATTAGGAACAGGACATCCGAGACCTGGGCGAGGGACATTTTAGCCGCTGTATATGTCCAGCCCAACTCCGTGACATACATGTTCATGTTCACAAAATAGAAATAGAGCGGTATGCAGATGAGAAACATGCACGCAATGAAGATTGCGAATGAGGGTTTTTTTAATAACGCCAAAGCGTCAAGTCCGAGGATTTCTCCAAGGCGAACGTCTTTTCCGGTCTTCTTCGGCGGGGTGTGTGGAAGCGTTAACGAGAACAGTCCCAGCGCAATGGAAACGGCGCCGGCGAGATAGAACTGCACCGCAGATTGTTCTCCCTTCAGCAGCACGCTGAGCGTGACACCGCCAGCAATCCAGCCAACTGCGGAGAGCGTTTTGACGAGCGGGAAATCGCGCTTTGGATTTGCCAGATGGTGAAGAGAAAGCGAATTGCCGAGCGCCAGCGTGGGCACATAGGAAGCGCAATAGAGAATCAGCGCCGGATAGAACACGCTGAATGTCAACAGCTTTGGCATCACGAACATCAACGCACCTCCAAGAATACCCAAAAATGCGAGCAACTTTTCCGAGGCGAAATAGCGGTCTGCGATCAAGCCCACAAAAAATGGAGAGATCATCGCTCCAATGGCGAACGCGCCATAGGCCATACCAATCTGGCCGCCTTCGAAACCGAGAGTCTTTCCGAGATAGGTTGCCATACTGACGTACCATGAACCCCAGATGAAATATTGAAGGAACATGAAGATGCCGAGTTTGATCTTAAGTGTGGTTTGCATGAGCAATGGGCTGTTGTTGACAAGATTTATAGCGGAATCATGCCGCTGCGAGAAGCCGAAACCACGGGTGAAATGCTTGAGAGGCTCATTCGCGGTGCATTAAGAATGCAATTTCCGATCCCTGTTTTCACCCGCTTTGCTGCTTGTCATTTGCGCCACCGCATGGGACAGAAGGCCCCTCCGAACGCCCCTGGCTGAGCCGTGGGTGATTCAGAGAACAACCAAACGGTGGACACGGAAGCTGCCTATAAAGGCCCGTCGGAACAGTACGGCAAGCCTAACGATCTGTTAGTCGGCAAGAAGTGTGGTGGCGGCCTCGCGCTTTATGACAAAATCGGCAAGCTGCTCGGGGCAATCGGTGTTAGCGGCGACACGTCCTGTACCGACCATATCGTCGCCTGGAAAGTTCGCCATGCGTTGAATCTCGACAACGTGCCTGCCGGTGTGAGTACGACCGGAGATGACAACATTGTCCATGACATCTTCATCAATGGCACCGGCCACCCGGAGAGTCCGAGTGGTTGGGGACATCCCGATTGCGGCGCGGCAGATCTCCCCGTTTCGTTCCCGGTGGGTCCGAATCCGTAAGCGCCACCCAACCCCACACAGAGCGCGCCCAGCGGCATCGACTGCGGGCGCGCTTTAGAATTCGCTCAGGACACCCTCAGGCGATGAAGCTATAGTCGTACGGCTTGCGCTGTTCGCGAATGAGCCACTGGTTGGCTTCCTTGGCATTGGCGCCGGCGAATGTTTCCTTCTCAGGATTCCATGTCAGGGGCTGATTCATGCGGATGGAGATCACGCCAAGATGGGCCACGCTGATGGAGCGATGGCCGATTTCCACATCGCAGATTGGGTCTTTGCGGCTGCGCATGGACTCGAAGAAATTGCCCATGTGGTTGCTGCTCTTGTAGAGCTTGACGGCACTTTCCGGCAATGGTTTCTGCAACAGTTCCTCATTGCTGGCCTTAATGGCGCCGCGGGCGACGAAAATCCAGCCGTCGGACCCGATGAATTGCACGCCGTTCGGTGTCGATTTGCCTTCGCCGACGACATTGCGATCGGTCACAGTGCTTTCGTCCACAATCGCCATGGTCACGCCGTTGGCGTATTTGAAGTCAATGCGGTACTTGGAGGCTGCTGTGAAGCCGCCTGGGATCATTTCCTTAAGCGACTTTCCGTTAATTTCAACGGGGCCACTCCGCTCGGCGCCGTTGCCCCACTGGGCGATGTCATTGTGGTGCGCGCCCCAGTCGGTCATCTGGCCGCCGCTGAAAGCATACCACCATCGAAAATCCCAATGGCAGTTCTTGCCGTTGTACGGCATCACCGGAGTCTGCCCAAGGTAGAAATCCCAGTTGAGTTCCGCGGGAACAGGTTTCTCGGGAAACGGTCCACCAACCGGCCCCGTGGGTAGGCCAACGATGATGTGCTGAAGCTTGCCGATGCGACCGTTGCGGACAAGTTCGCAGGCAAGCCGAAAATTGCGGTCGCTTCGTTGCTGGCTTCCCACCTGAACGATCCGCTTGTTGTCACGCACCGCCTTAACGAGGCGTTTGCCTTCATCGATGGTGAGAGTGAGCGGTTTCTCGGTGTAAACATCCTTGCCCGTCTTGACCGCAAGAAGATTTACAAACGTGTGCCAGTGGTCGGGCGTGCCGGTGATGATCGCGTGGATGTCGTCCCGCTCCATCAGTTTGCGAAAATCCTTGTACTGCTCCGGCACCTTGCCGTTCTTCGTAAACTGCTTGGCCGCTGCTTCCGCATGGCTGTCGTCCACGTCGCATACCGCGAGAACGTCAGCGAAGTTGGCGGCACCGCCGCAGTCGCCGCGGCCTTGTCCACCGCAACCGACTAGCGCGACGGCTGGGCGGTCATTTGGACCGAGTGCCTTCGGCTCCGCAGCATGAGCGGCTTCGAGCTCGAGGAACCACGCTGGAACGCCGGTGGCGGCTGTGATGGCGGCGGTGGTCTTGAGGAAGCGACGACGATTGATGTTAAAAGTGTGCGGCAGCATCAACAAATTGCACTCTTGAACGTTAGGCTCGTCAAGAGGGATTCCCGCTGTGTTTTCGCTGAACCCTGGCTTGGCACGGCGTGACATCGTTCTCGCGTCAATCCCGCTCGCGCGGCAAGGTTTCGACATACTTTTTCCAGAGCTCTATTTCGACATAGGACTCGAAAAACTTACCCGGGCGCAGTTCAGTGAGCCCCACCAGAATCCATTTCCGGCCTGATTTTTCATCCAGCCGCGCGTCCAGTTTCGACGATACCACGACAATGGGTGCATACGGATCGTCCGGAAGCTTTTCGTACCAGCCGAGGTGTTTGAACCGGCGCAGATACCACGGCAGCGGCCAGTAATCGCTCTCCGGCGCGATCAGTTTGACAACGGTCTCGTATCCGGCCGGCGCCACGCGCGCGAGTCCCTCGGTTCTTTGCACGAGTTTTAAAAGGTCGGGGGCCGTCTGAGCATAAACGTATGGGTTTCGGCGGTCGGCGGAGTAAACAACGCTCGCACGCCAGGCCTGCCAGCTGAGTTGCAACGTCATTGCGGCGAGCACCGTGGCAACCAGAATCTTCTTCGAGCGCGCGCGAAAGAATTCCACCGACGACGCCGCGCCGACCGCCGCGAGCAAAATCATGCCGTGAAAGAAACTGAGCAGACACCACGGCGTCTTGTAGGAAATCGCACAGTAGGCCGCCGTGAGAATGATCGTATAGAGCGTTAGGAATCGGCGAAGCGAAGATTTATCCGAGACGAGTGACTCCACCGCGCCCAGAGCCGCTAGAACCAGAATCAGTCCTTCGCTCCAAAAGGGCCCCTTTGCCGGATGAAACCAAGCGAGCCGTTCGAGATAGAAACTCCACGGGTGAATATGTGGCGAGCTCCCGCCAGCGCGCTTAAGCCACGGAAGATAAGCGCGGGCTGAATCCAATAAGCCCTCAAAATTGTGGAAGAAAGAACTGAACAGCAGCAGCCAGACGGCGAAGGCTGCGCTCGACGCCAGCGCCGCGTGCCTCCAATTCCAGAGTGCGAGCAGACTGCGAAATCGATCGCGCTTTGGCGTCGTCCACCCAGCCGTCACGATCCCCGCCAACCCCATCGCCGCGACGGTGATGACGAATGTTTCCTTCGTTGTAGACATCAGCCCCAAGCCTGCGCCTGCCCCCGCGGCCCAGCGGGCTGAGCGCGTTCGCGCGTAACGCCACCCCGCGCCCAATGTCAGCGCAGTGAAAAACACCAGCAGCATTTCGTGGATGAAATAGCGGCTGTAAAAAACCATCGCTGGAGAGACGGCGGTGAAGACTGCAGCCCAAGCCAGCGCATGGCGGCCGAGGCCCTCCGCGAAGAGTGGAAGCAGAAGGATCAGTCCGACGCCAAATGCGACCGGCGCGAGACGAAGGGTCGCGTCATCGAGCTCATCCGAATTGCGCGCGCCGCTCACCCACAGAAACGGGAGGGTGGCGTAATGGAGTGAAGGCCCGTGATGTTCGTCCGGATCGTAGACGTAGCGACCGTGCTTCCACAATTCGCTGACTTTGACGGCATTGACCGCTTCGTCGTTGTGGAGCGGGCGCGTGGCGAGTCCGGGAACACGGAGCGCGAGCGCGCCGGCGATAGCCAGCAGCACAACCATCGCGCTCCAGCGGTTCATTTGGCCAGCAGCGCGTAGACTTCAATCTCCTGCCAGCAATTCAGAGCGCTCAAGCTGCTGCCTCGGGTGTAACCGCGCACGTAACGGGCCTTGACGCCCTTGCCGTCAAAGATTTTCCCGAATCGCATTTCAAAATATTCGCGGTCCGTGCCGACACCGAGGCCGGAGGAATTATCTGTGTCGTTGTTGAAAACCGTGGTCACGCGGGACTTGAATTCCGGATCGTCGGACATCATCAAGACCACATCATGCATGACCTGAATGTAACGGTGGTCGTGCCATAATGCGATCGCGTAGACGGCGACAGTCTCGCCGAGGTCCACTTGCACCCAATGCGTGCCTTTTTTCATTTCCACTGCGTCGTCGTCAAACGCCTCCTTTTTGCCGTCGGTGATCTGGCTCAGTTCGCCCGCAAACGGATTGACGCTGCTGGTGACTTTCTTGCCAGCGGCGACGTTCTTCACGCCCTTGGGCACCGGGAAGGCTGGGCGCGGACTGTCGGAGAGCGGCTCGACATTGGTTCCGGTGGGTAAATCTTCGGGCGTGCCCTTCAGTGTGGCTGCGGGCAATCGTAGCACCAGCGGCTCGGTGGGCTTCGCGTCTTCGGCTCGAACCCTTGGCGTGACGAAAACGACCGCGGCGGTCGCGATCAATAGGAATATTGGCCACTCATTTTGCATAAATCTTTTTTTTGTGCAGAAACGTTAAAATAGACGCACTGACTTATTGAACCATCCAGCGTTAAAAACAATCTCTATTTCTGATCAGGGGTTCCCTGGGGCGCATCCCGATGTTGTGGGTAAACGTATGCTCTTAAGGCGCGGAGCGCCGCCGGAAAGTTGCTCAGGGCGCCAGCCGTGGGTCTCGACACGCACGCTCTCAAGCCCCGGAGGGGCGACGGAGATTTGCGCAGCAGGTTGCCGTCCTCTTTCTCTGTCGCCCCTGGCGGGGCTTGGACTTACACGGGAGCCCGAGAGGCTCGGACCGCTTTGAAACTCGCATGGAAACTCGTTATGAACCTCCGATCGTAACGCCAAACATTGCTTCGCCTGGGTAACACTGCGCTAATTCACCTCATGCCGAGCGACACTCGACACGCGCTTACCTCTGCGGGGTTCGATCCCGGGCGGGGCCGTTGAATGAAGCCGGTTATTCCGATGTCATCCACCGAAGAATTCAGCCGCCTGCTGGCGGGGACGGAGCCATTGCTGGCGCTGGCGCCGATGCAGGATGTCACCGACTTGCCGTTCTGGGGGCTCATGGCTCGGTACGGCGGTCCGGATGTTTACTGGACGGAGTATCATCGGGTTCATTCGACCTCGACTCTGGAGCGGTCGATCCTGGAGAGCCTCACGCAGAATCCGACCGGGCGTCCTGCGATTGCCCAGTTAATTGGAAACGATATCCCGGCGCTAGTGCGTGCGGCTCGCGAACTTCAGCAGTATCCGATTGCCGCCGTGGATCTCAACCTCGGCTGCCCAGCACCCGTGGTCTATCGAAAATGTGCCGGAGGGGGATTGCTGCGCGAGCCGAAGCGGATCGACGCCATTCTGGGCGCGCTCCGCGATGCGGTGGGAGAACGGGGGATCCGTTTCACGGTGAAGACACGGATCGGCTTTGATGATCCGGGAGTGTTCGAGGAACTACTTTGCCTCTTCTCAAAACATTCGCTCGATTTATTGACTGTGCATGGGCGAACGGTGCTCGAGATGTACCGCGGCGAAGTGCACTACGACTACATCGCCCGGGCGGTCGAGGTGATGTCGTGTCCCGTTCTGGCGAATGGAAACATTCATTCAGCGGACCGCGCGGCGTCCGTGCTTCAGGCGACCGGCGCCTGCGGACTGATGATTGGCCGCGGGTGCATCCGCAATCCGTGGATCTTCGATCAGATCCGGTCACAACGCCGAGGGGAAGCACCGGTGTTGCCGACCGGCCGGACGGTTCTCGCCTATGTGGAGGATCTATATCGCACCACCGAGCCTCCTGTGGCGCGGGAACGGTTGCAGGTGGAGAAGATGAAGAAATATATGAATTTCGTTGGTGCTGGGATCGGTTCGCCAGATCCGGAGCTGGGTTTTTTTCTACACCGGATCCGGCGAGTGACGACTCGGGCTGAATTTTTCCAGACCTGCTCGAAATTTCTGGATCATGACGATCCGATGCCGCTGGTACCCCTGGATTCCGATCCGACTCCTGTGCTCGCCGCCGCTTCCAGCTCTCCCTGAACCGTAACGTCGTAGTCGCGGACGGCAGTCCGCGCAAACCACTTCCCTGTAAGAATTCATGGTCCCAATTCATGTTCATTCGTTGGAATACTCCCCTACTCATGAACCATCGATCCGTAGTCGCGCTCGGGAGAGCGCGCAAACAGATACGCTTTCTCCATGAACCGTCGCCCCGTAGTCGCGGACGGCAGTCCGCGCAAACCACGTCCCTGTAAGAGTTCATGGTCCTAATTCATGTTCATTCGTTGGAATACTCCCCTACTCATGAACCATCGATCCGTAGTCGCGCTCGGGAGAGCGCGCAAACAGATACGCTTTCTCCATGAACCGTCGCCCCGTAGTCGCGGACAGCAGTCCGCGCAAACCATGTCCCTGTAAGAGTTCATGGTCCTAATTCATGTCCAATGATTGGTGAACTTCGCTTCCAATGAGCACTACTGCCCCGGCGCTGTCGTTCCGTTATGAACGTGGCGGGATCCATCTGCTGAACTGGGGACTTTGGTTGGATCCGCATCACCGGGTGCGCTGCTCAGAAGCCGCGTTCGTCAGTCACGCTCATTCGGACCATACGGGACCGCACCATGAGGTTATTTTAAGTCATGCCACGCAAAAGCTCATGCGTGCACGCGTGTCGGGAAAACGAACGGAGCACGTTTTTGATTTTGGCAAACCGCGCCCTTGGGGCCCTGGCACAATGACCCTGCACCCTGCCGGCCACATATTGGGTAGTGCTATGGTGCGCCTTGAAGCAGAGGGGCAATCGCTCCTATATACCGGTGATTTCAAATTGCGCCGGGGATTCGCCTCCGAAGGTTGCGAACCTCATCCGTCGGATATCTTGATCATGGAGACGGCCTTCGGCCGGCCCCGGTACGTTTTCCCCCCGACCGTCCAAGTAATCGCTGCGCTCGTCGCAGTTTTGCCAAAGGACGTTGTCTGCGGATGAGGTGCCTCTGTTGCTCGGGTATTCTTTGGGTAAGAGTCAAGAAATCCTCCGTGCTCTGGGGCCGGCGGGTTTCCGCGTGATGTTGCACGATGCGGCGTCCACGATGACCGGGGTGTATGTCGACCTGGGGCAACCGATTCCTGAGTATGCAGCGTGGGATCCCGCCTCGGCTCGGGGCCATGTGGTGATTGCTCCACCCGGTGCCGCTGTAGCACAGTTGCAGGCGGCCGTGGGAAAGGTCCGGAAAGCCGTGATCACCGGGTGGGCGATCGATCCATCGTGTCGGTATCAATATCAGGCGGACGCCGATTTTCCGTTGAGCGATCACGCGGACTTTGCGGATCTTCTTGAATTCGTTCGTCTGGTGAACCCGCGCCGAGTGTATACGCTGCACGGGTTTGCTGCGGATTTTGCCGAGACATTGCGGGAGTTGGGATACGACGCGCGTCCCTTGAGTGAACCGGATCAATTAACGTTGCCCTTGGGCCGAACGCAATCCGCGCTATAGTTCGAGGCAGCGCGGCTGCTTGCCCAATTTTCTCAGCGCACGCCCTTCCGTCCCAGGCCAAACTGATCGCCCGTCCGGACCGGGATTCCTTCCAGAAAATCAATCTCCAACAGCTTCTCGCTCTGAACGGCTGTGCTCTTTTCGTCCGTCAATTGTCCTGTGACGGTCCGACTCGCCACGTCCACAACATCGCCCGTTGAGGGGTACGCGATCTGGCCATCGAGGCTAAACGTCACCCACCCGGGTTCATCCCTCAGTTCAATGCTGGCCATAAGCGCCGGGGGCATCACTCGTGCATCGAACACATGCAGGCGGCGATTGTGAGCGTCGGTGAGCCACACCTCCTTTTCATCGGGCGTTAGTCCGATTCCGTGACTGGGGCAGCCGTGACGTTTGGTCAATCCCATCTTGAACCCCTCCACCGGGACGCGGTGAAGGCGCTTTCCCGACTTCAGATCTCCCACCTCGAATCCCAGCAGGCCGTTGACATTGACAAAGCAAAGCGTGCCGGCGCCGTTGATGGTGAAAGGCCTGATCGCGCTGCCGAACGGACCCACCTCACGCGTAACGGTGTGGGTTGCTGTGTCGGTCACCCGAAGAAGTGGCGACTTGAGTCCAGCGAGGTACGCGTGGGTCCCATCGAGGGCGTAGATCGTGTTGTGCGCCCCGGCGCCGGTTTCCAATCTCTTTATAATGTCTCCGGAGAGCGCATCGACCACGTGCCAGTGGCCTTGTTCCAGAGACGGCAGGTAGATCACCTGCCCGTCCGGGGCGAGCGCAAGCCGGTCGCAACCGCCATCATACGGTTTCTCCCAGAGGATTTTTTCGCTTACGAGGTCGAGGCATGTAAGGGTGCGCAGGGTGGTTACATAAAGGCGCCGTGTGGAGGCATTTGCGGCCACTCCTTTGACGTTGAGTGGTTGTCCTTTCTCATCGAGGCCCGCGAGCGGGATCCGTTTTACGAAGCGATGGCCATGATCCATGTCAAAAACAAGGAGGCCGTGTCCGCCATACTCCAGATAGTTGCGGATTCCAGGAGTCGCGACATAGAGCAGGCGCTGGTTGGTGGGCCGTACGGATCCCGTGGCGGGTTCGGGGACGGCAGCAACCGTGGGGAACGTCCACACCAAAAACAAAAGAGCGACAACCCGAAGACACGCCGGGCAACGTGAGATCATGGCGGATGCTGAGCTCACGTAGAACTCAACCGCAAGGCCAAGATTGGAAACACGGGCTATTTTTGCAGGAGTTCTCATTATGCCGACTGTGGCGGAGGTCTTCGCCCTGCCGGTTCGGGGTTGCCAGGCAAGAAGGCATGGATGCCATGCGGGAGCGATTCGGTCAGGGATGCGAGAGTGTGGAATTTTGGTGGAGCGCCGTTGCTTTAGGTCCTCCAATCCCGTTGAATCCCGGGTGGGCGGATTCGAGGCGGGCGGAATCGCTGGGCCGCTGGGCCAAGGCGGGCCTGAAGGAACTGATTTTTGGAAACGGAGATCTGCATATGAACGGAACAATTGGACTAGCCGACAACAGCCGGGGAACTCGCGGGGGCACATCCATCTTCGCAATGGCGCGGCGCTGTGTGGGATGGGTGGCGCTGGTCCTGACGCTGGGGGGCGATCTTCGTGCGGCCGATCCGGATCAGCTGCCCATCGATGCCGCTGTGACTTTGAAGCGGTTACCGAATGGGTTGACCTACTATATCCGACCCAACCGCAAGCCGGAGAATCGCGCTCAGTTTCATCTGGTTGTCAATGCCGGTTCGGTTCTCGAGACGGAGAAGCAGCGTGGACTGGCTCATTTCTTGGAACATATGGCATTCAACGGGACCAAGAACTTCAAGAAGCACGAGTTAATCAATTTCTTGGAGCGCATTGGCATGAAGTTCGGCGCGGACTTGAACGCGTCGACGTCGTTCGATGAAACGTCATATCGCTTGGAGATCCCGATGGACAAGCCCGAGTTCCTGACGAATGCGATGCAGGTGCTTCAAGATTGGGCCCACCAAATCTCGTTTGAGTCCGAGGAAATTGAAAAGGAACGGGGAGTTGTCATGGAGGAGTGGCGAACGGGGCGGGGCGCCCAGGGCCGATTGCGGGACAAGCAGATACCCGTGCTTTTTTATCGGTCCCAGTACGCCGAACGGCTGCCGATCGGAACCACCAATTGCATCCAGTCCGTGGATCAAAAGGAGTTCTTGGATTTCTATCGTAACTGGTATCGACCGGACTTGATGGCGGTCGTTGCCGTCGGTGATTTTGATCCGGCAAAAATTGAGGCGCTCATTGTTCAGCATTTTTCGGGATTGACGAATCCGCCCGATGCGCCGCCACGGCCCGTGCCATCCGTCCCGAACCATGCGGAGACATTGTTCTCAATTGAAACCGATCCAGAGCTTACGGCGACGAGTATTCAGGTGCTTTGCAAACACCCGGTTTCATCGAACGGTTCGGAGGCCGATTACCGCCGGGAATTGGTGAACTCCCTGTATTCCCAAGTGTTGAATCAACGTTTGGGCGAACGGGTGCAAGAGGCGAACCCGCCGTATTTGTATGCGGGCATCGGTAAAGCACGGATGGTTCGAGTCAAGGAGTTCGCGGTTCAGGTGGCGACGGTTAAGGAGGGGTTGTTCGCCGAAGGGTTGAAAGCATTGCTCGTGGAGACCCAGCGATCTCGGCGCGATGGTTTCAGCAAGGCGGAGTTGGATCGCGCCAAGGCCGATTGGCTTCGCGACTATGAAAGGGCTTTCGAGGAGCGCAATAAGACGGATTCCAGTACGTATGCGCGCGAGTACATCAGTCATTTTCTCGAGGGCGAGTCAATTCCGGGCATCGCCGAGGAGCTACGATTGACCCGTCAATTCCTTCCGGAAATCACGCTCACCGAAGTGAATCATTCCGGGGACCGTCAGATCGCCGAGACTAATCGGGTGATTGTCTTCAGCGCGCCGGAGAAGGCCGGGCTCAAAACGCCAACGCGCGACGAGCTTTTGGCGGTGATCCGGGAGGCGGAGGGCGTCCAGATTGGCGCCTATCAGGATGGCGTTTCGGACGCACCGCTGCTTGGGACCCAACCGACACCCGGCACGATTGTGTCCGAGTTGAAGCACCCCGAAGTCGACACGTTGGAGTGGGTCCTTTCGAATGGCATACACGTGCTGATGAAATCAACGACCAACAAGAATGATCAGATTCTTATGCGCGCCTCCAGTCCGGGAGGACACAGCTTGGTCGAGAACAGGGATTACCTGTCCGCCGCAATGGCCGCGACGATCGTGGGTCAGAGCGGATTGGGCGCCTACGACCTCATTCAGTTGGGCAAGAAACTCAGCGGTAAGATTGCACAAGTTAGCGCGTCGATTGATGAGCAGTATGAAATGTTGGGGGGTATGGCATCTCCCAAGGATTTGCAGACCTGGTTTCAATTGATTCATCTCCATTTCATGGGGTCGCGGGCCGACGAAAAGACCTTTCAATCGCTGGTCACCCGCATCCGTGAGAACATTGAAAACCGGAGCCGAAATCCGCAGGCGGTTTTCGGGGATGCCATCGCGAAAGAGCTTTATGGGGATCACCCGCGTCATCGTCCGATGACGGTGGAGTTGCTGCGGGAATTAGATCGGGAGACTGCCCTGCGGATTTACCGTGAGCGTTTCGCCGATGCTGGAGATTTTACGTTTGTGTTTGTTGGGTCTTTCCAACCCGCAGAGATTCGTCCCTTGGTTCAGAAATATCTGGCCAGCCTGCCCTCAACCCAGCGCAAAGAAGAAGGTCGGCACGTGGGAGATGATCCCAAACGGGGTCCGTTGACTGTGGAGGTCAAGAAGGGGATCGAGCCAAAGAGTTCGGTCAGAATACAGTATCATGGCGACGCCAAATGGAGTCGTGACCAGCAGTACGCGCTGTCCGGTGCCGTGGATGTGTTGCGGATCCGGCTGCGGGAGGTGCTGCGAGAGGACAAGGGCGGGGTCTATGGCGTTAGCGTATATGGAAATTTGACGCGCAAGCCGAAGGAGACGTTCTATTCGGGTGTCTCGTTTGCCTGCAGCCCTCAAAACGTGGCGGATTTGACCCAGGCAGCGCTGGACGAGATCAAGCGTCTTCAAACCGACGGACCCAGCGCGGATAACCTGGAGAAGGTTCGCCAGGGCGATTTGAGAAACTTTGAAATGGGACTAAAGGAAAACGGTTTTTGGCTCGGTAGTTTGAGCTTCTATCGACAGAATGAATTGCCCTTCGCCGGTATTCTGGAACTGCCGGAACGAGCGAAGGCATTGACGGCCGACCGGATCCGCGATGCTGCGCGGCTCTATTTCGCGTCCGACAATCAACTGATTGCGCGACTCCTGCCGGAGGCGGCAAAAGACACGGAACGTAAGGCGAGTGACTGAGGTTGCGTCGGCAAGTTCCCGCCGCGAACCGGCTGGCAGCCCGTGCCACCCAACGACATAGCAGGTCTTTCCGAGATCAACTTTGGCTGAGTCGTTTGACAGGTGCGTCATGAAACAATCGGTGCGCCTCCTCGAGAATCGCGGGGAGCCGTGCCGCAAACGGACTCCGCGCCAGTGCTGGCACCAGGGTTTTGAGATCGAGCTTTCCGACGTGTTCTCCAGGAAACCAATGGTCCGCATTTCCCAGCATGTTGTAACGGAATCGGGCCCATTCGTGCAACTCCAAAGGCTTCGCATAGGTCCAAATTCGCAGGATTTCAACGATGTTCACCCCTCCCGGGACTTCATCAAAATTGGGCAACCTGGCAAACCACCGGTGACACCAGTCCGCTCCCAACAACCGTTCCATTTCCTCGCGCAACCGACGGTCAATCGGCATGATCGTCTCAGCGGCGGTTTCGTAGTGAGCGAGTCCCGACAAATGTTCATCGAAATCCGACGGTCGCGCAGCGCCGAGGGAAAGGGTGTGTACTTCAGGCCGCGCTAGGCAGTACAGATCATTGAATTGCATCGGTGTCAGCGGCGCGCACAACTCCCGCATCTTCGGCAGCGGCTGGTAGAGCTTCCCGCCCTTGTCATTCGGGCTGATGACAAAAACGCCCATATCCCTCTGGGCAGCCTCGGCAACGCACGCCCGGTTCAGGTCGTTGACGAAATACCAGTGCAGATTCACGTAATCAAACTCGTCACTTCGGATCGCCGCAGAAATTATATCCGAGGTGGCGTGCGTGCTGAATCCCAGGAATCGGATCCGGCCTTCGCGCTGCAGCTGGCGAGCGGCGTCCACACACCCGCCCTCGCGCAGAGACCAATCCAGTTGCTCGCGGTTATTGATTCCGTGAAGCGACAGCAAGTCGACGTAATCGAGGTTCAAGTTGCGCATGGAGGTTTCAAACAGATCCAGGAATGCCCGTGCCGTCGCTTGCGGTGCAACCTTGGTCTGAACAATGAGTTTTGAGCGAACAAACTGCTTAAGGACGGGGGCGAGTTGCATCTCGGACGAGCCGTATCCACGGGCGGTTTCGATGTGATTGATCCCAACTTCCACCGATCGCTCGATGATTCTCGCGACATTTTCCTGATTTCCATCGCCGGAATCCTTCGGAACGTCCGACCACGGAATATCCGACCACGATTTCTGGTAGCGCATGCCGCCGCAGGAAAATACGGGCATTGCGAGGTTTGTTCGACCGAACCGGCGATATCGCATGGGGGGCAATGGATGCATCGATGGGCAGAATGGGCGACAAATCACGCCGCTGCAATGGTGGGGCGGCGGCACTCAGCATTTCTTCGTGGATATGTCCAAACTCCACGGGCTGGGACGCCCGCCGCGACGTAGCCTCACGCATCCCTGCCTGACGGTGAGGGCGGCTTCAAGCCGCTCGGAACCGGGCGTAGAAAACTCTCAGCACGTTACACAATCCCGAGGGCCGGGCCGTTGGTCGGCTCCGATTCCACCGGGCTGGGAAGCCCGGCTCACTGGCGGCAGGATGCCCGCCGCTGCGTGGAACGGGTCGGAGTAGTCATTCACTTTTTGCATTTTTTCTCTCGACAATGTTGCCGTATCGCTTTGGATTGCGCGAAATACCGGGTCATACAATGCTCGTCTGTGGCATTCTCACGCAGGCGATTGTTGCGATTGATTGGGTTTAACCTATTGGAATAAAAACCAGAAATGAAAACAACAAATACAAGAAAACTGAAGGCAGCAGCAGTCCTCGCTGCTCTGTCAGTC
>SIBK01000123.1 GCA_009695205.1 Pedosphaera sp. | reverse complement strand
GTCCCGATGAACCTCGCACATCTCTCGAAGCCATCCCAAATCCTCGTCGCAGACTGTGCGACCTTGCAAGTAGAGCGTCGATACCATGCACAGCCTTTTGCCTCATCCGACGAAGGTAGTTCAGCAAAACCTCCAACAACTTCGGGATGCGCCCGGTAAGGGTCGGCCCTGGAATCGGCAGTTGACTCTGGGCCGTCGAGTGGGATGGTGGCGACATGAAGCCCCTTATTGAAACTCAAATCTCCACAACCGAAGAGCGTCATGAACCGATTTCGTGCTATCCATCATTCGCCTTGCTGCGTGATCGAGCGATGATGCCGCCTTCCAAACACCTCGAACCGGTACCGTAATTCAGAGTGCTTGCCGTACCTCAATTTAGAAATCATATCTCGTTTCGTACGCTCCCGGATCGAGTAGCACAGCTTTGCCTTCTGTGGCGAGGGTTCCCACTCGTACTTTCCCTACTCGCTATCGTCACGCTGGGCAATGCCTTCGGTGATATTGGGCATTCCCGTAGTTCGGTATCCGTCGAACTCGAACCGGTGGTCGCAATTTCGACCGATCCGGCGACGATCGAGCTTCGCCAACGGGACGATCGTTGCCGGGTATTGGTTACCGGCAGGACAGCTACCGGGCGAATGATCGATCTCACCCACGAGGCACACTTCGCAGAGATTCCCTCCGAATTCGTCTCGTTGGACGGGCACGGAGTGATTCAAGCGCGAGCCGATGGCACCGGCTTGATTCAGGTGGCGGCGCGCGGTTTGAGCTATCCACTCAAGGTCCAAGTTTCCGATTGTTCGATTCCCCGTGAATTCAGCTTCGAACGCGATGTCACGCCCTTGCTGAACCGTTTTGGTTGTAACGGTTCCGGCTGTCACGGCAAGGCGGAGGGACAAAACGGCTTTCGATTGTCGGTCTTTGGGTATGATCCGAAAGCAGACTATTGTGCGATGATTCAGGAGAGTCGCGGACGTCGCGTCTTTCATGCCGCTCCGGCCCGAAGTTTGATCGTGCAAAAGATGTCCGGAGTGATGCCGCACGGAGGCGGAGCTCGGATCAAAGAGGGAACGCCTGAGTATCAGACCGTGCTCGACTGGATTGCGGCCGGAACTCCATTTGGCAATGGAACGAACCGCATGTTAATGAAGATCCAGATGAGTCCCCGTGAACGGGTGCTCGGGTTGAATGCCAATCAAGCGCTCCGAGTCGAGGCGGTTTACGCAGACGGCAGGACTACGGACGTCACACTGCTGGCGCAGTTTCAGTCCAACAACGAATCGGTGGCGCGGGTCGATGAGAATGGGCTGATCTCGACGGGTGAAACTCCGGGACAGGCCGCAATCATGGCGCGCTTCCTCGATTCCATGGCCATCTGCGATATTTTGATCCCGCGGGCGGCACCCACGGTTGCTTTCGAGCCGATGCCGAAACGAAATTTCATCGACGGATTCGTCGAACGGCGATTGCAAAAGTTAAACGTTCAGCCTTCCAGGCTCGCCTCCGATTCGGAATTTTTACGCCGAGCGCATCTGGATATTATCGGCACTCTTCCAACCGCAATCGAAGCCCGGCAGTTCTTGTCGGAGACCAACTCGGACCGTCGAGCCCGCTGGGTGGAAGGATTGCTGTCTCGCTCCGAGTATGTTGATTTCTGGGCCTTGAAATGGGCGGATCTACTTCGCGTCGATCGTCAGTTGCTTGGACATCGCGATGCATACGCCTACTACAGCTGGATTCGAAGCCGACTTTCCGGCAACGTACCCTTCGACCGCATGGTTCGAGAGTTGGTCTCGGCCGAGGGTCCCATCGAGGAGGCTCCTCAGGCAAATTTTTTCAGATTGTTCAAAAAGCCGGGGGACATCTCGGCCACTCTTTCGCAAGCGTTTCTCGGCGTTCGAATTGCCTGCGCGGAATGTCATCACCATCCGTACGATCGATGGAGCCAGAATGATTATTACGGTCTGCAGGCCTACTTCGAGTCGGTCGGACTCCGGAAGGGTCTCATGGGGGACGAACTCCGCTTTCAAGGTAAATCCGAATCGAAGAACCCCAGGACTGGAGACCTTGTCCGGGCACATCCCCTGGGCGACAATCTCGCCGATCCACACGTGATAGGCGACGTCCGCCGAGGTTTGGCGGCCTGGTTGACCTCCCCCGAGAACCCATGGTTCGCCCGCAATGTAGTCAACCGTTTCGCCGCCCACTTTTTCGGGCGCGGCCTGGTTGAACCGGTCGACGACGTTCGGGCGACAAATCCCCCGAGCGACCCGGACCTGCTCGACGCGTTGGCCCGGCATTTCGTGGAGGTGAAGTTCGATCTAAAGGAGCTTATCCGAACCCTCACCGATTCGAGGACGTATCAACTCTCGTCCGAGCCAAACGAGACGAACGATCAGGAAGAGCAAAACTATTCGCGAGCTCTCTTCAAGCGTATGCCGGCGGAAGTGCTCTTGGATGCGGTTTGCCAAACCACCGGTATCCCCGAAAAATTTGCCGGTGTGCCGGCCGGCTACCGGGCAATTCAGGTTTGGGACAGCGATGTTTCGCACTATTTTCTCAAGCTATTCGGACGGCCGGTCCGGAAGACCGTGTGCGAATGCGAGCGGAATGGGGAGGCCAGCATCGCGCAAGTGCTGCATCTGCTCAATTCTCCGCAGTTGCAAGGGAAGCTCGCGCATGATGCGGGGACGGTTGCGCGGCTCAGCCGTTCTCACCGGGACAACCGTGCGCTCCTCGAAGAATTATACCTCACATTTTATAGCCGGTTTCCGACGGACGAAGAGCGGTTGGCATTGGAGCGGTATTTCTCCGGAAAACCCCGGCGAGAAGCCGCCGAAGACATCGCTTGGAGCATGCTCAACTCACTTGAATTTGTATTCAATCACTAGACGCGAATTCCATCTTCCATCATTGGCTACTATCGATGAAACATCACCCACCTTATTGTGACGGAATGATCCGGCGCGACTTTTTGAAGATCGGCGCGAGCGGCCTCTTCGGGATGCAGTTTGGGCTCGCCGATCTGCTTGCCGCACAGGCGCAGGCCGCCAAAACCAATCCCGTAACGCGCGATATCTCGCTGATCTATGTCTTTCTGAAAGGTGGGATGAGCTCGATCGACACCTTTGATCTAAAGTCAGAAGCACCGTCCGAGATCCGGGGGGAATTCAATTCCATCTCCAGCTGCATTCCGGGTGTGCGAATTTGTGAACACTTGCCAAAGATCGCCCAGAATCTGGGAAAGTTGTCGCTGATCCGATCGTTCACGCATCACAATTCAGACCACGGCCCGGCGGATCATTATATGCTGACCGGTTATTTTCCAACCGCCGGTTTTAATTCGATTTTGAAACCGAACAATCAACATCCCTCGTTCGGTTCGGTCATCGCACAAAAACTGGGCCCGCGAGGTTCTGTCCCGCCCTACGTCTGTCTGCCCATGATGCATTCCAGCGCGGGATCTGCATTTCTCGGCCCGTCCGCCGTGCCGTTTGTTATTGAGGCCGATCCCAGCGCAGCCGGCTTTTCCGTGCCCGACCTTGCACCCCCGATGATCTTAAGTGCCGATCGATTGTCCGCCCGCCAGGAATTGCTCGCCCAGGTCGATCAGTATCAGCGGAAAGCCGAAGCGAAGGCGAATCGGGCCGCCCAAAGTGTCAGTGTCTTTGGACAAAAGGCCCATGCGCTCATGACCTCGTCCGATGCTCGGCACGCTTTCGATATTGGTTCCGAATCCGAAAAACTCCGGGACGCGTACGGCCGCCATACACTCGGCCAAAGCTGCCTCATGGCACGCCGACTCGTCGAGGCGGGTGTCCGGTGCGTCACCATCGAACATTCAAATTGGGATACGCATAATGACAATTTCAATGTGCTTAAGAACCAATTGCTCCCGAAGTTCGATGAAGCCATTGCCACTCTATTCCGCGATCTCTCGGATCGAGGCATGTTGGAATCGACCCTGGTTATCGTTACTGGCGAATTCGGACGCACACCGCGGATAAACAAAGACGCCGGGCGCGATCACTGGGGTAAATGCTTCACCGTGGCTCTCGGGGGCGGTGGAATTCACGGGGGTCGGGTGATCGGCAAGAGTGATGCCTGGGCCCAGGAACCGACGGAAAACCCGTATGGGCCGGAGGATCTGGCTGCGACCTTGTACCAGTTGTTGGGAATTAATCCGCTGGAGGAACTGCACACGCCGGAGGGTCGTCCGGTTGCTCTCACCAAAGGCGGTCGGCTCATAAAGGAATTGGTGTGATGTCGCAACGACATCCGGTACGAATCTGATGCGATTTCATTCAAAACCTACCGGCGAGGATCGAGCGCCAGGGCCCGGCGGGAGCCTGACTCCACGCCAGGGGGCGACAACGCGGGAATGGTCGGATCGGACCCGGACGCTGAGCCGCCTGATTACCTTCCTTCTGCTCGTGGAAGTGATGATTCCCGCGAGCATGGCAGAGGAACCATCGGTATCCTATATTTTTCCCGCGGGTGGACAACGGGGTCAACGCGTTCAGTTCAAAGTCGGCGGACTCTACCTTCACGGTGGCGCTGCATTCGAAATGCTCGGAACCGGCGTGACCGCGACATCCCGCATTTACAAGACAAACACCGTCTGGTTCGAGGGCCCCGTCATCCCTCTGCCAGCATCGCAACAAGCGGAGGATTATCCAAAAGATTATGTCGGTTCGGTCACGATTGAGGCGGGTGCCACGCCCGGACCGCGCTCATGGCGTATTGGCAATTCTCAGGGCGTCACTGCCGCACGGCCCTTTATCATTGGAGATCTTCCGGAGATTGTTGAACAGGAGATGGATGGCAGTCCGATCCCGGTGCGGATCGAAGTGCCCGTTACCATCAACGGGCGCATCTTTCCCCGCGAAGATGTTGATATATGGACAATTTCCGCTCGTGCCGGTGAGGAATACGTCTGCGATGTGCAGGCGCGCCGCATCGGGTCACCGCTCGAAGCACGATTGGAGGTCGTCGACGCGCAGGGCAAACGATTGGCGGAAGCGATCACGAGCACCACCCGCGAAACGCAGTTGTCGTTCACGGCGCCCAGCGACGGCCTTTACCAAGTTCGTATTCACGACATCAACTTTGGTGGCTTACAAAACTATATTTATCGATTGTCGATCACGCGGGGTCCGATCGTGCAATCGGTTTTCCCGCTCGGTGGGCGAAGTGGGACGAAGACGTTGTTTCAGTTGAGCGGCGCCGCTTTGCCTGCCAACTCCGCATGGCTCGATCTTCGGACAAAGGGTTCACCTGTCGCCGCCCGTTTTGCGTTCGATCATCAACTGACAAACCCGGTTCGGATCGAAGTCGACAATCTGCCCGAATATCTCGAACGCGATCCGCAACAGAAGTCCTTGCCGCAGGCAACGGTTGATATTCCCGCGGTCTTAAATGGGCGAATTGGAGTGCCGGGAGACGTGGATGAGTGGCCATTTAGGGCTCGCAAGGATCAGCAGTTGGAGCTCGACTTGCGCGCCCGTCGCCTGGGAAGTCCTTTGAATCCGGTACTCACGCTGCTCGATGCGTCGGGCAGGGAGCTCGCGAAAAACGATGACCTCAGCGATGAAGAAACGGATTCACGCCTGACGTTCAAAGTGCCCGCGGACGGTACGTATCTTGCCCGGGTGGAGGAGCGCTATGTGGGCAGGGGCGGAACGCGGTTCAGCTATCGGTTGAGAATAGCGCCTCCCGCGCTTCCTGACTTTGCCGTGAAATTGGGCTCCAATGCATTGAACGTGGTGCGTGCAGAGGTCGGTCTGACCGAGGAGCAACGGAAGAAACGCCCGGCACCGAAGCCGGCCGCCTTGCGGATCGACGCCGAACGAACCGGCGGCTTCAACGGTGAGATTGAATTCGTGATTGAAGGGCTTCCTAAAGGCGTTTCTGTGAAAGGCGGAAAGATTGCCGAGAATCAAGATCGCACCGAACTGGTTTTCACAGCCGCATCCGAAACGACGATTGGGATTTCCCATCTGACGATTCGAGCGCGAGCTAAACTCGGTGGCGTTGCCGTCGAGCGACTTGCGCACTGGCCCGGCGATGTCACCCAAGATCCGTTGGACGATTTCGCACTGGCCGTGGCGATTCCGACGCCGTTTCGGGTGTATGCGGATTACCTCCTGGCTTACGGCCAGCGCGGATCCTTGTTTCGACGACACTTTTTTATCGATCGAGGCGGGCTCAACGGAGTGCTGACCGCAGGTCTGGCTGACCGTCAGTTTCGTCATTTACAAGGGGTCGTCGGGCCTTCTGTGGAGATTCCAGCCAACCGTACCGAGTTTGAGTATCATGTCAGCCTTCCGCCCTGGATGGAGATTGGTCGCACCAGCAGATCTGCGGTCATGGTGGCGGGAATCGTCAAAGACGGTGATGGGAGCGAACATGAGGTTTGCTTTAGTTCGGCCGAACAAAACGAGCAAATCATCGCCGTCGTCGCCGAGGGACTGATGCGGGTGGATGCCGACCGCCGTTCAATCCTCGTCGAGCCGAATGGCGACACCGAGGTTAGGATCAAGGTTCAGCGGGACAAGTCGATACTCGACAAGGAGATCGCACTGGAACTGGTCCTGCCGGCACACTTCCGAGGCGTCACAGCATTGCCCAGCAAGGTTGCACCGGGCGAAACGGAAGCGACGCTCAAACTGCAATTCGCAAACAATCGGAGCCTCTTCAACATGGCGGCCATTGTGCGCGCGACGACCATCGATCTCCATGATCCGCAGGTCGCGGAGACGTCGATCGACTTGGTAACTCACGAGTAGAACAGAGTGTGATGGTTTCGATTTCACTGGGCTTCGGATCGTGATTGAGCTCCGACACGAGACGTGTGGGTGGCGAATTAGTAATCAAGCAGCGATTGGGAGCTCGAATAGTCCATGCCAGTGGGCTTGCCAAGCGTACTGTTTGAGATCGGGTGGTTCGGCAGGCGCACGTCCTCCCTTTTCCTCCGGCGTGGCTCTCTCCAGGGATGTGTGCGCCCGAAATATATTATAGTTGCCCCTAAAGTCTGACAGTTTTCCCTCCAAATCTCGCTGGCTCCAGAAGACGCTGCGACGTGGAGGGTTGTCGCAAACGACACACACCACCTTCGGTGCGTTTTCTGGGACGCAAGGTCTGACTGGGGCGTGGTGGTGCTGATGGCGGCAATGCAGCACGGGGTCAAGCCGGCGCGAGTGGAGCCCTTGCGAGAGCGGCTGGGAATTGACCGGCGGACGTTGGAGCGATGGCGGACATGGTGGCCGGTGACGTTCGTGGAAGCGGGTTCTGTGTCTTCATGTTCGTTGTTCTTTCGTTGTAGATCCGCCTTTAAGGCCGGCCGGTTTCATCGGGTAAGACGAATGACCTGGAAAAAGGATGCAGCCCAACCGGCATTTGGCTGGTGGACGGATATTCTCATACACGTATATTCCTGCCAACGGTATGCAACATCCGCCGCTCATCGAAATTTACAACTGCCTCTGTGATGAGACGCGGCTGCGCATTGTCCACCTGCTGGCCCAAGCGCCGCTTTTTTTGTGTCATCTCCAAGATATTCTCGGGCTAACTCAAGTCGCGGCTTCCAAGAACCTCGCATATTTACGGAAACGGGGGATCGTGGAGTCGCGACGGCATGAACAGTGGATGATTTACTCGCTGCCGGCGGGACGGCCGCTAGAGTTGGACTGGCAGTTGCGCTGTCTCCAGGACTGCCTGCCCACGCATCCGATCTTCCGGGATGATCTCCGCAAATTGAAAGCCCGGCAGTCTGATTGCGGCTGGATGGCTGAAGCGGTTGAAGCCGCTCCGGCGCCGGGTCGCTCAATTTCCAAAACCAAGCGCGGCTCAAAATGACCAAGCCCTCCATTCTCATCCTCTGCACCGGCAACTCGTGCCGCAGCCATCTGGCCGAAGGCATCCTGCGTGCGGTCGCGGGCGACTTTCTGGACGTTCACAGTGCCGGCTCGAAGCCCGCAGGCTACGTGCATTCCGTCAGCATCCAAGTGATGAAGGAGATCGGCATCGACATTTCCGCTCATCACTCGAAGCACATGAACGATTTTCTCAAGCAGAACATCGAGACGGTCATCACGGTTTGCGGCAATGCCGACCAGGCGTGTCCGCTGTTCCCCGGCCAGGTGAACCGGCACTATTGGGGATTTGATGATCCGGCACACGCCGTCGGCACCGAGGAGGAGAAACTAGCCGTGTTCCGCCGCGTGCGTGACGAAATCCGTCGCGTGTTCACGGCCTATGCCGACGGTCGCCGTGACCAATTCAAGGCCACGAAATAGATCTCGTAGGGTAAAAATAATCGAATACGCTGATCCGCAATCATTTCCGCTCCGGACATCACCTTATGGGCCTGACCGTAATCGTAACCACTTGTCGCGTTAGGGCCGTCGTGGACGTTTCCGACTTGAGCGTCGTCGGGGTACTTGTCCGCCTGCCAGGTGAAGCGGTTCCACGCATTTGTATCGCCCGCCGGGCCGCTCCACAGGCCGCGACCCACGGTGAGAGAAAGAATCCCTTCGAAGCGATGACCGAAGCTATGCAGCGCATTGTCCTCGCGACTTCGTAGTTGAATCCCATCACCCAGACGGTATGCCCACAGTCCGGGATATCGTAGGGACGATAGAACCATGGATTGTCCGGTTGGTAGAAAACTTCATCGCGAGGGATCTTCATGGCATATTCGTCCGTGCCGAAATACGGCGCACCCCAGACCCAGATCTCAGTGATCCTCTCCCGCCGAATGCGCTCGACGAGATTCGATTCCTTGAAGATGGCAGCGTAACTCACATCTGTCGGGTTGGTGCGCGGTTTTCTCCTTGTCCTTGCTTCGCCACATTTCCAGGAACGATTGCTCGGTATAACGAAAACCGTCGCGCTTGGTCGGGAACGCATCGGAATCGATCCAGTCCACCAACCGGAAGTTTGCGTAACCGCCGCTCGATTCCCGGATATAGCGGATCAAGTTCGTGGTCATTGGACGGGGATCATTCCAATGGAGAAATGTCTGCAAATGGACGCTGCCGTGTTCACGCAGAATCGGATCGCAGTTGATCACCAGCAGATTATTCGTGTGCTGAGCCGTTTCTGGCGCGGTTGCTCTTGTGATCGGCGCCAACACACACGCCAGTCCCCACAGAATTAGAAGGAGTCTCATGGGTGCGATCACTTCTTCTTCAATGACCGGTCAAACACATCCGCGAGGGATCCAAAGGGATTCCCAGCACTGAATCCAGACTTCGGTGCAGCGGGCGGCAGGCCACCTTGAGGTCGAGGCCCGGCGGGGGAATTCCGTTGTTCCTTGGTTCCACCGATTTCGGGATTGGCCTTCATCGACAGGGCAATTCGCTTCCGCGGTAGATCCACCTCGGTGACCGTAACCATGACCCTCTGCGACACTTTGACCACGTCGCCCGCATCCTTGACGAAACGATCGGAAAGTTGGCTGACGTGGACGAGACCATCTTGATGCACACCGATGTCAACAAAAGCGCCAAAAGCGGTAACGTTCGTAACAATACCCGGCAATTTCATCCCCGGCTTTAGGTCTTCCATCTTATCCACCCCCTCTTTGAAGCTGAAGACTTCGAATTTTTCGCGCGGATCACGTCCAGGTTTCGCCAATTCCTGCACGATGTCCTGAAGCGTGGGCAAGCCGACGCCATCGCTCGCGTATTTCTCCAGCGTTAGCTTTTGGCGCGCTCCCGCATCCTTGACCAGCTCCTTGACGGTGCAGCCGATGTCACGAGCCATGGCATCCACCAGCGGGTAGCGCTCGGGATGGACAGCGCTGGCATCGAGCGGATGTTCGCCGTCCCGGATCCGGAGGAAGCCAGCGGCTTGCTCGAAGGCTTTCGGGCCGAGCCGTGGCACTTTGAGGAGTTCGGCGCGGGACCTAAACGGGCCGTTCGTATCGCGATGCGTGACGATGTTCGCGGCGAGCGACGGACCCAGACCGGACACGTAGCTCAAGAGTTGCTTGCTGGCGGTATTGAGTTCCACGCCCACGCCGTTAACGCAGGAGACCACGACGTCATCGAGGCTGCGCTTGAGCGCGCTCTGTTCGACATCGTGTTGATATTGCCCGACGCCGATACTCTTTGGATCGAGCTTTACGAGTTCCGCGAGCGGATCCATCAAGCGGCGACCGATGCTTACAGATCCACGAATCGTCAGGTCCTCATTGGGAAACTCTTCACGCGCCGCGTCGCTCGCCGAGTAAATCGATGCACCGCTTTCATTGACCATGACCACCGTGATGGATGTGGGCAGTTTCAATAGTTTGATAAAGGATTCCGTTTCACGGCCGGCAGTGCCATTGCCAATGGCGATGGCCTCGGTACTAAACTTCTTGATGAACGCGAGAACAACCTCCGCCGCTTCGCGCACCTGAGACGGGCTGGCTGCCGTCGGGTAGATTACGTCGTGATGGAGCATTTTTCCCTGCCGGTCGAGGCACACAACCTTGCAGCCGGTGCGGAAGCCGGGGTCGATTGCCAACACATTCTTCTGGCCCAGCGCCGGCGCGAGCAGCAGCCCCCGGAGATTTTCAGCGAAGACACGGATCGCCTCGGTGTCGGCTTTCTTCTTCGACTGGACGCGCATTTCAACTTCTATAGCGAAACCCAGCAATCGCTTATAACAATCGTGAACCGCCAGGCGGACCTGTTCGCTGCATCGCTGCTCGGGTGTCTTGACGAAGAGGCCTTCCAACGCCATAACGGCATCTGCCTCTACCGGCGTAATGCGAACGAGCAGGAATTCCTCCGCCTCGCCCCGCCGAATCGCCAGCATGCGATGACTGGGAATGGTTCTTACCGGTTCAGTCCAGTTGAAGTAATCCTTGAACTTCGCGCCTTCAGCCTCCTTTCCCGTGAGCACTTTCGAACGAACCGTTGCTGTTTCCCAGTAAAGCTGGCGGAGCTTGGCACGAGCAACGGCATCGTCATTGATCCACTCGGCCATGATATCGCGCGCTCCGGACAGCGCCGCGGCCACATCGGTCACGAGTTTCTCAGCGTTGAAGTAGGCGGCGGCTTCTTTGACTGGATCGACCGTTTGCTGTTGTTGGAAAATGAGCGCAGCGAGTGGCTCCAGGCCGGCTTCCTTGGCGATGGTGGCGCGGGTGCGGCGCTTCGGGCGATACGGCGCGTAGATATCCTCCAACGCGGTCATCGCCTCGGCTCCGCCTATCGCCAGTTTCAGTCCGTCCGTGAGAAGATTGCGTTCCTCCAAGGATTTCACGATCGCGGTTCGCCGTTCGTCCAGTTCTGCAAGCTGGAGCATACGATCACGGATCGAGGTGATTGCCACCTCATCCAGTGTGCCGGTCACTTCCTTCCGGTAGCGGGCGATAAAAGGGATGGTGCCGCCTTCCGCCAGGAGTTTGGCGGTGGCCGCAACCTGTCGGGCGGGGAGCTTGAGTTCGGAGGCAATCTTGGCGACGTAGGATTCGTTCATGAAAACGTGAGACAGCGTGAATGCCGTCAATGAACTTGGGATGCAACAGCAAACGAACACACCGCTGCCGGTAATTTTCGTTTTGTGGATAATGCATGCTCTGTTGAGCGTTGGAAGGCACGGTGGAAACCTTTATTCCCAGGAGTTCCCGAATCTCGTGGCGATTTTTCACTCCGGTACTTTTCTTGGCGACCCTTGTCTCGAGCTGCGCGACGGCCCCGTGCGGCCCCGTCGATCACCCACTTCACGCGCTCTGGATCACGGACGGTTGCTGTCACAATTACCCATAGAGGAACTGATCCTCAAGATGGCTCGTGAAAACCGAAGTTGAGGCTATCGCCGGATTCGATCCGTAAAGAACGAGCTCCTGTCGAAAATGATTCCTTTCGGAGAAAACTCTCTCCGCCACTGCCTTGAACATTACGTGAATTATTTCCACGCGGAGCGAAATCACCAAGGCAATGGCAACGGAATTTTGTTTCCAGTGCCCGAGAATCGGATCGGTCAAAGGGCAGGGAACATCCAGACTCGCGAACGCCTCCGCAGCACGTCTCGCATCGATCGCAGTGTCGCGTCATAGATGTTCGCCTTGGGCAGAATAGTCGGTCGCCGCAGCTCGGCGATATAGGAAATCGGTTTATTGACACTCCGCGATTAGACCCGTGGTTGCAGCGTGGTGGGTTGCACTGCATCATCCCTCCATTCCGATTCAGATTCCTATCCCGACCTGCCCCACTGAACTTGGGGCTTCCCCGGCCTCGGCGTCGATCAGAAACCAGAGCCCGGCACCGACCAGCGCAAAGACCGATGTGGCGGCGAGCGCCGCCGGCCAGCCAAGCGTCTCCACCATCAGCGGGACCATCAGCGCACCAATGCCGCCGACGACATTGCCGCCGGTCTTGAGCACACCGCACGCTGTCGAGGCATCCAGTTCAGCGACCGAAATGGTGGCGGCCCAGAAGGCGCCTTCGGTCATCTGCTGGCAGCTGAGGCAGAGCGACAGGAAGACCACACAGATGTACGGGCTATGGGCGTTTGCCGCCAGCAGGATCAGACCGGCGGCCAGCGATAGCCCGACGACCCCGGTGTACCGCATGCCACGCCGCTTGCCGATGCGCGACGACAATTCATCGCAGAGATAGGCGCCGATCGCAGCGCCGGCGGCCCCCGTGATCCACGGTGCTGCGGCGTACCAGCCACCTTCGAGCACGGCGAACTCGCGCGACTCGACCAGATAAATGTAGAGCCAGTTGCAGAAGAAGTAGAAGAGATAGTTGCTGCAGAAGTAGCTGCTGGTAAGCAACAGGACCTGCCGGTTCCGCAGCACTCGCTTCCACCCCCCGGGCTCGGGCCGCTGCCGCACCGCCGGCCGGCTGCCGTTGATCAGGTTCAGTTCGGTCTGACGCACGCCGGCGTGCTCCGCCGGTGTGTCGCGGACATACCACCACCAGATACCGGCCAGGATGAGGCCGAGCGGTGCAGTAGCGATGAAGGACCAGCGCCACCCCACCTCGGAGACCAGCCAGGTGATCAGCGGCCCGGTCGCGGCAGCGCCAAAGGTCAGGCCGACATTGGTCCATCCGTTCGGGACGCCCACCCGGTGACGGAGAACCAGTTGGAGGTCGTGCCGCCGCTGGTCACTGGATAGAGCGGAGCCTGCACCGCACCCATCAGGAAGCGCAGCGCCATGAGCGAGCCGATGACGACCATCGCCGAGGCGACCGAGGTGCCTGGGATGAAGCCTACCGCTATCAGCGCGAGCGCCTTCCGGCCACCGATCCGGTCGCCCCAGATTCCGCCGGGAAACTGGAAGATCGCGTAGCCCCACGCGAACGCGGCGAGGATGGCGCCGAGCTGCACCTTCGTGAGCCCGAGGTCGGCGATCATGCTCTCGCCGGCGATGGACATGTTGCTGCGCAGTACGTAGGCGACAAAGCTGGCGACGACCAGCAGCGCCACGATGCGCCACCGAATGCCGGAGGAGCCTGGTTTTTGTGAGGTCAAATGAGCCCTTGGAAAGTGTATGTTATTGGTAGCAGGACATTGCGTGACGCTCCGTGATTACGCCAACACGATCTCGGCGGCATGCTCAACTATTACTATCGGGAGGCCCCGTAATGAACCTTTTCTCGATGTCAGCTGAGTTTGTTGGCAGTACACCCTACCATCCTGCTCACTCACCCATAGGGTCAAAAAACTCAAACCTACTGATATTCGACGATTTACAGGGCGATGAGGAGATTGCTCCCAGGCCATTGGCTCGGTTAAGTCTCGTCGATGAATTGGCAACGAATGCTGGCGACCCTCTCCGGTTCGGTTGATCAGGAGCTCCTCCTGCGCAACGAGTATCTGGTGACGGAGAACCGGATTCTCAAGAACCAGATCAAAGGGCGGTTACAGCTCACGGACCCGGAGCGAATCAGCTTGGCCGAGATCGGCCAGCGTCTCGGCAGGAAAGCCCTGGAGGAAGTGGCGCAGAGTGTTCGACCTGAAACCATTCTTGGCTGGCACCGCAGGCTTGTCGCCATGAAGTTCGACGGATCGAAGGGCCATCTTCGGTTGGGCGATCGCTGACGGCGCAGGCGATCGAAGAGATGGTGCTGAAGTTTGCCCGGGAAAATCGTAGCTGGGGCTATCGCCGGATTGTGGGTGCGCTCAGCAACTTGGGTTACGAGGTCAGTCATCAGACCGTTGGCAATGTTCTCGAACGCCACAGCCTTCTTCCAGCTCCGGATCGGGAGCGGAAGACTTCTTGGCGAGAATTTATCCGATCACACACCGAGGTCTTGGCTGCCGTGGATTTCTTCACCGCCGAAGTTTGGACCTCCGCCGGGCTCATCACCTACTACGTGCTGGTATTCATCAAAGCGGTGACATTGCCGCCGCGGAGTCCAAATCTGAACGCCCACTGCGAACGCTGGATTCGATCTGTAAAGACCGAGCTCCTGTCGAAAATGATTCTTTTCGGAGAAAGCTCTCTCCGCCACTGCCTTGAGAATTACGTGAATCACTTCCACGCGGAGCGAAATCTGCAAGGCAAGGGTAACGTAATCCTGTTTCCAGCGCCGGAGGATTGGATTGGTGAAATGGCAGGGGATATCCAGACTCGCGAACGCCTCGACGGCCTCTTGAAATTCTACTACCGAGAGGCGCATGAGTTTTTTGACCCTACGAG
>SIBK01000021.1 GCA_009695205.1 Pedosphaera sp. | reverse complement strand
GGGCTGAATTGCACGTCATAGACGAGCTTGTCACCGTCGGCATCGCTGCCTCGCCAGCGGAGGATGGCAGGATAGCTGGCGAGAATTTCTCCGCCGTTGGGCGAAAAGACCTCGACGACAGGCGCAGTCGGACTTGCGTTGACGGTTGCCATTGTCACGCCGCCGTGCCGGAGAACGGCCGGTTTTATCGCGGGATCAGGCAGAAGTGGTAAGAAGAACGGTACGATGTGGGGCGTGCCGGGCGGCGGACCGGATTCCAGACCGATCGGCTCGAAGAGCACGGTTTGCAGGGGAGTGCCGGAGGCGGTGCGGAGTTGAAGTTCATACTCACCGGCGGCGGGTGGCCGGGGTGGGGAGGTGATGTTGGCCTTGCCGAAGGGGTTGAATTGGGCGGTTTGGTTCTTCCAGTCGATCAGTCCGGAGATCAACAGATACTGCTGCGGATTGCCTGTGGATTGCAGGGCCGGGCCGTAGCGGGCGCGTAGCTTGGCGGCCAGCGCGTCGTAGGTGTGTTTCGAAGGCCACTGGAAGGGGTTGACGCCGATCCCACGGCAGTAGCTCATCAGCTCAAATGTTTCGAACGGGCTGATGACCTCGAAACCAACGAGACCCTCAGGCGCGAAATACGGATTCACGCCGTAGATTAGGGCGTCGTCGCCGGAGTCCATCGGCCCGAGCGTCGGATAGATCCGGTCTTCGATCTTCGCGAACGTGGGAAAATTCGGAGTGTTCGCAGGCCGTGCAGTTTCGGGTTTTCACTCGGATCGGGTCATTCTCGGTCGCTCTCAAGTGGGCGCGGACGAGCTTGGGCTTCTCTGTGAAGAGCGTGACGCTCTTGTTCCAATCCTGGATGAATTGCGAGACTTCGAGGCCAACCAACTCGACCGTCGCTACGGTGTAGCGCACACTGCGCTCAAGGAAAACGGTGGACAGAACCGGATCAATCAGCACGGTCTTCACGATGACGTTGGTGAGCGGCTTGCCCGGCAGAACGGCGGAGAGCACGACGTTGGCGACGATTAAATTGGTGGAAACCGATCGGTCGGCGCGCTTCACGCGAATGAAGGGCGACGAGGCCAGCAGGTTGGTGTCTTGATCGAACACCCGTAACGCGAGGTCGGCCGAGGAGCGCGACAGCAGCTTGAAAGTCGCGGTGCCAAAGAAGTTGGTGGTGGTGCCTTCGGTGAGCGTCGCACCGGGCGGCGGTTCGGAGACGGCGATCGCCAGTTCGTCTTCGGCGGGTAAGATCAGTTTGACCGGGACGGTCTGCGGGCTGTTCGAGGCATTGCCTGCGATCCTGATCGTACCTTCGTTTGTGCGGCCGTGAGTGAGATTCGTGTTCACCGTCACAGTGAGATCGGCGAAGCTGGAAGCCGCCAGCGTTGAGGAAGACGGCGCGACCGTGAGCCATGCCTCGCCGCTGGTCGTCTTCGCGGTGGCCGTGAAGTTCAAGACATCACCGCCGTTGTTGCCAAACAAAAATTTGTGCGACGGAGGAATGACAATACCGTTCTCGACACTGAACTCGAGCGGGCCGCTCAACACTTGAATGCCTCCGGCTCGCGGGAAGCGATAGAGCGTCGTGATGCCGACCACGGCGCTCGCGAGGAGGGTCCCCGGATTTAGCCCGTTGTGTAACCTCAACCGGGCTTCCTGCTGGACGCGGAAGATCGTGTCGGCGTCCTCGTCATGATCCCACTCGATGCTGGTCAGATTGCAGGGTATCGTCAGTAGAACACCGAAGCTGGACGACTGCGGGGCGGAGCTTGGTGCTGTCACGGAAGGACAGGACGGCAGGAAGGTGGTGAGCTAGTTGTTGAGCACCCATTTGTTGTTGGCGGGCGGGTTGGGCAGCGTCCATTTGCCGTCGAGCACGATCTTCATTGCCACCGGTGGATCGAAGACCGCGGAGAGTTTGCCGGCTTGCTGACCGGAGAGCGAAGCCGGATACTCGACCCGGAGGGTGCCCTTGAAGTTGCCAACGCCATTTTGCTCGTCGAGCGGGAAGGAGGCGGTGGGAGATGTGGACTTGTCCTGCTCGACACGGTCGTTCACGAATAATCCGAACCAGGTCACCTTGAACTCGTGTTGCTCGAATTTGCCGACGAAATCGGCGCGGGTTGGCGGCGCCAAGATGCCAAGAAGAACTAGAATGAGCACGGTCTTTGCGAAGCCCGGCAAGGCAGCGAGACAGAGCGCGGGCAAATTACTGTGTGGGATCATAACGGCTACCCGCCGGAACCATGCACCGCCTCACGAGTCTTCGCCAACGGGAAAGATCAGCGGGGTTCCGTCGGTCAACCGCGCGATCTCGATCCATGATTTGCTACGGGCCGTGTGTTTCCTGCCGATGACCCGATGAACTACCGATCGGATCTGCTGCTGCTGGATTGAATCGTTTCATTAAGAACGACTATTGTTGACCCACTGCGCGATCACGGCCTGGGCCAGTGGCTCTTGAGGAACTGGAAATCCGCTTTATCCGCGGGGTCCGTCGGAAAACCATCAGCGGGTTTTGAGCGGCTAAAACGCCATCGCCAGAGCAAGGCGTGCCCGTCTCCGAAGGCTGCGTTGGCGCCTCGGTTATGTTGTTCACCGGGACGGTGAATCCATTCGTCCGGACCGACGGCTTCTTTGACTTTGACGATGAACGCAAGGTCTCTGGAATTCAAAGGATGGGAATCAATAAAAGTAAACTTCCCGGCAGGGGAAGGATCCACCAAGTCATTGATTTTGTATTTCATCCAGCCCGGAGGATACCAGAGAAGGGGACTCGACCCATTAATTGTGCTGTTTAGAAGTGCGCTCAATTGATAGCTGCGTGTTCACAGCAGGCCAGGATGTCCATCGACAGTGGATTTGTCCGCGGGACAGCGGTAGATCCCGACGGATGGACTATTGCGATAGAACAATCCTCGCTGAAGGTTGGTCGTAGTGGTGTCGGGCAGGGTATTGCCCACAGCCCAGGATGGATCAACACCCGCATAGTCGATTGGTGACGAACCGGTGACGGCGGTGGGTGGCATCGTGTCGTTGTTTTCGTTCACATAAATGCCCCAGCCAAGCGCGAGTTGCTTGAGGTTGCTCAGGCACGAGATCGCCTGCGCCTTTTGCTTGGCCTTGCTCAGCGCTGGCAGGAGCATCCCCGCCAAGATCGCAATGATGGCGATGACGACCAACAGTTCGATTAGAGTGAAGGCGGAACAGCGACCGGCTAGTGATGAGTGACCCGCCGAATGCGCGGGACTGGTAACTCCAGAGCGCGGGCTTCGATCGAGCGTGCACGATGTTTTCATGGTTTCTTGATGGCGATGCCGGGCAGGGCCGGCGTGGGATGGCGATTGTTAAAAATTCGGCTCTGTTGCTTTTGAAGTTCCGCGGCTAATGCGGCCCTTCACCTATTCATGCGATATCGAGGGCTGAATCCCTTCAAAAAAGTTTTCTTGATTGCGGCGCACTCGTGGGTTTTTGACCTACGGCAGGTGGGCTCAGGCTTTCTATTGGGACCATGAACCGTTGCAGGAAAGAGGTTGGCGCGGACTCCCGTCCGCGACTACGGCGGGTCCGCGACTACGGGGCAAGGGTTGTTCTCATTCGGGATTCAAGGTGTTCTGGAGCCCTCGAACCGGGTTGCCCTGGGCATCGGTGAGCCGGAGGGACCCTTGCCACTCCTTCGTTTTATTCCCGACTTTGAACACCAGGACGTTGAGCCCCTCCTTAAGGGAAATCTTCGGCACGGTTTCCCGATCCGCGGTGAAATAGCGGGATGACGAAGTTTCGTAGATGGATGTTCCGTTCAGATATACTTTTGCACGCTCGTTGCAGCTGAGCAGCAGCTGCAGGTCGTGCTGCTCGGCATCCGAGCGGATGTAGCAGACCGCGTAGGCCACCCTCCCCGGCGTCTCGCTCCCGGAAATCGCATTGAAATCAATCGCGTAATCCTCACCAACCACCTCCTGCCACTTCAATTCAGCGGTCCCAACAGGGACCCTTCTCCCGCTTTGGGATGGAGTTGGCTTTCGCCCTTAATCTGCTCGGCATCCATGGCCTGCGCTCCGTTCTCATCCGGGTTTAACCGGATAGGGGTCAGGACGAGCCACCGCTTGATTGCACCCTCGTCGTCACGAGCCAAGCCAATGCGTTGCCGTATCTGCCCGGCGGCCTGCTCGCGCTGCAACGCAGCCAGCTCCTTCCGCCAGCTGACTTTGGACAGTTCGGCAAACCGTTCTTCTTCCTCCCACGCGGCGACCTGATCCGCTCGCGCCGACTCCCACACCTTGGCGGACTAATCATAGCTTCCAGTGACAATCCGCTGACCATCCGGTGAAAAAGCCACCGAGGTAACCACGGTGCTATGGCCATTCAGCGTGAGGGGTTCGCGATCGGTGCCGAGCTCCCAGATCATCGCCGCCCGCGGCCAACCACCGGCTGCGATCCGCCGGCAGTCCGGCGAAAAAGCGACACACGTAACTCGAAACATCGGTGTTTCAATCGTGCACTCGACAAGACGGGTGGCGGCGTCCCAGATTCGGACGGTCTGATCAAAACTACCGCCGGTGACAATCCGCTTGCCGTCTGAGGAAAAGGCCACCGCGCAAACTTCAGAGCTATGCCTAACGAGCTTGAAGAGTTCCCGACCTGTGGCCGCATCCCAAACACGGGCGGTCATATCGAGACTGCCGGTGACAATCCGCTGCCCGTCGGAAGAAATAGCCACAGAGCTAATCGAAGCGGTGTGCCCCACGAGTGTGTGTAGTTTCCGTTCACTGGCCGCATCCCACACTATAGCCGTCCTGTCTCCGCTGCCAGTAACGATTCGGCGGCTGTCCGGCGAAAAGGCCACGGAAGAAATCCCTGAAGTGTGCCCCGTGAGCGAACGCAGCTTTTTGCCGCTGACCCGCTCCCATACCTGGGCGGCCTGATCGCCGCTTCCAGTGACCCTCTGGTCATGGTTGTAACTACCAGTCCCGGTGACAATCCGTTGGCCGTTAGGGGAAAATGCCACAGCCAATACATTCGTCATGTTTCCCCGAAGCGTGAGTGGTTGTCGCTCACCGCTCACCGCTCATCTCCCAGATTTCTACATCACCGTCCCCACTTCCAGTCGCAAACCGTTGGCCGTCGGGCGAAATCGCCACCGAGCGCACCGCCTGCACGTGGCCTCGGATACTCAGTTCTTCCCGGCCGGTGGCCACGTTCCAGAGGCTGGCCGCCGAATCCCAACTTCCGGTCACTACGCGCTGGCTGTCCGGGGAAATAGCTACAGAGGTCGTCGTACCACGGCCGACGAGCCGCTGGAGGGGAAGTTCCAGACCGCTGGCCGAGTCCCAAACCCTGGCGATGTTCTCGGTACTGCCGGTAATAATCCGCTGGCCGTCTGGGAAAAAGGCGACGGAGTGAACTGGATGGCTGTGTTCAACAAGCTGGTGCAGTTCCCTGCCACTCGCCGCGTCCCAAACCCTGGCGGTTTGATCATAGCTGCCCGTAACAACCCGCTTGGCATCCGGAGAAAAAGCCGCGGAGCTTATCATATCGGTGTGCCCTACGAGCGTGATCAGAACCCGGCGAGTGGCTACCTCCCACACCCTGGCGGTCTGATCGTCGCTGCCGGTGACAATCCGATCACCGACCTGGGAAAAACCAACCGAGATTACGGGACCGTCATGCCCCACTAGCTTGAATAGCTCCCGGCCGCTGGCTGCGTCCCACACTCTGGCAGTCCGATCGCTACTGCCGGTGACGATGCGCTGGCCGTCCGGTGAAAACGCCATCGAGTCCACGCTTTCCGTGTGGCCCCGCAAGGTATTCAAATTCAGATGTGCTTGGCGCTGCCTATAGTACCATTCAAATCTGTGGTCCGGAGAGTTGCGCGTGTCTTCCAGTACTTGGCGGAGGCGTTCGAAGTTGTATTGATCCCAGGCTTGCCCGGCCAGGTTCACGGTGGCCACGATAGCGATCGTGTTGAGCGCTGATTCGCAGCTTCCGTTCAGCCGTGTTGCTCTTCTCGGCTTCTCCTTGTGCTGATCGGGCCTTGTCAGCTTCCGTTTGGGCGGTGCGTCGCTGTTTCTTCGCCTCAATAGCCAGCCAGGTGCTAACGCCAGTTCCCACGAGTAACGCGGTCGCAACAGCTGCAGTCGCTGTGAACGCAACCTTGTTCCTGCGAAACGCCTTCTGGAACTTGTAAACCGCACTGGCCGGCCGTGCGATGACGGGTTCGTTGTTCAGATGCCGGCTGAGGTCCGCGGCAAGACCATTGGCGGTGTCGTAACGACGGGATCGATCTTTCTCCAGGCACTTCATCACAATCCAATCGAGATCGCCTTTCACCCGGTGGATCTGCTCCTTGAGCCGTAGCCGCTGACGGGAGTCGTCTGTGAGTTCCGCTTCCGAGGGAATCGTCCACCCTGGGGTGGATTTTTTTTGGCGCTCAGCTGTGGCTTCGAGTTCCAGAGTTAGCCGGGTGCTCGGGCGCACGGGCGCACGGGTTCCTTCTCTCGGATCGTCTTGCGCATTGCGTCGATACCGGATGCCATCAGTTTCTGCCCATCAAACGGCGTGTTGCATGTCAACAGTTCGTAGAGCAACACGCCCAGACTGTAGATGTCGCTGCGGGTATCAATGTCCAGCCCGCTCATCTCCGTCTGTTCCGGACTCATGTAGGCTGGGGTGCCGATGAACTGGTGCAACTGTGTGTAAACCGTCGCATCGGTGAGTCGGCCTTCGGTCGCCTTGGCGATGCCGAAGTCGATCACATTGGGCACTGGCACTCCGTCGTGGAGCGTGACGAGGATGTTCGAGGGCTTGATGTCGCGATGGATGATTCCCTTCTGATGCGCGTGCTGGATCGCCTGGCAGACTTTGGTGAATAGATCGAGCCGTTCTTTTGTTGAGAGCTTGCCTTGGTTACAGAAGTCGGTGATGCGGATGCCACGGACTAGTTCCATCACGAAGTAAGGCCGGCCCGTCTCCGTGCTGCCGGCTTCGAGCACCTTGGCGATGTGCGGGTGGTCCATCATCGCCAGCGCCTGACGTTCCGCCTCGAACCGGGCAATCACCTGCTGTGTGTCCATCCCCAGCTTGATGACTTTGAGCGCTACACGTCTTCGCACCGGCTCGGTCTGCTCGGCGACATAGACCACACCACATCCGCCCTCGCCGATTTTCTCGAGCAACTTGTATCGGCCAATCATGGCTCCGGGCTTTTCGGCCAGCAGAAACGCCGGAAAAAGGATTGTGCCCTTGAGAAAATCACCCGCGCCGTCGTGGGATTCCAGCAATGAAACAACTTGTTCCTGCAACGGGGGATTCCCCTGACAGGCTTCAGCCAGGAACCGTTCGCGTTCGGGGCCGGCGGGCAGGGCGTTGGCTTCATTGAAAATGCTGATGAGTGCGTCCGCGTTAGCCATGATAAAGTGGGTGAAGGGATTCGTTCCCTTCATTGGTAATGCGATTTTTGGGCTGAAACCCTTCAAAAAGATTCTTCGGCCCGAAAACCGAGATTGATTTACTGAAGGCAACGAAGAGAACGAAGAGGGAACAGTTGGTCACCGGCGTCTCGAATGAGTCAGTGCCGCGTTCCTGGCAAGGGAGCCTATTTTTCCTTCGTTTCGCAAGTTTGCTTCTGTGACGTCAGTTTTGGAGTTCAGATTTAGTTTATGGCGAGGCGTTGCGTGTCCTTTTCAGCTCGCGGAAAAGCCAGGCGCGCGCGCAGGACCAAAGCCGTTCGGCCGTGCTGATTGATATCCCCAGTTCGCTCGCTGCCTGTTCTTGCGTTAACCCGACGAAGAAGCAGAGCTTGACGACCTCGGGGGCACGCAAGTCTACGACGGCAAGTCGGTCCAGGGCCTCGTCCAGCGCGAGGAGGTCGTCATCGGGCATGGGCATGGGCATCGGCAACTCCACGGCATCCAAGTCCACCCGTTCCAACTGCCCGCCATGCTTCACGCACTGCTTCCGTCGGGTGGACTCGACGAGAATCCGCCGCATCGCCTCCGCGGCTGCGGCAAAGAAATGGGATCACCCATCCCATTGCTGCGGTTGATTTGAGCCGATCAAACGCAAGTAAGCTTCATCAACGAGAGCCTTTGGCTGCAGGGTATTGCCCGGAGCTTCCCAGGTCATCCTGTGAGCCGCCAGTTTTCGAAGTTCTTCGTACACCAGCGGAAGCAACTGTTCGGCGGCCTTTGGGTCCCCTTGATCAACACGCTCCAGGATGCGGGTAATTTCGTTCATCAACGGAATCAGAGAAACAGGATTGGACCGAGAAGCAAAGCAAAGCGAAGGCGTTGGATCTATTTGGCGCTCAGGCTTCGAGACCGTTTCCAGCGGTAATAAAAATAGATCGGCGTTCCGCTCAATACGAGCGCGGCGCCAAGAGCGCAGTTCATAAAGGCTGGCTGGCCGGCGGCAACGGCTTTGCGATAGGTTGCGACGTCGTTGCAAACCGTCAGAACGAGATAAACCAAGCCGAAGGCGACAAAGATCACCGGCACCAAGGGATACCAGGGCACTTTGAACGGACGCGGCGCATTCGGCTCGCGACGCCGCAGCACGACGACCGCCCATGCGTTCGCGGCGTAGAAGAACCAGCTCACGAAAATCAGCGTGTCGGTCAGCGTGTCAAACGTCCCGCTGAACAGCAGCAGAATGCTCCAGCCGGCCTGCACGATGAGCGACGAGCTCGGTGTATGAAATTTTGGATGGGCCCGCCCAAGTGCTGCGGGAAAGATGCCGCCTTCGCCCATTGAGAAATAAACGCGCGCGCTCGTGAGAATGACGGCGTTGGCCGCGCCGAACGTGGAGAGCATAACCGCCAATGCAATCCAACGCCCTCCGCCCGCAAAACAACGTTCCGCCACATCTACCGCGACCAGTTTCGAGCGCGCCATCTCGTCGATGGGCAGCACGTAGGAATAAATGGCGCTCAACAACAAATAGAGTCCAGTGACGAGCAGAATTCCCAGGATCAGGCTGCGCGGCAAATCGCGCTGGGGCGATTTCAATTCACCGGCGATGTAGGTGATATTGTGCCAGCCACCATAACGCCCAGAACGCGCCCTGCAACGCCGCGGCGATGGCCGCCCACCACATGAGACCGGTCGGATGAATCACGCTGCTGTTCCTCGTAAGATTGGCGAAGTCGCCGACGCCAGGCGTCCGCAAGCCGATCAACGCCAGGCCGAGCATGGCCGCCATTTTCGCGATCGAAAAAACATTTTGCACTACGCCGCCGAAGCGCGCGCCAACAAAGTTGACAACCGTCAATAATAGAATCACGGCAGCGGCGAGTCCCTTCACGCCGAGATCTTTGAACAACGCGATGTCACCGATCAGCGGCAAGTGAAACGCAAAGGCAGCCAGTGATGCGGACGCTTCCGGCAATTTCACGATTTGCGTTGTGTATTCGGCAAACACATACGCGAGCGCAGCGATGGAACCGGACTGGATGACCGCGAACAAAGCCCATCCGTAGAGAAATGCGAAAAACGGCCCATACGCGCGCCGAAGAAAAACGTATTGGCCGCCCGTCTGCGGCATCATCGCGGCCAGTTCCGCGTTGCTCAACGTGCCGAGCAATGAAACGATTCCGGCCACCACCCATACACCCAATAACACTTTGGGCGAACCCACCTGCCCGGCCATCACACCCGCTTTGCGAAAAATTCCAGAGCCGATCACGCCGCCAACCACGAGCATGATGGCGCTGAAAAGTCCGAGCGTCGGGATCAGGCTGGACCGGGACAGGCGCGGATTGGACGTTTCGCTCATGGAATGCCCAAGAGCTTACAGACGGCGGCGAGCGAGGAAACCGGAATGAAACCAGCGCCCGCCCGATGCCTGTCGTTTCAGACGCGCAACAACATGCGGCGCTGATACGGTTCGAAGACAGCGGCGGAAGGCCTTGCGGTGTCACGCCTTTTTCCAAGTCGGCAAAACGTCTCGCCGCGATATCAGGAGTCCTGAGCCTCAGATAGGCTCAGGGACAAATCGCAAGTCGTCGAAGCTCGTCTTCGGCAGTGTGCGCTGGATGCAACAAAACCCGGGCGTCGAGTGCAAGCATTCCTTTGGGGGAAATGAGCAGAGGGTTTAGGTCGACCTCGGCAATCCAGCGCTGCTCGGCGACCAGTCGACTGAAGCCCAGGAGGAGTTGTTCGAGCGCGGCGAGGTCGACGGCTTTGTGGCCACGCACGCCCTTGAGGGCGGCGAAGATTTTGGTTTGTTCGATCAATCGCCGTGCGAGCGTGGCGGTGAGCGGAGGCAGGCCCAACGCAACATCTTGGAAGACTTCAACGAGTTGCCCCCCTGCGCCGAACATGAGGACAGGGCCGAACTGTAAATCGATGCTACTGCTCAAGATGAGTTCGTAACCTTCACTCGCTGCCATCCGTTGGACGGTCACTCCGAGGAAGTGCTGACTGCCGGCCTTCTCACCGACGGAGGTTTCTATTTGTTCCCAGGCCTGTCGCACGGCCGTGGCGTTGCGGAAATCGAGTTGAACGCCGCCCACGTCGGTCTTGTGCGTGAGCGTCTCAGAGAAAAGTTTTACGACGACAGGGTAGCCTAACATCTCGGCGTGTTTCACCGCGTCGTCTTCGGTGAAGGCAACGTGGGTCTCGACAGTTGGAATGCCGTAGGCGGCGAGCAATTGCTTCGATTCAAATTCAGTGAGGAGGGTCCGGCCAGCTTTTCGCGCGGTTGAGATGAGGTTTTCGGCGACGGAACGGCCTGCGGTGGCTTCTGCCGAAGGGTCTGCGGCCATAGGTGTTTCGTTTAGCACCCGCAGGTTGCTGCTGTAGCGCCACATCAATGAGAAGGCACGGGCGGCTGTGTCCGGGTAATCAAAGGTTGGTATTCCAGCGGCGTTAAGGATTTTCTTTGCGGCGTCAACACTGGTGCCCCCATCCAACTGGTGAGCAACGGCTTGGTCGAATGCCTTGTCAGCGAGCAGATTTTCTCGGCTGTGCCTTGGGAATCGGTCATCGCCTGGGGAGTGAGAATGACGAGAACGCCGTCGGATTGCGGATCCTGCGCGGTGAGTTCAGTGGCGTTGGCGTAGCGTGTCGGATCGGCGTCGCCAAGTAGGTCGACGGGATTGGCATGGCTCCAATGTGGGGGAAGAAACTGGTTCAACGATTCGAATACGTTGGGCGACAATTCGGCCAATCGCCCGCCGCTGGCAACGAGGGCATCCGTGGCCAGGGCTCCCGGCCCACTCGCGTTGGTGACAATGGCGAGATGCGGGCCACGCGGACGGGGTTGCTTGCTCAGAAGTTCTGCCATGTTGAACAGTTCGCCGATGGAATTGACCCGCAGGACACCCACTCGACGGAAGGCGGCGTCGAGCACGGCATCGCTTCCGGTTAAGGCGCCGGTGTGGGAGGCCGCAGCTTTGGCCGCAGCGTCTGTGTGACCCACTTTGAGGACGATGACGGGTTTGGTGAGGGTGACTTCGCGCGCGGCGGAGAGAAAGGAACGCTCTTCACCCACGGACTCCATATAGCAGACGATGCTCTTAGTGTTCGGATCCTTGCCGAAGTGCATGATGAGGTCGCCCCAGCCGACATCGAGCATCGAGCCGACCGAGACAAACGCGCTGAAGCCAACGTTTTCGCGAAAACTCCAATCCAGCACCGCCGAGCAGAGCGCGCCACTCTGGCTAAGAAAGGCAACGCTGCCGGGTTGAGCGATACCTGTGGCGAACGTCGCGTTCAGCTGCACCTGGGGGATCATCAGGCCCAGACAATTCGGCCCGAGCAACCGAATCTTCGCGCCCCGCGCCTCAACGAGACATTGCTGCTCCAGTTCAGCTCCTGCTTTGCCGCATTCCCGAAAGCCCGCGGAGATAATGATGGCCGCAGACACTCCCGCAGCCCGCATTCCCGGAGAATACCAGGCACGGTCGGCGCCGGCGTAGCGATGACGGCGAGGTCCACGTTCTCCGGTACGGCGGCGATTTCCGGGTAGGCATCTAGCCCTGAAATCTTCTTGCGCTTCGCGTTAACGAGAAAAACCGGGCCCCCGAAGAACCGGAGGTTCTGGACCAGGGCCTGGCCAACGCTGCCGGTCTTCTCGGATGCGCCAATAACGGCGACGCTGCGCGGTTCGAACATCGCGTCGAGCGGTTGCCGCTGGGCATGACGCAGCGCTTCGTGGGCGAGTTCGGCACGGGTGAAAGCATTTGGGTTCATTGGCACATCGCGGAGTGACTCAGAGAATGAGAAGGGAGGATTTGGCCGTTTTGATTGTCAGCAGGCATATTGTCAAAACGGTCTTGGGCGCGCGACGGAAGCGCGGAATAAAACGCGGAACTCGGCGTTCGTACTCCGCGTAGTCCGGAAACTGTTTTCGCAGCCAGCATTCTTCGCGTCGCGCTTTAAAGTGGAAAAACGGAATCAGAAGCAGCGTCGTGATGAGCGCTGGCCCGCTTTGCCAGATCAGCGCCCAACCGAGTGAGGAGAGCATGACGCTGGCATAGAGCGGATGCCGGACTATCGCGTAAACACCGCATTGCACCAGTTCCGATCCTTCGCGCGGTTTCGGAAACGGCGTGAGTGCGCCCCCAAGCACTACGACTCCAGCGACGCCAAAGTAACCGCCCATAATAAACAACCCTGCACCCGCCGCGATCACCGGCAGTCGCGTCCAGTCGCCGTGAAACAGCACGCCGAGCACAACGACCAACGCCATCAGGAGGGATTGCACCACGACCCACGCGCCGCCGCGCGAGAGAAAGTTGCCGGCCCTGGGCGTGTCAGTCTTGGGGAGTCTGGTTCGCTCGATTCTTCTCCGTCTCCAGAATTGCCACAGTGGTCTTGAGCACCGTGTCGGGGTTGAGCGAAATGCTGTCGATTCCCTGCTCGACGAGGAATTGCGCGAAGTCGGGGTAATCACTGGGCGCCTGACCGCAGATGCCAATTTTGCGCCCGCGCTTGCGACAGACCGCGATGACCTGGGCGATCATTTTCTTCACCGCAGCGTTCCGCTCGTCGAAGATGGGGGCGACGATTTCGCTGTCGCGATCCACGCCGAGGATGAGTTGAGTCAGATCGTTCGAGCCGATGCTGAAGCCATCGAAAATGTCGGCGAATTCGTCGGCGAGGATAACGTTGCTGGGAATCTCGCACATGACGTAAAGCTCAAGTCCATTGACGCCACGCTTGAGGCCGTGATTTACCATCTCAGCTTGGACCCGTCGGCCCTCGTCGATGGTGCGGCAAAAGGGAACCATCAACTTCAAGTTGGTGAGGCCCATTTCTTCGCGCATCTTCTTCACCGCGCGGCATTCCAGAGCGAAGCCGGCCTGATAACGCGGATTGTAGTAACGGCTGGCACCCCGAAAACCAATCATCGGATTCTCCTCCGTGGGTTCATAGGCGCGGCCGCCGATGAGATTGGCGTATTCGTTCGTCTTGAAGTCGCTCAGGCGTAGAATGACATCCTTGGGGTAAAACGCCGCGGCAATCATCGCGACGCCTTGCGCGAGTTTATCGACGAAGAACTGCGGCTTGTCGGTGTAACCGGCGGTCAAGGCGTCAATCTGTTGCTTTACGGGGCCGACCTCAAGACTCTTGTAGTTCACCAACGCGAGCGGATGCACCTTGATATAGCTGGCGATAATAAATTCCTCGCGCGCGAGTCCAACGCCGTCGTTCGGAATGAAACTGAGCGAGAACGCCTCCTCTGGGTTCGCGAGGTTCATCATCACCTTGGTGCGCGGGCGAGAGAGGTCTTTCAGGCTCGTGCGCTGCACATCAAACTCAAGCCGCCTGTCGTAAACGAAACCCGCGTCGCCTTCGGCGCAACTCATCGTCACCATCTGTCCGTCTTTGAGCAACTCCGTGCCATCCTCGGTGCCCACGATGGCGGGCACGCCCAGTTCACGGCTGACGATCGCGGCGTGACAGGTGCGCCCGCCGCGATTGGTCACAATACCGGCCGCTTTCTTCATGATGGGTTCCCAGTCGGGGTCGGTCTTGTCGGTAACGAGGACTTCCCCTTCCTTGAATTGTCCAATAAACTCGGCGCTTTGGATGACGCGCACGGGGCCGGCGGCAATTTTCTCGCCGACGCTTCGACCCGTGACGAGCACCGCGCCCCGTTGTTTGAGCTTGTAGGTCTCGATGACTTCGACGGCTTTGCGCGATTGCACGGTTTCAGGGCGCGCCTGCACGATGAACATCTCGCCGGTGTGACCATCCTTCGCCCATTCGATGTCCATGGGCGTCGGATGGCCGCGCTTTGCAGAATAATGTTCCTCGATGAGACAGGCCCAACGCGCGAGTTGGAGAATTTCGTCGTCGGAATTCGCGAACTTCGCGCGGTCGCCGGGTGGCACGGGAACGTTCTTCACCATTTTTCCGCCGCCGATATCGTAGATGAGTTTGAATTTCTTGGAGCCGACTCTTTTCTGGAGGATGGGCCGATGGCCTGTTTTCAATGTGGGTTTGAAAACAGAGTATTCGTATAGATGCACCGAGCCTTGCACGACATTTTCGCCAAGACCGTAGGCGGCGTTGATGAGCACGACGTCGCGAAATCCGGTCTCGGTATCGAGCGTGAAGATGACGCCACTGCTCGCGAGGTCGGAGCGCACCATCTTCTGTACGCCGATGCTGAGGGCGACCTTGAAATGGTCGAAGCCCTTGTCGACTCGGTAGCTTATGGCGCGGTCGGTGAAGAGCGACACGAAGCAGCGCAGGCAGGCGTTGATAAGTTCGAGGGGGGCCCTGCACGTTGAGATACGTCTCATGCTGGCCGGCAAAGCTGGTGTCCGGCAGATCCTCGGCCGTCGCGCTGGAACGTACTGCGAGATCCGCTGGATGAAGCTGCCGGCCCTGGAGCGAGTCGTAGGCGGCGATGATTTCCTGCTCCAAGTCGGGCGGGATCGGGGCGCCGAGAATCAAACCGCGAATCCTGCTCCCGCACTGGCGCAACGCCTCCATGTTGCGGGTGTCGAGACCGGCAAGCGCCTCGCGAATCCGCTCCTCCAGTCCCGCTTCGCGCAGCAGATGCCGGTACGCCGTCGCCATGATGGCAAAGCCGTTGGGCACGTTCACACTTTGGGGCCAGTTCGCGAACCATCTCACCCAGAGAGGCGTTCTTTCCGCCCACAATCGGCACATCTCCGATGGTGATATCGGAGAACTATTTAATGAAGCGTTGCGTTGCGGCGGGCATTTTGTTTTTCGATGAGGTTGTTGCAGCAGACATGAAATGTCGTCCTTCCTGCTCAATGGAGGATCGAGAGTGTCGCGAGCGTCGTCCGCGTCGCCGGTTGCAAGTCGTCCGCGGACACAACCAATTTTCCGCGCATAAGCTTATGGCAATCCACGCAACGCATCGTCACGCGCACGTGGGCGAGCGTGGCGGCGTCAAGATTCTTGTCCTTGGCGGCCTTCACTAACGAGTCCATGTGACGTCGGAAGGTGAAGCTTTGCTTGTTCGTAGCCCGGGTTCTCAAACATTCGCCAACCCGCCTCCTGGCTCATCGCGCTGAGTCGTGCGCCCTTGGCGATGATGAGGCCGTAGTCCTCGGTGGCCAGACCTTCGAGCAGGCGCTGGGATAGTTCCAACTTATCGCGCATGAACTCCTTGGAGGCGCGGTTGCGCTTCGGTTGGGCGAGCGCCACGGAAATCCCCGCCGCGACGACGAGGAGGTCGGAAAGAAGGAGGATTTTCGATTTCATAGTGGCCCAGGCTAGGAGTCACAGGGCCGGGTGGGCTTTCCGTGGATTGGTGAGGGTTGACTGTTTCTTGGCGGGGAAATGTTATTGACCGACTGCAATGGTGAGCGTGCCCATCGCGCAGAGCTACCCGGGATTCCACGACGCACGTTCCATTACCTGTATTCGGACGATTGCCAGACGCACGATGACCGTGGAGCGTTGCGCATGTCCGAATTTGACTTTGATGCGGTAGTTCTCGGCGGTGGGAGTGCCGGATATGCGGCGGCCCGCATGCTGTCGGCAGGAGGCGCTCGAACGGCGGTGGTAGAGGGTTCGCCTGAGCTTGGGGGACTTTGTATTCTGCGTGGCTGCATGCCCACCAAAGCACTCCTGCGCGGTGCGGAACTTCGCCATTCGATACGCGATGCCGCCGAGTGGGGAATTTACCCCGGACCGGTGCGTATCGATTTTGCGAGACTGATGGCGCGCAAGGACGAGTTAATCGCGAATTTTGCAGAACACCGCCAGAAGCAACTTCAGGATGGGCGCTTTGAATTGTTTCGGTCTCCGGGACGCCTGAGCGATGCGCGAACGGTGGAGCTTGGAAATGGGAAACGGCTGCGAGCGCCGTACATTGTTCTTGCCACAGGCTCGACGGTGCCAGCGCCGCCCATTTCTGGACTTCGGGAGGCGGGTTATCTCACCAGCGACGATGCGCTGCGGCTGAAAGAGCTGCCGGAGTCGGTGGTCGTGCTAGGAGGGGGACCTGTAGCGTTGGAGTTTGCTCAATTCTTTAGTCGCCTGGGCACACGTGTGGCAATCCTTCAGCGCGGGCCGCATATTCTGCGAGACAGCGATCCGGAGATGGCGGCGGAATTGGAGAAGGCGCTTCGCCGGGAAGGTATCGAACTCTTCACCGACACGCGGATCGAGCGGGTGGAGGTCGGTAGCGGGGGGCGAAACGTCTTGTTCAAGCACCAGGGAACGCCGCGGCAGATCGAGGCTGATCAGATTTTTCACGGGTTGGGCCGGGTGCCAAATATCGCCGGATTGGGCCTCGAAAGCGCGGACATCACCTTGGAAAACGGTCGGATCCGAATCGATTCAAATCAACGGACCACCCGCTCAGGTATTTACGCCGCAGGCGACTGCTGTGGTCCGCATGAGGTCGTTCATATTGCGATCACCCAGGGGGAAATTGCCGCTCACAACATTCTTAACCCGCAGAAGTTACGCGAGCTCGAGACCCGACTGTTGCTGAGCGTGGTGTTTACGGAACCCCAGGTCGCACAGGTCGGACTGACGGAAACGATGGCTCGTGCCGCAGGTCGCGATGTTGCCGTCGCGACCTATCCGTTCAACGACCATGGCAAGTCGATGATTCTCGGGTGTAAGGAAGGCCTCGTGAAGCTGATTGCCGATCGAGTTACCGGAGAAATTCTTGGAGGCAGTTGCGTCGGGCCGCAGGGCGGCGAATTGATTCACGAAATCATGATCGCCATGGCGGCTCGGATGACAGCGGCGCAACTCGCGGCCTTGCCGCATTACCATCCGACGCTTGCCGAGATCTGGACGTACCCCGCTGAGGAGCTGGCCGGGGGATAGGCGGGAGGTTATCGCGGTGGGTTATTGACCAGCCACATGGCTGCACCCACCAAAACGGCAATGATTGATCCCGCGATGCAGGCCCAGAAGAACTGCTGCTTGCGCTTCCGCCGATTGCCACGACCCTGCCCGGGTAACAGGTAGTATCGGTGCTCATCAGAATTCTTCTTGCGGCGGAAAAACATGGTCAAGTCCGGCGTGGTTATAATGGGCTACCCCCGAAGGCGTCCAGTGGACATCCTCCCAATCGATTCTGCATGCTCCTCACGTGAATGAAACCAATTCCTCCAGTTGTCCCTTGGTTTGGGTGACGGGTGCCACCGGATTGATTGGAGGACTCGTCGTGCAGTCGTCTGCAGGGAATGCCGACCGTTGGATCGTCCGCCCCCTGACACGCCGTCATTTCGATCTTTCCGATGCCGGCTCCATGTCGGCCTGCTTTCATAGGGAACGCCCATCCGCAGTCATCCATTGCGGCGCCCTTAGCAAGACTCCTGATTGCGAGCGGGAACCCGACATGGCGCAGCGGATCAACGTCGACGGCACGCGGCATTTAGCGGAGCTGGCCGCCGAAATTCCGCTTATTTTTCTTTCATCCGACATGGTCTTCGATGGCCGCAAGGGCGGATACTTGGAGACGGACCCAGTGAACCCTTTGAGCATTTACGCTGAGACGAAAATTGAAGGGGAGCAATACATTCTCAAGAATCCCCTTCATACGGTGGTGCGCACATCCCTCAACTACGGCGCATCCCCGACAGGGAATCGCTCCTTTAACGAAGAAATGCTGGCCGCATGGGGTGCCGGAAAGACCCTCTCCTTCTTCATCGACGAATTTCGGTGTCCGATTCCCGCGGTTGTGACAGCCCGGGTACTCTGGCAACTGCTGAATCAAGGCGCACGACGGCTTTATCACGTTGCGGGATCGGAGCGCCTATCTCGGTGGGATATTGCCGAATGTGTTGCACGACGGCATCCGGGGATCGTCGCTCCCCGAAAGGCGGAGTCGCGGGCTTCGTACCAAGGTCCGCCAAGACCGGCGGATACCTCCATCCATTGCAGCCGAGTTCAGGCATTGCTTCCCTTTTCGCTGCCGCGTTTCTCAGAATGGATGGCGGACGTGTCATGATTCCGGCCGTTCAGACTCCGTATTCCCCGTTCGGATATCGGGGCCGTCTGGCGCCGTCTCCGACGGGCTGGCTCCACCTCGGACATGCGGGTACGTTTTTGCGGGCATGGCAACGAGCGCGGGTCGGGGGAGGGCAACTGATTTTGCGAAACGAGGATTTGGACCCGGCGCGATGCCATTCGGAATTTGTGACGGGATTTCTTGAAGATTTGGGTTGGTTGGGCTTGGACTGGGACGAAGGCCCCGATATCGGAGGCCCGTATGGACCGTATAGTCAGAGCCAACGATCGTCGCTCTATCGCGAGGCTTTCGAGAGGCTTCGATCTGGAGGGTTCCTATACCCCTGTCGGTGTTCGCGCAAGGACATCCTTGACGCCCTCCACGCGCCGCACGAAGGAACCGATGAACCGGTTTATCCAGGGACCTGTCGTCCGGAACGGGTGGCGCCGGATTATCGCGGTTCCCGACCGGAGGTGGCCTGGCGTTTTCACGTTAAAGACGGCCAACGTGTCCGGTTTGTCGATGGCGGATGCGGTCCTCAGGAATTCGTGGCGGGTGTGGAATTTGGGGACTTTGTTGTTTGGCGATCCGAGGGAGTACCGAGCTATCAGCTTGCATGCGTGGTGGATGACGTTGCGATGCGGATCACGGAGGTTGTGCGTGGGCGCGATTTACTCTCCAGCACCGCGCGTCAATTGCTCCTCTATGGTGCCCTCGGTGAGGTGGCGCCCGCTTTTTTTCATTGCCGACTGGTCACCGATGAAAAGGGCGTTCGATTGGCCAAACGGCAGGATGCCCTGAGTCTCAGGACACTGCGCGAGAGGGGGCGGAATCCGGCTGATATTCGGCGGGAGCTGGATGCGATTCCTGCGCCTTGAATTACGGATCCAGAAACTTACCAGGGTTTAGAATTCCCCGGGGATCCAGTGCCTGCTTCACGACCTGATGCAAGGCGCGCGCTTCAGCTGAAACAGCTAGCGGCCACCAAGGTTTCTTCGCCAATCCGATACCGTGCTCTCCAGTGATGCTTCCGCCGAGCGCGAGAACACCTTTGAACAGGTCATCCAGCACCCGTCCACTCCGGGCGAGTTGGTCGCGTGAGGATGAATCCAACATCACATTAACGTGTATGTTGCCATCTCCCGCATGCCCGAAGCAGGCGATCGGGAGCTTATGTTTGCGTTGAAGATGAGCGGCCAGCTGGAACAGGGCTTCCAGTTTTCCCCGCGGCACCACCACATCTTCGTTGAGTTTGGTCAGGCCGGTATCTCGGAGTGCGTAGCTGAATTCGCGACGTAGCTGCCAGAATTGCTCGCAACCGTCATGACCGAATCCCCGGCGAAGGACGACAGGGCGGTGAGCGGCGATAACTTGGGCAAGCACGGCGATCTCTTGGCGCACGCTGCGCTCCTGTCCGTCAAGTTCGACGATGCAGAGGGCGTCGCAGCCCGCGAGAAGGCGGGATCCGGTGCGCTTGCGGGCTGCCGCCAGAGTGAAGGCATCCGCCAGTTCCAGGGCGCTTGGCAGAAATCCGGCCCGGAAAATTCCGTGTATCGCCTGAGTGGCGCTCCGGAGATCGGCAAAGCCGACCGCGAGACAGGCCCTGAACGGCGGCAGCGGGAGTAGCTTGAGTGTCGCTTCCGTAACGATGCCCAACATTCCCTCGGAACCCACAAACAAGCGGTGCAGATCAAACCCCGTTTTGTTCTTATGAGTGCGTCCTCCGAGACGGACACGGGTTCCGTCGGCGAGGACCACTTCCAGCCCGAGCACGTAATCCTGTGTCACTCCGTATTTCAGGCAGCGAGGTCCGCCCGCATTCGTGGCGAGATTTCCCCCGATGGAGCAATCCGCACGACTGGCCGGGTCTGGAGGATAGTACAGCCCCCGTTTCTCAACTTCATTTTGCAGTCGTTCGGTGATCACACCGGGTTGCACCACGGCGACGAAATCCGTGGCGGAGATTTCGCGGATCCGATTGAGCCGAATGAGGGAAAGGGCGATGCCTCCGCGCACCGGTACACAGCCGCCCACGTAACCAAATCCGGCTCCGCGGGCCGTGAGCGGCACGCGGTGGCGGCGGGCGAATTTTAGAATGCGGACGACAGACTCCGTCGAACGGGGCAGGGCGGCAACGTCCGGTTCATGGTGACTCAACCATTTGTCACCCCCGTGCGATGCCAGCGTGGCGGGATCTGTGCGGAGTTCATCCGCGGCCAAAAGCCGGGCCAGAGCGAGGCGAAGAGCGGGAGACATGGGGTGGCGGCGAGAGGAAAACTTTAGACGGAGTCTGGAGCCTGTGTTTCGGGATCTTTTGCCGCGAGGATCTCCTTCGCGGTCTCCGCCTGATCTTCCGGGACCTGGATGCGAAGTCCGCCTACCGACATCGAGTACCCCTCGATCGCGTGGGCAGCCAGCTCGCTATGGACGTAGACATAGAGCCCCTCGGCCCGCAGCCGAGAGGCCAGCAACTGGGCTTCGACCGGACTGAAAGTTGTGGCGATGGTCTGGAAATTCATCAATCGCTCAGCGAATTCCAGAGCGTCCTTTGTGCAGCGGGTCGACGGACGCTGGTTTTACGGCCTTCGGTTTATAGAGGAGGCCGTACTTGGTCAAGTTGCTGGTAAGTGTCGTGAGGTTTAGCACGAGATCGGAAAAGTGATCCTTCAGTTCGGCGTCCTTCAAAATAGCGCCGGCCAAACCTTTTCCAGCCTGGATTTCGCCGGTGACCGCCTTCAGGTTGTCGGCGGACTCTCGGAGGCTGATGATGGCGGTGCGGATCTCGGCCTTGTTGATGTCGAGGATTCCATTGGCGTTGGTGACCACCGACGAGACATTGGTGATTGTGGAAGCGATATCTGTGCCGATGGTCTGCAGGTGGTCGCCCAGACCCCGCAGGCCTTCGGAGAATGCATTAAAATTGCTCAATGTGTTGCCGAGAACGGGAGAGTTTGTCTTCACGACCGCCTCAATATTGGCGACCGCGTGATCGGCGCGCACGGAGAGCAATTTGAAGTTCGCAATCGTGGCGGTGAGGTTCGTCAGCGTTTCGTCGCTTAAAAGGAGTTTATCCACCCGGCCAACGGCGGCATCGATCTTGGTGGCCGCAGAACCGAGTTGACTCATCAGAGTTAGGGCTGTACGGGCAGCCTCCTGCAGGTTGAAGGGGGATTCGGCGGTTTTTTCCGCGCCGTCTTGCAAGATGCCTCCTTCGTTCTTCAGGGGGACAATTGAGACAAACTGATCTCCAAGGAATCCCGACTGCTCAATTTCGATCCGGGCGTCGGCGTGGACGTGGTAGCGGCTTTGCAGGCGGCAATCAATGAGCACAGAACGACCATCGGAGGCTAGGTTGAGTCTTTTGACAGTGCCGATTTGCACGCCTGACATCATGACGGTGGCTCCTTTCTTGAGTCCACCCACGTTGCTGGATCGAACGACTAACCGTTTGTTGCCGGAGAGAAGCGCCGAACCCTTGCTGAAGTTGACTAGCAAGAGGCCGATGAGGACGAGAGCGAAAAAGACAAAAAGGCCGACTTTTCGGCTGGGGTTGATCGAGGTGTCCATGATCTAAAAAATTCTAGCGAGTTTCGGTGGGAATTCCGTGCACAAAATTGGAGATGATTGGGTCGGTTGAGCGCAGAATCTCGGCAGTTGGACCGTCCCCGTGAATTCGCCCCTCGTTCAACATGAGGATGCGGTCGCTGATCGTTTCGGCGCTTTTAAGGTCGTGGGTTACCGCGATGCTGGTGACCTTGAGCTGGGACCACACGCGACGGATGAGCTTGTCGATAACGCCCGCCGCGATTGGGTCGAGGCCTGTCGTGGGTTCATCGTACAGGATAATTTCTGGCCGGTAGACGATTGCGCGGGCGAGGCCGACGCGCTTGCGCATACCCCCAGAGAGTTCGGCCGGTTTTTTTGATTCGATTCCAGGGAGATCCACCATCTCGAGGGCTTCCAGCACTTGCCGCGCAATTTCACCTTCCGTGTGATGCCGTTCACGTTGCAGCACAAACCCGACGTTTTCAGCGACGGTCATCGAGTCGAACAGAGCCGCCCCCTGGAATAGCATGCCGAACCGCCGTCGAATGGGCAGGAGTTTGCGTTCACTCAATTCAGCAATATCAACGCCGCCCACCCGCACTGATCCTTTGTCGGGTCGCAACAGTCCGATCAGGTGCTTGAGGAGGATACTTTTGCCACCACCACTACGGCCGATGATGACGATGGCCTCGCCGGCGTCGATTTGCAGCGATGAACCGCGGAGCACGGCATTGGCGCCAAAGCTTTTGTGAACCTCACGAACTTCGATCAACATCGGGTCAGATTCCTTTGAAAAGCCGCGTGAGAAACAGCGTTAGGAAAAAATTGCTGACGAGGATGCTGATGCTTGCCGCCACAACCGCCTCGGTGGTGGCGCGACCGACGCCTTCAGCGCCTTCGCGGCAGTTCAACCCTTTGTAACAGGCGATCAGGGCGATGATGGCACCGAAGATCAACGCCTTGATCAACCCGGTCACAACGTCGGATGGGGCCGTGTATCGAATCATGTTGGCCCGGTAGTAGGTCCCCTCGATTCCCAGCAATCCCACGCCGACGAGCTGACTGGCCAGGATTCCGACGACAATCGCTTCGGCGGTCAGGAGGGGCGCGGCAACGATGCAGGCAAGGAACCGGGGGATCACGAGATAATCGACGGGATGGGTCGCCAGGGTGCGAAGTGCGTCGATCTGTTCGGTGACCTTCATCGTGCCCAATTCCGCAGCCATCGCGGCGCCCACCCGTGCGGTGAGCATCAACGCGGCGAGCACCGGCCCCAATTCGCTGCACATGCCAACGCTCACCACAGCCCCGGTGGCCGTGTCCATCTTCACTTTGTGAAACTGGAAATAAGTTTGAGCGCAGAGCACCATCCCCGTGGCAGCACCGGTGGTCAGCACGACACTTTGGCTCTTGACGCCGACGAAGTGGAGTTGCCGTACGAAATCGAGCCAAGTGGGCCGCTTATAGCGCAAGGAACGCAGCGCCTCGATCGCAAGCATGCCAAAACTCCCCAATCCTATCAGGGCACCGTCAATACGTTGTCTTAAATTTTCGACCATCCGATCCCGAAAGAATGGATCAAGCGGAGCAAAGTTCAAACGCGGATTCCGGAATAGAATCGGCGAGGCTCACAGAAAGGGAAATATCCCCGGGAGCGATAAACGAGAAACAGTTCGTTGCCCGCGGGGGTTACGGAGTGCAAGCGAAATGACGCGGCCTGAGCGAGGGTGGGGAAGCCGATGCCGTCGGACAGAGTAGGGGCCGCCCGTCCACCGAAAATCCAGGGGCACCAGGTCAGATTGATTTCATCCACCAGCTCACTTCGAAACAGGGCGTCGTTCAGTTCACCTCCGCCTTCTCCAAGGACTCGCCGTACGCCGTACTCGCGTTGCAACCACCTTAGGGCATCGACGAAATCGATGGAGTCCTCTGGATACACCCGCACCGAGTCGGAATTCTTCCGAAAGCGAGTGATGGCCTGTTCGCCAGCCCGGGTCGTGGTGAACACGACGATGGGTCCCCAGTTCCGGGACCACAGCGGCGCCGTCGGTGGAATAGACCCGGCGCCCGTCACGAGAACCCGTACCGGGTATCGAGACAGGCCGGCAACCCTGCGCCGTTGAGCAAAGCGGCTCCCGCCGTTGCCCAGCGTTGCACCGGTTTCGATCACGGTGCGCGCTCCACAAAGGATCGCATCGGCGGTGGCTCGGAGTTCGTATAGATGTTCCCGATCCCGGGGGCTGCCAAAGGTCGTGGTCTTGCGCGCGGCCGTGGCAATCTTGCCATCGGCTGTCATGGCCAAATTGAGCAGCACAAATGGGCGGTGAGAGGCAACCCGGGGAGATCTTCCCGGCGCCGGCGGCTTCGGACGCGACGTCATATAGGGATCTTTCGTTGAGTGCTACAGTATAAGCATCGCGTCTCCGTAGCTAAAGAACCGGTATCCTTCCCGGATTGCCTCTGCGTACGCGCATAGGATCCAGTCGCGACCCAGAGCGAGTTCTCCGGGCGCAGCCAAGGCGCTGACGAGCATGAGCAGAGTGCTGCGGGGAAGGTGAAAATTCGTAAGCAACCCGTCCACCACGAGAAATCCTGCCGGGGGATGGATAAAGATCCGGGTGCGTCCGGCGGCGGCTTTGAGTTGAAAGGGCCCCGCGACATGACCGGCGTTCTGCTGGGCACGCGCGGCTGATTCGAGGACACGCACCGAGGTTGTCCCGACCGCGATCACTCTCCGGCCATCGCGTCGAGCCGCCGTGACGGCTTGTGCAGTCTCCAGGGGCAGATCGTACCGCTCTTCATGCATGACATGCTGTTCGATATTCTCTGTTTTCACCGGTGCAAATGTGCCGTGGCCTACATGCAGAGTCACTTCGCGAATGAGAATGCCGCGATCCCTTAGTTGCTGCAATAACGCAGGGGTAAAATGGAGGCCGGCGGTCGGCGCCGCGACCGAACCGTCATGCTGTGCATATACGGTTTGGTAGCGGTCCCTGTCCTCCACCGCGGATGCGCCGGGGGGTCTATGGATATAGGGAGGCAGGGGCATTTCGCCTAGTTGCCAGGCCATGGCGGACACGTCGGAGACGTTGGAAAACTGCAGGCAACAATGGCCGTCTGCCTCCTTCGTCACCACTTCGGCGGTTAGTGAGGCCCCGGCGCCGGAGGCGGAAGTGAAGAGCAGCCGTGTTCCAGGGCGCACTCGTTTGCCGGGCCGGAGCATGACACGCCAGAGGGTGGGAGTGAGTTCGTCGAGCAGGAGAATCTCAATGAGCCCCCGTGTGTCTTCCTTATATCCTCGGAGGCGCGCAGGGATGACACGGGAATTATTGACCACCAGCACGTCCCCGGCGCGCAGGCATTCGGTGATTCCGGTGAAGTCACGGTGCTCGAGAGTCCGGGTCGTCCGATGCAGCACCAGCAGTCGTGAACCATCGCGCCGGGATGTCGGATGCTGTGCGATCCGGTCGGGAGGCAGGGAATAATCGAAATCCGTGGTTTGCATTTTCCCGAGGAAGGGCAGGGAACCCTTCGGGATCAATGATCCGGAGGGGATAGATGTTTTTTGGATCCGATGTGAACCTATTTGTCAATAATTAAATTGGAAACGACTTTTTTCAGAACAATCAACACGGCGGCAGGCTCTCACCAAAAGGAGAGGGGATGAGGGGCATTTGAGTTTTAAGATTCTAATCATAAATAGGTTATAAAAATAAAGAACGAACGGTTTTGGAGGGTGATGGGCGCAAGGTCGGCGGTGACTTGGCATTTCTGGACAAGGGGTAGCCAGGGGTTGTGAACAACTTACAGCAACAAACCAAGAATATGTTGCCAGTTAGGAGAGTTGAGGATAGAAAAGTAGAAATTAGAAAGCTCTAGTGGATATGTCGTCTGACACCGCACAAATCGTATTCGCACCCCCGGCACCGGCCGAGGATTTGTCGTTTACGTGGCGGTACCGGTACAAAATGGATCCGCAGTGCAGGGTTCAGTGTCCCGTGGAGTGGCGACCCAAAGATCCGGATTTTGAATTCATGCTGGTGATCTGGCCGCACAACGAATCCAACCGGAAGGCGGGCTACATCAAGGGTCTGACCCAGGACAAGTTCCGGGCGTTGAGGGCGAAATTTCTGACGATGCAGATTGGCGACAACAAGACGGACGCGCTGCGGCGCGCCATTTTTGGCAACGCTTTGAAGACGAAGCTCGATCCGAGCAGCCGGTTTTGTCTGCCGCGCGAGATGTGTGCGGCGGTTGGGCTTGAGAAAGAGGTTCATTTTGATGGCAACGGCGACCAGTTCGGTATCTGGAACCCAAAAACCTTCGACCAATGCGTCGACGCCGAGTCGCCGTTGACGGTCGATGCATTCAATCTGATTTAACCATGTCATTGCTCGGAAATTTGATGGCGGTGGGGCGAACCATCGCCGGAGTTTCGCAGAAGCCCGAGTACCGGATTCACCGGGGATCTGCCGTGCCGGGCATCAACCTTGCCAGTCCGCGCGGATTTGGCAACGGCCTATGTGATCGGGTGAAGCAGGACATTTTACGGAGAACGGCACCGAAGCCGGTGCGGGAGCGAAATCCCTTTGCAGCCAACTCTAAGGAACCGAGGTCGCTGCAAGGTGTTGCCCCCGCATTGGCCGGTGGCCGGAGTCGACCGACGGATGGTGAGATTCTCCTGGCGCGCACGCCCGAGATTCCTATGACGGATGTTGAGGCTGCGCCGGTGCCCGGGCTGAATTCGGGGCCTGGAAGGATGGCCGTTGAATCGGTCGCGGTCGAAATGCCGTGGGCGGCGGGAAAAATTCGATGGGGATGGCTTGCCTGGATAACCGGGTTGCGTCCGGGCTCCCGCGTTCGGGGCACGGGCCGACCTCTGGTTCAGGAGGAGTTGCGTCTGAACGACGTGCGCCCCTTGCGAAGTCGGCTGATGGAACCTGCTACGGAGGGAACATCGCCGAGCTCCGCCACGCGAACCGTGGGCTGGTTTGCGAATCCGTTTTCAGTTAGGGCGGGTCGGGGCGCAAACGGGGTAAAGGACTCGAGTGCTAGAGCCAATTCAACGGAGGCCGAAGCTCCGTCGGGGTCGGCGCCGGCGAGATCCAAGGCGGACCGTTTTCCGGCCTGGCTGCGGCGACGTGACCCCAAGCCGAGCGAGGAGTTCTTAGAGGCATGAATCATGCCTGGCTTTATCCATCGACCGGTAATGCTCCGGGAGGTGCTGGAGTGGCTGCAGCCTCGGGTGGGAGCAGTTTTCGTGGACGGGACGGCAGGTGGTGGCGGGCATTGCGCTGCCATTTTGGAGGCGAGTGGGCCGACGGGTCGGTTGTGGGCCTTCGATCGCGATGGCGAAGCCGTTGCGGCAGTTCGCGAGCGGTTGCGGGATTTTTCGGAGCGAGTCGAGGTTGTGCAGTCAAATTTTGATCGGATGGCGGAAGTGGTTCCTGCGGGGACGGTGGCCGGGGTTGTGCTGGATTTGGGAATGTCGAGTCCCCAGCTCGATCAGCCGGAGCGCGGGTTTGGTTTTTTGCACGATGGTGCGTTGGACATGCGAATGGATCAGCGGGGCGGGATGACGGCAGCGCAATTTTTGGCGGAGCAGCCGGCGGAGGAGTTGGCGCGGATTTTTTGGGAAAATGCGGATGAACGGGATTCACGGCGAATCGCGAAGGCGATTGTAGCCGGTCGGTCGGTGCGCCCGTTGGTTAGTACTCTTCAGCTTGCCGAGCTGGTGGAGCGGGTGTGTCCCAGACGGGGCCGAAAATCGCATCCGGCGACCCGGGTGTTTCAGGCGCTGCGGATCGAGGTGAACGATGAGATTGGATCCCTGCGGCGAGGATTGGTGGCGGCGATGACAGTGCTCGCCGATCGGGGACGGTTGCTGGTGGTTACGTTTGATTCCCTTGCGGATCGGGTGACGAAGGGATTTTTCCGGGATGTATCCCGGGAATACGAGGTGTTGGGCGATGTGGACGTGCCGATGTTGCGAAGGCCGCGGGTTCCGGGGGCGAGGGTGCTGACGCGGAAGGCGGTGATGCCGGGAGAGTCTGAAGTGCGGGAAAATCCGCGGGCGCGAAGTGCGCAATTGCGGGTATTGGAGAAAATGGGAAATGGCGTCAAATGAGAAAAACGGAGCGGTGCGGGCGCGGTTTCGCGCTTACGCGTTGTCATTTGCCGGCGCGGCACTGATCGGCGCGATTGGGTTGGGTCTGGTGCACCAGCATAATCTCCATCACGAGCTGGCGAAGCGTGCCGGGCGGCTGGATCAGGAGATTCGCGTTCTGGCCGACCGAATTCAGCAGCAGTTGAAAATCGAAGCGGCGTTAAGATCTCCCTCGGTACTGGAGGCTCGCATCCGGGAACTCAATCTCGGGCTCGAGCCGATTCGAAGTGAGCAGAGGATTTTCTTGCGACGCACAGCCCGACTTCTCCCGCCGGTTCGCCTCCAGGGAATCGTTGCTTCAAATATTCCTCCCTCTTTCGGGGCGACGTCGGCCCTGCCAGCAACTCTGTTTCGCGGGGACCCTGGCTCTCTTCCATCCTTCAATCCTATGACGCCGCCATCCGGTGTGCCTGGCGCTGTAAATCCAGCGCTGGTTGCGGGGCGGGGTCCTCTGCCCGCTGTACCCGCCGCACTCCGGAGGGAACCCACCCCTGGGCGAGTCACGTCCAAAGTAAACTTGGCGACCACCCGTTAAAATGAAACAAACCTCCTCCAGCTTTTGGTTGCGGACATTCACGTGGCTGACAGCTGCGTGTCTGGGGGGCGCTGCCGGCCGGCTCGCGTGGGTTCAGGTGGTGCAACCACTCCAGCCGGTGGAACGAGCGGATATCACGGACCGGGTTATCGTCCGGCATGGGCGTCGCGGAATGATCCGTGATGGGCAAGGCACCCCGCTGGCACTGTCCGAAACAATCTATAACCTCAAGGCGGACCCGCAGATCCTCAGTAATGACGCCCCCCGGTTCGCGGATGCAATCGCCCCGTGGCTGGGTCTTCCAGCAGTTGAGCTCCGGACACTCCTCGACCTGAGTAATCACATCCGATGGGTGCCGAGACTGATGACGAATGCCGCCGGGCGGTTGGAGACCCATCGGGTCGCCTGGACCAATCGGTCCGTCTTGGTGAAGAGCGGCGTATTGCCGCAGGATTGGGAATTGATTCGCTCCAATCTTCATGAGCTTTGGCGGGGCGAGCAGACGAATGAAATCCGGCGGTTGACCTCAGATCTGCCCCGTCGGAAGCGAACCCAGGCGATCCGTTCCTACCGGGAGCGGATGAATCAGCTGCGAGTGCTCGGCCTCACTGCGGAATCCGTGGAACTGAGATCCTACCCGCACGAATCCCTGGCTGCCCACGTGGTTGGATATGTGACCAATGCGTTGGATGCGCGGCAGCACCCACTCCATCAACTCCGAGGTGTGATGGGAATCGAACGTCAGTTCAACGAACAGTTGCGCGGGCGTGACGGGCAACTATTGACCCATGTAACGCGGGCGGGCGAGTTGGCGGCCGAACGGGAGTTGGATCTCAAGGCCCTGGACGGGATGGACGTCGTGCTGACGCTCGATCTACGAATCCAGAGCATCGCTGAGCAGGCGGTCGCCACCGGGTTTGCCCGGCTGAGTCCCAAGAGCATCACCGCGATCGTGGTGCGACCCCAAAACGGCGAAATTCTTGGGCTGGTATGCAGGCCCGGATTTGTGCCTGGCCGGATGGGTGCGGATTCGCAAACGGTGAACTATGCCACGCGGATGCAGATCGAGCCTGGATCCACCTTCAAGATCTTCACCTATGCGGCGGTCCTGAACGAGGGATTGGCGCTGCATGACAATACCGAGGACACAGAAAATGGGCATTGGGCCCGATATAAGGTCAACGACGATCATCGGAAGCCGGGACGCTTTTCGCTGGAGGATTCCTTTGCGCATTCGTTTAACACCGTGGCCGCGAAACTGACCATGAGGCTACCCGAGGATGTGCTGGTGCGATACATGACCAACTTTGGATTCGGAACACCCTCGGGAATCCCGCTGGGATATGAGGACCGGGGCCGTGTCAAATTTCCCGCCACGCGCGGGCAGCGGAATGGATGGGACGGCTTTACCCAGAGCCGGATGGCTTATGGATATTCAATCACAGCGACTCCGATCCAGATGGCCATGGCCGTGGCGATGATTGCAAACGGAGGCACCTTATACGAACCGCAGCTGGTCAAACGGATCGAAGGGCCCGGAGGCACCGTGCTTCGGGAGTTCTATTCCAGGAAGCGGGCGAGTGACCTGCTGAAACCGGAAACGATTCAAACAATGCACCGTTTTATGCGACGAGTGGTGACGCATGGCACGGGTGGGAAAGCCGCGGTGGAAGATTGGGCGGTCGCTGGAAAAACCGGCACCGCGAAGAAGATTCCACCCGGAGAAACAGCATATAGCAATCGTAAGTTCTATGGATCATTTTTTGGATTCCTTCCGGTGGAAGATCCGCAACTGGCGATCTGCGTGATCGTGGATGAGCCGATTCTAGCAGATAAGGCCTACTATGGTGGCGCCGCCGCCGGTCCGATATTCGCAGACATCGCCCGCGGGGCGGCTGCCTATCTGGCCATCCGCCCGTCTCCCAAGGCGGACACCGTCAATTTCTCCGGCACCGGTAACGTCCCTCCCACGGGGAAACCGATTGTCGCAGTTCGCCTCCATCCATGAGTTTCTTCCTCGATCAGCTTCTTGAACATCTCCCCCACACACACGTGCGCGGCGAAAGCCGCTGCGTCGTCAACGGGATGACGCGCGAGGCAAGGTCGGTCGCGCCAGGCTGGGTTTACGTATCGGTTCCGGAGGCGGTCGAACCAAATCCCTATGCGGCAGTCCGTGCTGCCGAACGCGGCGCCGCCGCGGTGATCTGCGGGCCAGGAGTCGTCACTCCCCGCCGGGTCCCCTGCGTCCGGGTCGCAGACGCCCGTGTGGCCTATGCCCACGGAGCCTCTGCCCTACACCGACACCCTGCCAACGCTTTGAAATTGATCGGCGTGCGCGGTGCCAGCTCCTTCGCAGTCGCCTGGTTCCTCCGGGAACTCCTCGCGGGCTGCGGACGAGTCACCGGGCTGTTCTCCACCCGCGGCTCTGAGGTGGGAGACCGCTTCCTTCCCCAGCCGACAGAGGAGTTGGACTCCCAGGAATTCTTTGCGCAGCTCGGCGCCCTCGAAAAACTTCGCGGCCAGATCGCCGTGATCGAACTCACCGCCCGTCTGGATCTCACCCGAACCCTGACTCCCGTTCCCTGGTTTGGAACGGTCGCCGCACCCGCCGACGGGTCGTATCTTTGCGATGACCTATACCGGGTGATCGAAGTGAAGGCCGGCCCGGATCAATCCCGCGTAATACTCTCCTCGCCGACCGGCCGGTTGGTCGCAAATCCTCGCATCGCCGGCGAACGAAATCTCCGCGCTTTTGTCACCGCAGCCCGTGCCCTGCTGCGTTGGGGGCTGAAGCCGTCCGAGCTCTCCGCCGCAAGCGACCGCCTGAGCGCCGCGCCCGGCAATTGTGAGCCGCTCGCCGCCGGGCAGCCATTTTCCGTGTGGATCGACGGAGCCGATTCGATGAATGAACTGGCCCAGACATTGCACGAGGCGAGGGCGATGTCTCGCGGACGAGTCGTCGTCGTGACCGGAGGCGGAGCCCGCCATTCCCCGGTCGAGTGGTCCGGCCTCGTCCGAAGTGCCGCAGAAGCGGCCGATGTGATTTGGATTACCGGGAATGATCCCGGGACGTTGGATGCAGCAGCAATCGGTACAGAGTTCGCAGCACAATTGCGGATGGCGCGGGGCGGTGAGGCTAATGTAGAGGCCGACCGATCCCGCGCCATTTCGCAAGCGATCCACTGCGCCCGCACCGGGGATGTCGTTGTCATCGCCGGAAAGGGTCACCGTCGGACCCAGGCAATCGACGGTGCGGTGATTCCGTTCGAAGATCGGCTCGTAGCTCAATTTGCCCTGGCGGAACGGGGCTATGCAGGAGGCACCTCGTGAATCCGCCGGCCGCTGGCGATTTGCAGGGCGCTTCTCATTTCATGCGCGTCCTCTTTCTCATTATATAGTTGAGACTCATGGATCCTCGCTCCTTGCAATTTGTGATTGATGCCACCGAAGGCCAGTGCCTCCGCGGGGATGTGTCGTCCATGATTGCGCGAGTGCAGATGGATTCGCGTCGGGTTGATCGCGGGGATTTGTTTGTGGCGCTGCGAGGAGAGCGATTTGATGGCCATAACTACCTGGCGGAAGTAATCCGGCGGGGAGCGGCTGCAGTGCTGATCAACCGGGGGATGAACCAGGGGGTTCCGGCGGGCTCAATCGGGGTCATTGCGGTGGACGACACCCGACGGGCGCTTGGGCGGCTGGGAGCTCGGTACCGGGAGGATTTCCGGATTCCGATGATTGCCGTTGCGGGGTCGAACGGAAAAACGTCCGTCAAAGAATTGTTGAAGACCGTGTTGGGAACCCAGCGTCGGGTGATTGCCAGCGAAGCCAGTTTCAACAATGATCTTGGCGTTCCTCAAACATTGCTCCGGATGGACGCCCGCGATGAACTCGCTGTGCTGGAGGTGGGGACGAATCATCCCGGCGAACTGCGAGCGCTCTTGCAGATTATTCGGCCCTGCATCGGTGTCCTGACAAGCCTGGGACGGGAACATCTCGAGCACTTTGGCGATCTTCAAGGGGTCATTTCGGAGGAAGGGACGCTGGCGGAAAGCCTGCCACTCGACGGACTTCTCGTGGTCAATGGGGATTCTCCCGGCGTGGAACAAGTGATCGGCCGGGCGCGATGCCGGGTTGTTCGCGTGGGTTTCGCGTCGGCCAGCGATTGGCGAATTGTTTCCGTGACGGGAGATGCCGCTGGGAGTGACGTGGAGATTGAGGGAGGCACGACTGGGTGGACGGGTACGTGGCGGGTGAATGTGCTGGGTCGCCACATGGCTGTAAATGCGGCGTTGGCTTTGGCGTTGGCCGCCGAGCTGGGGCTGGAACCCGAGCTTGCGCGCACGGGATTGGCGGGCGCACGACCCGCGAAAATGCGCATGGACGCCGGTGAGGTCGGGGGTATTCGAATTTTGAACGACACCTATAATGCCAATGCGGACTCGATGCTCGCTGCTTTGGAGACACTTACCGACCTCCCGTGTTCGGGCCGCCGTGTGGCGGTACTCGGCGACATGGCGGAACTGGGCTGCCATGCTGGGGCTGCGCACGTGGAGGTCGGGAATGCCGCCGCCCGCCTGGCGGTGGATCGGCTGTGGACGATCGGCTCCCTGGCCAAGGTCACGGCGCAGGCCGCCCGCCAGGGAGGCATGCAGGCAGCCGCGCATCCGGATATGGAATCTCTGGTGCGGTCAATGATTCAATATCTGCGTCCGGGTGATGCCGTGCTGGTGAAAGCAAGCCGGTCTGCCCGTCTGGAGCGCCTGGTCGAATCGCTCCGGCAGCAATTGGGGGGAGGAATTGCTGCGCTGGCAGCAGCGCTTGTCTGATATGTTATATAGTCTCTCAGAATTTTTTCCTTACCCTCCTTGGTCCGTATTTCAATATACGACTTTTCGGAGTGTGGGTGCGGCGATAACTGCGCTGCTGTTCAGCTGGTTCTTCGGGCCTCCGGTGATTGCTTGGCTCCAGCGGTTGAAGTTGCGTCAGAATTATGCTGACAAGGCCGAAGATTTCTCGTTCCTTCACCAGGACACCGGCAAGAAGGGGACTCCGACCATGGGCGGCCTCCTGATCGTGGTTGCGCTGGATTTGAGCGTGCTCCTATGGGCCCGGTGGAATCATTTCGTGCTGCTGACGGTCCTGACCCTGGTGGTGTTGGCAGGGCTGGGATTCTACGACGACTGGCTCAAGGTCACGCGGCAAACCAATGCCGGGGCCCGTTCGCATCTGAAACTCACTGTGCAAGGACTCTTGGCGGCGGCAATCGCCTGGTATCTTTGGTCGAGACCTTCCACGCGAGGCTTGATTGAGGACATCAATGTTCCTTTCCTCAAAAGGGCATTGCTGACGGGCGTGCCGGCCCTGGGGTTCTTGGTCACCACCTTCGCCATCGTCGGCAGCTCCAATGCGGTGAACTTGACGGACGGAATGGACGGACTGGCGATCGGTTGCACGTTGATTTGTGCCTCCGTGTTTTTCATTTTCACCTACATTGCCGGCCATGCCCAGTTTGCCCGATACCTCCTGGTGCCCCCTGTCCCCGGAGCGGGCGAGCTGGCGGTGATTTGCGCGGCGATGATCGGTGCTTCGCTCGGTTTCCTTTGGTTCAATTGTCATCCGGCAGAGATATTTATGGGGGATACGGGTTCCCTCGCACTCGGAGGAGCCCTGGGGGTGGTGGCTGTCCTGATCCATCAACCATTCATCCTTCCCATCGCAGGAGGCGTTTTTGTCGCCGAGGCCGGCAGTGTCATCCTCCAGATCAGCTGGTTCAAGTTCACCCGACGCAAATACGGAGCCGGTCGACGAATCTTCCGAATGTCCCCTCTCCATCATCATTTCCGGGAATTGGGGTGGGCGGAATCCAAGATTGTCGCCCGGTTTTACATTGTCGCGATCCTGTGTGCCCTCGCGGCTGTGAGTACTCTTAAATTGCGATGATTTTTCCTCACTATCCAGTTGTGTTTCAGGTTTCTGTGTGCGCTCCACGGCGGGAGCAAATTTGTCTAATGGTTCCCCCTTGCACGGAGCCGGGAGCGTCGCTAGATAGGTCTCACGCGGTGGTCGACACGGCTGCCGTAAATGTTTTTTGGGGTATACCACCGGCCGGAGGGCGATTTCCGTCGTCCAGCCAACGTCATTCCCGAGGTCGGCCTAGTGTCGCCTCGGGTGTTGAGCTGCGGCCTTCACCTGTTGTGAAGGGCGGTCGCCGGAAGTGGGCGTACTCGAAAAAGTTACTAGCTTTTATTGCCGTTGCCTATTCGGAGAAGCCATCGGCAAGAAACGTTCCTACTCATCCCGACATCACCCCCTCCCCAGCATTCTAAAGAATCCCTGAATCCTATGAGCACACCCAGTCCCCTCAACCCGCAAGGTTCGCCCTTGGAGCAATCTGCTCGTCGTAGGACCCTCCCCTACGCCGTTGCATTGTTCGCCGCATTCCATGTCCTGGCGCTCGGCGGCCTCCTATTCCTCGGTTGCAGTCCCGAGAAATCCGTGGTGACCCCTCCCCCACTCGGTGCCAATGATCACCTGCCTCCCGGGCCCCTTGACTCCAACCCCGCCCCGGTTGCGCCAGTCGAACCGGTCGTCACACAGACACCCCTGACCCAGTCCACCCCAACTCCGCCGTTGAGCACCCAGCCGATCACTCCCGCTCCCGCTCCGGCGCCCGCTCCCGCCGGCGAGTACAAGATCCGCGTGGGAGACAATGCGTACGTCATTGCGAAGGCTCGCAACATTCCCGTGAAGGCCTTGCTCGAAGCCAATCCAAATCTCGATTGGAAACACCTCAAGGTGAACCAGTCTATTCAGCTTCCGGCCGCCACGGCGGACACTGCGGCGTCGGGCGGAGCGGGAGCCGGTGCCCAGGCGAACGCGACTGCTCCAGGGGAATCGGTATCCCTCCACGAGGTCAAACAGGGGGATACCCTAATGCGCCTCGCCAAGAAATACGGAGTCACCGTGAAGGCGATCCGTGCTGCCAATGAACTCAAATCGGATTCCATCCGCATCGGTCAAAAGCTCAAAATCCCCGCGCGCACGGCAGCCGCGAACGGGTCGGCTCCGGCGAATCCCACCGCCTCTCGCGGATCCCCGGAGGGAACCTTGCCGCAACCGTCGGCTTCGGAACCCGTTGCTCTTCCCCTTCCTCCACAACCGAAATAATCCCGATCCCCATTGACCCGGCACCCGCCCGCCATGATCTCCAAATCCAGCATCGGCCTCTTTCTGAGCTTGTTAGGGCTAATTGTCGTCAGCATTTGGTCGCTCTACAGCGCTCTGCTCCTTGAGAAGCACGCTGAGGTCCTGTTTTCAAAGCAACTGGTGGCGATTGGCATCGGGTTTGTTGGATTGGCGATTGCGCTGGTGATCGATCATCGACGGTGGAATCGCCCCGTGTGGGTTGGATTGGTGTGGTTCGCCACGCTGACCCTCCTCGTGCTGGCATTGGTAAAGGGTCGCGAAATCAACGGCGCCCGGCGCTGGGTTTATGGTTTCCAGCCGTCCGAACTCGCCAAGCTCGCTCTTATCCTCGGCATGTCTTGGTATTGTGCCCGGTTTCAACATCGATTGAGGTCGTTCCGGTTCGGTGTCCTGGTCCCTGGACTGCTGACATTGCCACTGCTGGGTTTGATTTTTGTTGAACCGGATCGCGGTACAACCCTTCTCCTGGCGGGAATGGTCGGTCTGTTGCTGCTCGTTGCGGGCGCCCGATGGCAGCATGTGGCCGCTGCGGCATTGCTCGCAGGCGCAGTTGTGGGAACCAGGCTGGCGTTCGACCCGCTCGTCCAGACTCGGTGGGATGCCTATCGTCGCCCTAGCGAACACAAGAGCACGAAAGCATATCAGAACCGCCTCGCAATGCTCGCCCTCGGTGAAGGGGGTCTGCTGGGGAAGGGACCCGGGGCGGGCACTCAGATGCGGACGGTGCCCGAACAACACACCGACTTCATTCTGTCCGTCATCGGCGAGGAACTCGGGCTGGTGGGAACGTGGTTCGTCGTGGGCGCCTTCGCTACGATTCTGTTCTGCGGCACTGCGATTGCGCGCAGGGCCGGCGATTCCGGTGACACCTTTGGAATGCTTCTGGCGACGGGAGTGACACTCCTGATCACCCTCCAGGCGTGGCTCAACATCGCCGTGGTGACCATGATCCTCCCAAACAAGGGGATTGCCCTGCCTTTTGTCAGCCGGGGCGGTTCCAATGTGGTGGTGATGTTGATCCTGATCGGCTGGTTGCTCAGCATCGATCGACACACCCTGCGGGCCATGCTCGCTACTCGTTCGCGGCAAAATTCGGGCAAACCCAACCCGTTCGTGGACCGGGAAGGGGATCTTGCATTCGGCAGAGTGGTTGGGAATCCATTTAATCCATGATTTTTCAGCCTCCCTCCGTACACGTTGCCATCGCCTGCGGTGGCACCGGTGGACATTTGTTCCCAGGCGTCGCGGTGGGGAACGAACTAGTCCGCCTTGGGCATGAGGTAACCCTCCTCGTTTCCCCCAAGGACGTGGACCAACACGCTGTCCGATGTCTCACGGACTTGAAAATCGAAACACTGCCTGCCGTGGGACTTCAGGAGGGCCGTCGGCTGGCGTTTCTCCGCGGATTCTGGCAGTCCCGACAGGCGGCACGCCGTTTGTTCGATCGACATCGCCCGCGCGCGGTTCTCGGCATGGGTGGATTCACCTCGGCGCCTCCGATTCTCGCCGGCCGGCGGGTAGGCGCAGCCACCTTCGTCCATGAGTCAAATGTGATTCCCGGCCGCGCCAACCGTTGGATCGCTCATGTCGTCGATCAGTGCTTTGTCGGTTTCCCCGAAACAGCTGCCCGATTATGGAATCCACGGGTCAGCCATACGGGAACCCCTGTCAGGGACTCATTCCAGCCCATGGACGCGGCAGCCGCCCGGATCTCATTGGGCCTGGATCCACGCCGCCCGGTGCTCCTTATCATGGGAGGCAGCCAGGGCGCCACGGGGTTAAACGAGCTCTTTCTGAAGGCCCTGCCGCAGATCGTGTCGGCTGTCCAGGATCTGCAGTTTATCCATCTCACCGGCACTCTCGGTCTGGAGACGGCACGGAAAAGCCACGCGCTGGCTGGGGTCCGGAGTGTCGTAGTCCCGTTCCTCACCGAGATGGAGCTGGCTTTGTGCGCTGCCACTCTCGCTGTCAGCCGGGCAGGCGCTTCCTCGCTGGCCGAACTCGCCGCCCTTCACGTGCCGGCGATATTGATCCCGTATCCGGCCGCGACCGACCGCCACCAGCACTTCAACGCGGCCGCAGTCGCCCGCAACGGCGCCGCGGAGGTCCTGGATCAGGGGCAAACTTCCGCTGGTCAATTCACCCATGCCGTTCTTCGCATTCTCACCAATCCCGTCCGGCGGGATGTGATGGCCCGGGCGATGGCTTCCCAGTTTGAGCCCCGGGCTGCGGGCTCCATTGCGAGGGAACTGCTAAGTTTAACCATGCTGATAAGCGTACAAAATAAATCCGAAGATTATCCTGCGGTTTCGTTCACGGAACCGGAGCAACGAAAGACTGTTGAGATCCTATGAATTCGCTCGGATTTCAGCCCGCTCTCACTGCCGAGGGGGCGGTTAAAAACTCATTGAATGAGCAAGATTCAGTCGTCGTTAGCACTTGCTTCTCAGGGGGAACCGATCGCCCTCTCTGCCGTGAGACCGGACTGGCAGCTGCCCTGCGTGCCGCCCTTTCGCGCGAGAGCATTGTGCGCGAAAGGGAGCCGCTGGCTTGTCGAAACACGTTGCGGGTCGGTGGCGCCGCCGACGTTTGGCTAGAGCCCGCGCACGAAACGGATCTCGCCGCCGCTCTTCAAACTGCCTACCTCTGTTCTCAACCGGTTTTTCTTCTCGGCCGCGGTTCCAACTTGCTGGTGCGTGACGGCGGCATCGCGGGACTCGTCGTGTGTTTGTCTCATGCAACCTTTTCCGGTATCACGATTGAAAAGGAACGTCTTCGCTGCAGCGCCGGCGCGCGGCTGAAGGATGTGGCGAATGCCGCGCGCCGAGCCGGTCTACGGGGCTTCGAATTCCTCGTTGGAATTCCCGGAAGCGTGGGCGGTGCCCTGCGAATGAATGCCGGCGCAATGGGGGGCTGGATGTTCCAGTCGGTGGAGTGGGTTCGTGTAATGGAACTGGACGGGCGGATTCTGGATCTCCTCTCGAGCGAAATTCCCACCGAATATCGCTCCTGTCCGAGACTCGGGACGGCGATTGCACTCGCTGCCGGATTGCGCGGAGAACCGGGCGATCCGGATGCCATCAAAGCCTGCATGGAACGTAACAACGCCCGGCGTTGGGAGTCCCAACCGTCCCAGCCCAGCGCGGGTTGCATTTTCAAAAACCCGAGCCCGGAACTCTCGGCGGGCCGTCTACTCGATGATCTCGGATTGAAGGGATTGAAACGAGGTCGGGCGATGGTCTCGGATATCCACGCCAACTTTATTGTGAACCTCGGCGGAGCGAGCGCCGGCGACGTGCTCGGCCTCATTGAGGAAATTCGTGAACGCGTGCGCGCTGCCCGCGGAATTGAGCTCCACACGGAAGTTGAAATCGTTGGAAGGGATTGACCTCCGCGTATGAACTCATCCCGCGCTAACCCGAGCCGCAACCCCCTTCGTGTCACCGTCCTGCTCGGTGGGCCATCTTCCGAACGGGCCGTTTCACTACGGTCGGGCGCAGCCGTCGCCGGCGCTCTCCGCCAGCTCGGGCATTCTGTCACGGAGATCGATCCACTTCCCGGCGCATTGTCAATCCCCGCCCGGACAGATGTGGTGTTTCTCGCACTGCATGGAACCTACGGTGAAGACGGTACGGTGCAGGCGGAGTTGGAGGAGTTGGCCGTCCCGTACACCGGCAGCAGTGTCGCCGCCAGTCTGTTTGCCTTCGACAAGGTGGTCACAAAACGGCGCTGCACCGCGGTCGGTGTGTACAACGCCCGATTCGAAGTGTTTTCATCCGCCACCGCTGCGTGGCCCGCCGGTTGGAGTACTCCCGTCGTGCTGAAACCCGTTCGCCAGGGAAGCAGCGTTGGATTGCAGTTTGTCGAAAATCCAGACGACTTCCCGGCCGCTCTCGCCGCCGCCGCGTGCTTTGGTGATGTGTTGATGGAGCAGCGAATCGTCGGACGCGAAACAACGGTCGGCATTCTGGAAGGTCAGGCCCTTCCAATCGTTGAAGCACGCCCGCGACAGGGGGGGTTCACCTACGCCAATAAATATACGCCCAACGCCACAGAGTATTTCTGCCCGGCTGAGTTCTGCGCGGAAACCGCCCGCCGGATCCAATCCGACGCCCTCGCCGCATTCCATGCGGTCGGTGCCCGGGATTATGCGCGCGTGGATGTCATGGTCCAACCGGATGGCTCTCCCTGTGTTCTTGAAGTCAATACACTGCCCGGAATGACGGAGACCAGCCTTCTCCCGAAAGCCGCCGCTGCCGCGGGCTTGGATTTCCCCTCGCTCTGCCAGCGGATGCTGGATCTCGCTCTCAACCGGGCTGCCTCTTCCAGCACCACCCAATTCCCCGAGCACTCCCTCCCATGATCCATTTTTCGCACCTACCCTCGAACCAACGCCGTCGCTCCGATCCGTTCCGGGACCGTCGTCTGGATGTTCGGGTTCACGCAGATGCCGGAACCGACACACGGCGGCTTTGGTTCTTACGCGTCGCCGGGATTGCCGTGTTGCTCCTGGCAGGCGCCATTCTTGCGCGCCCCTTACGGTCCGTACTTCTCGACGGGTGGATGTATAAGATGCCGGCGCTTGCCTTGAAAAGCTTTCCCATTTTCACCGATGGCGTTCTCTCTCGCGAGGAGATCGAACAAACGGCGGATGTTCGCTTCGGGCAAAACGTCCTCGCCCTGGATCTGCCTCTCTTGCAGGAGCGGCTCACCCGTCATCCAAGAATTCAATCGGCCACGGTTGAGCGGATCCTTCCAGACACCCTGCAAATTGACGTGCGGGAACGAATCCCCGTAGCCCGCGTCGTCGTGCTGGCTATCAGTGGGCTCCGCGTCAGCTATCTGATCGATGATCAGGCGGTGGTGATGTTGCCCATCGAGAAGGGGCGCGGCAATGCAGAGGCCATCGATGCGGAAGGAGCTCTGCCCCTCATCACCGGCGCCGATGTCGCGAATCTCGTTCTTGGCCGAGTCACCGCTCAGTCTGATCTTAGGGCGACCCTCCGGTTGTTGTCCGCGTTCGACCGCTCGGATCTCGCTGGCATCACCGAAATCAGCGGCATCGACCTCTCCGTCCGCGGCGTGCTCCGCGCAACAACCAGCCAGTCAAGCTTGATCACGTTTCGGCCCGACAATATCGACGGACAGCTCGCCGACTGGCAGCGCATCTGGAACGAAGGCACCGCTGCGGGGTGCGCCATTGCCACGCTGGACCTCGCCGCAGGCCTTAATATTCCCCTGCGTTGGCACGAAAACCTGCCGCCCCCCAGCCCGGAGAAAAAAACTCTCAAACCCAAACGCAACCGGAGCAATCATGTTTGATCTCAGCTCTGTCGTGGTCGGCCTCGAAATCGGCACGTCCAAAATCTGCGCCGTGGTGGCCGACGTCGCCGTAGACGGCACGTTCCGGGTCCTCGGTCTCGGCCAGGCGGAATCTAAAGGCGTTCGCAAGGGCGAGATCGTCAACCCCGCTGACCTTCCCGAACTCCTCCGACACGCCGTGAAGGAAGCCGAGGAGATGGCGGATGTCGAAGTGCGCAGTGTCTGGCTCGGGGTTACGGGCGGTCACATCCAGGAAACCCATAACAAGGGCTTTCACCCCATCGCGAGTGATGACCGGGAAATCACAGAGGATGACGTCGACGATGTGTTGCGCATTGCCAAGACGCTCAATCTCCCCGCTCACAATCACCCCATTCATCTCATCCGACAGCACTTTGGAATCGACGGGCAAGTGACGGAAAACCCGGTCCGCATGTACGGTAATCGACTGGAAGCGGATGTCTTGGTGCTTCATGGCAACTTCAACCGCCTCCAGGGCGCAATCCGGGCCGTCAAATCCCTCAATATCGAAGTTGAGGACGTCGCCTTCAACGGACTTGCCTCGCAACTCGCGGTGCTGACCGCGGAACAAAAGGAGCTCGGAACTCTGCTCCTTGATATGGGAGCCGGCACGACCGAATACGTGGTAACTGAGGATGGAATTGTTCACCACGCGGGTGTCCTGGCCGTCGGCGGTGACCACGTGTCCCAGGATCTCGTGACGGGTTTGCGGATCCCGCTGGGACTCGCGGAGCAACTTAAGGTGAAGCACGGCTCGGCCTCTTTGGACGACCCGCGGCTCGGCGATACGTTGCAGCTGCCGAGCGGTAACGGGCTCGCACCCCGGAGCATCAACCGCGAACACTTTCACCGCATCATGCACGCCCGTCTGGAGGAAACGCTCCAGATCATTGAGCAGAAGCTGGCGGACGCCGTGGTGCTGAGCAGACTTCATGGCGGCGTAGTCCTCACCGGTGGCTGTTCACAGACAGCGGGCCTGTTGCAACTCGCGGAAAGCGTTTTCCAACTGCCTGTCCAGTTGGGCCAGATCCGCTGCGTCGCCGGGATGAATGAATCCGTGAACCAGCCGGAGTTCGCTACCCCCGTCGGTCTTGCCAAATTCGGTTCGTTCCGCGTACAGCGGCAGCTGGCCTCCAGGGCGCGTTTCAACGTCCGGCGCACCCTCACCCAGTTATTTGGCCGCTAAGTAGTTGGTTCCTGATATGAATTCACCATCGATTCTACCGACCGTGAAAGTGATCGGCTTCGGCAATGCCGGCTGCGCCATGGTTGGCCGCGTCTTTCAACAGGGATTGCTTTCCGGTGCCGAGTTCCTCGTCTTGAACACCGACCAGGCAGCTCTTGCCTCATGCCCAGTGCCAAGCCAGTTGTGCATAGGCCTCCCCGTGACCCGAGGGCTCGGTACCGGCGGCGACGTCGCTCTGGGCCGCTCTGCCGCCCAACGGGATGCCGCCGTGATCCGCGCCGCCGCCGATGCCCGCCTAATTTTTGTTGTCGTCGGCCTCGGCGGCGGCAGCGGCACGGGCGGCGCTCCTGTGTTTGCTCGCCTCGCCCGGGAATCCGGCGCTCTCGTGCTGGCCATTGCCACCACTCCGTTCGAATTTGAAGGCGGACTTCGCCGCGCCAATGCCGAAACGGGACTCCAGGAACTCCGTGCCGCTGCCGACGCTGTCATTGTTCTTCCCAACCATCACCTCGCCCGACTCCTCGACGAACGGACTCCCGTCACGGAGGCGTTCCGCGTCGTCGGTGAGCGCGCGGCGGAAGCCGTAACCGGCCTCTGGAGAATGCTCGCTCAGCCAGGAATTCTGCCCGTGGATTTTGCCGGACTGGAACGTTTGGTCCGCGGTCGGCACGCCGAAAGTGCCTTCGCATCCGTGGAAATCTCCGGTGAGGCGCGTGTACACGATGCCGTCGTTAAACTCGCGTCTCACCCCTGTCTCGACGAAGGAAGGGCGCTCGCCCGGGCCGACGCTCTCATCTTGAACCTCGCCGGCGGACCGGAATTGAGCCTCGCCGAAATTGACCGCGCTTCGCGTGAAATCGGACGCTTGTGCCGTGACAACGTGGAGATCCTTGTCGGGACCAGCGTGGATGAGGCGCTCGCGGGCCGGCTCCGAATAACGGTGATCCCGGCTTGGAGGGCCGACACGGAGGTTCCTGCTCTTCCGCTCCCGGGCTCAGCATCTTCGGAACGGCGTGACTGCCGCGAACCGGTGTCTGCCCGAACACCCCAGCGCTCGGAACTCCCCGACGCAGATCATTTACAAACCTTGGAAACGGATTTGACTCAGTCAACCACCCTGTCCCTTCCGATTCGAGCTTCGTCCTCCCGTCGCGGACATAAATCGAATCATCAACCTGAGCTGAATTTGTTTCCAGCCTCCCGGGGCCGCTTCGACAACACACCCGCCACCATTCATAATAACGAAAACCTCGATGAACCCACCTTCCGCCGCCGGAATCTAGTCTTGAACTAATCCACGGTGATATCGAACGGGTGTATCCCGAACTCCGCTGGTCAAAAAGCAGGGAAGGGGTATGGAGAGAATTCGGTGGCTGAGACGTATTGGCCGCGAGGATGGTTGGATTAATGTCGAGGGATGCAAGGTCTCGCAGAAATCGATTTATCCCCACCAGGCTGTCAGTAACGGAGCGTACACCAGGGCAGGGAGGTAGTTCGCCAACGGCACCTTGCGTATGTCCAGTATAATAAGAGCGATCGTGGTCAGCATCAGCCCGCCGGTGGCGCTGAAGGCGTCGAGCATCGCCTGATCCTGCAGCCATGGGGAAAGTTCACGGGCGGCAAGGGTAATCGTTCCCTGATAGGCGAGAACCGGTATTGCAGATAACATCACAGGCCAGCCGAACGTGGCGACAAAACCGAGCGTGCCGAGCCCATCTAAGAGTCCCTTCAAAGCGAGCGTTTTCCAGTCGCCTCGCAGCCCATCCGCCAGGGATCCGAGAATAGCCATCGGGCCAACGCAATATACCAGCGTGGCGGTTACAAAGCCGTCAGCAGCCGAACAGGAAGGGGTGTCAACGGCCTGTTTGAACCGTGCCGAGGCGAGTTTTCCGAGGCGATTGACGCCCCGCTGCAATCCAATTAAGTGGCCCGTAAAGCTGCCGAGGGAAATCGCTAGCAGCGAGATTCCGAGTTGCTTCAATACTTGGAGGAATGGGCCGTTGATGGCTTCCCAAGTCGTTTTGAATCCAATATAGACGACCAGGAGAGCCAGAATCGTCCGGAGGCGATACTGGGTGGCGGGGGTGAGCTTTCGGGCAATGGTGAGGCCGGCGATTCCTCCGACAATGATGCCCGCCACGTTGATCCAGGTGCCTGTCATGAACCGGGGGAGTGGAGGGGCTTCATATCGGCATTTTGGACTGCCGAAAGTGGCGCAGAATTGTCGCCGCTCCAAAGGCGGTGAATAGTGCGACCCCGAGCCATCGGAAAGGATTCAATACGAAAATAATTCCACCGTTGAACGCCATGAAAAGAAACCATCCACACCACACTCGGCGAATCCATCTGGGGAGGGGCCCAAGGTATCCCGCGATCGCGTATGCTACCCACGCTGAAGTAAAGGCGTAGTTGACATACAAGCCGAAGGCGGCGCTCCAACCCGTGACGTCGTGGGTCATCGCGGCCGTGTGGACCAGGGCTTTGGAGTGACTCCAATGATGGATATAATGAAACACCGCGCACACGTGCGCCAGGTAGGCGGCACCTCCAATCAGCCACACAGATCGAGCGACCCGGCTCGGCGCAAGGCAGGCCCACAGACCCAAGGCGATTGCCACCCAGATGGGCACTCGGACGCTCAGCGGCAGGTCGCCCATCAGGAAGAGGTTCGAAGTTTGGCGATTCAAGTTCGTAGCAGCCAAAGTCATGGATTCGCGATCAGGCGCATAAACCCCCTCGGCGGCTCGCTCCATCAGAATGTCCCTACTGACTGGCCGCCGCAGGCCGGACATCCAGACACACCGCCTCCTTTGTGCTGCGTGCGAACACGCGCCCTCCACTGACTACCGGAGTGGTCCAGCATTTTCCGTCCAACACATCCGCCCGCCCATTCTCCTTGTACCCGGCGGGGGTGGCCTCGATCAGTACCAGTTGACCGTCATCGGAAAGCGCCAACACTTGGTCGCCAACCAGGATCACATTTCCAGGCCCGAAGCCCGGCTGTTCCCATTTCACGTCCCCGGTGCGGATGTCCACGCACTTCAACGGACCCTTGGCAAACTCCTTAAATTGGAACATTCCGTACAGGTGCCCATCCTTCAGCACCGGAGTACTCCAATGGTTTGCCAATGGCTTATTGCCCTCCTTGAAATACAACCGGGTTGCCGTCCAGGCTTCCCCCGATCGGGCGATGCGTGCCGCCGAACCACCCACCGTGTAGCCCGCGGAACAATAAACCGTGTCGCCATCAATCACCGGCGAAGCCGCTGTGGAAGTCTTAAACGGGTGCGCATAACGCCATAATTCTTTCCCGGTCCGGCCATCGACCGATAGAAGCCCGGACTGTACGAAAAAGACCACCTGACGTTGTCCGAGGATCGTCGCGGGTACTGCCGTGGCATGAGTCATCTTTTCGTCAAATCCCTTCCAAACAATGGATCCGTCCCGCTTGTTGAAGGCGAGAAGGGATTCGCCCGGCCCGCCACCCGCCACGAAGAGCAAGTCTCCATCGATGACAGGCGATTGCGCATTCTGCCATCGGATATTCGGTCCGCCATGTTCCTTGACCAGATCGCGGGTCCAGAGCGTTTGCCCCGATTTTGCATCGAAGCATTGAAGAACGAGGCGACCGGATAACGTATAGACGCGACCGCCGTCGACGGCGGGTGTCGAGCGCGGCCCATCGCCCCCCTGGTTTCCTTCCGCGCCGGCGTCGCCTCCGCCATCATACTTTGCGACGCCAATGGCGGCGGCCCAGAGTTCTTTTCCGGTGTCCGCATCCAGCGCCGTGAGCATCTCACGCCCTGCCCCATCGACGTCGCGCAGCACGAGCGTGAAACAGCGTCCGCCGGCAACCACGAACGAGCTGAACCCCCCCGGACTCGGTATTTTCCAGAGCTGGCGGGGACCGGTGCCGGGCCACGATCGGGCAATTTTTTCCGTTGACTGCCCATCGTGGGAGGGGCCGCGATATTCGGGCCAATCCGCCCTTGCGAACGGGACGGTTGCCAGAAGGAATGACGTGGAAGCGAGCGCGAATTTCATATTCGGGCGAACAATTGACCAACGGCTCGCTGTATTCAAATGAGATTGCGAGGGCTTTCGTACGGATCGGCGGAGATCAGGCCGACTTCTGCTGCAGACGGGCGAGGACTTCCCCCGCCAAAACTTCGTAGGCGGAAGACCCCGCGCTGTAGGGATCATAGTGGATGATCGGCTTTCCGTGGCTGGGAGCCTCCGCAAGGCGGGTGGTTCGAGGAATCACTGTTTCAAACACGGTATCGCCAAAGTGCTGGCGCACCTCTGCAACGACGCTTTGCGAAAGTTTGGTTCGACCGTCAAACATGGTCATGACCACTCCGAGCACATCCAGCGTCGGGTTGATTCCCGTCTCTCGAACCTGGTTCAGGATCCGGGTGATCATCGCGATTCCCTCCAGGGCGTAGTATTCGCATTGAAGCGGGATGATCAGATGGTCCGCTGCTGCAAAGGAATTTAACGTGAGGATTCCCAGCGAGGGGGCACAATCGAGAAGAACAATTTCAAATCGCCCTGAATCCCGGACGGGTGCGAGCGCTTTTTTAAGCCGGTTTATGTAATCGTCCGCTCGTGCCAGTTCGATCTCGGCTCCGCAGAGGTCCAGTTCACTGGGCAGAATCGACAAGTTGGGGTAGGCCGTGTCCTTGATCCGCTCCATCGCAGTGCCCTCCCCGAGCAATGGCCTGTACAGACTGCCGCCCTCCGCTTTTTCCAGTCCCAGGCCGCTGGTGGCATTGGCCTGTGAATCGAGATCGACCAGCAACACCGATCTGCCCTGGGCCGCCAGGCAGGCGGCCAGATTGACGGAAGTGGTGGTCTTTCCCACTCCGCCTTTTTGATTGGCGACGGCGATGACGCGAGTTCTCACGGATCGAGTCTCCGACCGGCGGGGTGAGTTGTCCAAAGGCAAATTAAGGCGCGGCGAAATTCCTGGAGCTGAAATTGAACTTTGGACTTCGGCTCTCAGTCGGCATGCTTGAAACAATGACTGAAGTGCTTGTCATCGGACACCGGAACCCGGATGCGGATTCCATCTGCTCCGCCATCGGCTATGCGGAGTTCAAACACCGCACTGGCATGCGGAATGTGGTGGCGGCACGTTGTGGGGATACCAACGACAGAATTGATTTCATCCTCCGGACGTTTGGTGTGCCAGCGCCGCGTTTCGTCGCGGACGTGTCGCCGCGCGTCCGGGATGTGATGCAGACGAACGTGATTTCTGTACCCCCGCGTACGAGCGTGGTGGAGGCTCTTGCAACCATGGATGAACGCAACATCCGGGTTCTTCCCGTGCTCGACGCCGACCGCCGCTGCAGGGGCCTCTTGTCGGTGTTCAAAGCCAGCAAATTCTTCTTTCCTTCCCTCAATCGTATCTTCGATTCACGCCGAATCCTCACCTCCGTCCGCAGTCTCACCCGAACTCTTAAAGGCAAGATGCTCTGCGGATTCGAGGCCGATCGGGAGGAGGATCTTATCCTCATGGTCGGAGCCATGAAACCCGCCTCGTTTGGGGAACGTCTCGCTAGCTATTCTCCGGAAAAACTCGTGGTGGTGGTCGGGGACCGCGATGACATCCAGCGCCTAGCCATCGGAGGTAGGGTGCGAATCCTTGTCGTGACCGGCGGCCGCGATGTTTCACCGGATATCTGTGAACTGGCCCGACGGAACGAGGTGTCGCTACTGCTGTCTCCCCACGACTCGGCCACCACCTGTATGCTCGCCCGATCGGCCATTGCCGTCGAACACCTGTTGCGCGACGACTACCTGACCTTTGGAGAGGACGAAATCTTGAGCAACATCCAACGACTTGCCTCGGAATCGCAATTTCAGGCATTTCCCGTGCTCGACAACGACCGGCGGGTGATAGGTATTCTTGCGAAATCGGACTTTTTGAAAAAAGTGGAACGTCAGCTGATACTCGTGGATCACAATGAACTCTCCCAGGCCGTCCAAGGGGCCGATCAGGTCGAGATTCTGGAAATCCTTGATCATCACCGGATCGGAGCTTTCAGCACACAACAGCCAATCCTTTTCCGCAATGAACCGGTGGGCTCTACCAGTACCATTGTGGCGGATTGTTTCTTCCGTAGTGCCGTTGAATTGCCTCCTACCATTGGCGGATTGCTGCTCGCAGGGCTCGTGTCCGACACCTTGAATTTGACTTCCCCCACCACGACGAAGCGCGATGTCGATATCCTCGCCATGCTGGAAAAATTGACGGGCGTGAATGCAACTGAGTTTACGGAAAAGATGTTTTCGTCGGGATCCGTTCTGATTTCCCGCCCGGCGACGCAGGCAATTACAGCGGATTGCAAGGAGTACGTCGAGGGATCCAGCAAGTTCAGCGTTGCACAGATCGAGGAGCTCGGATTCGACCATTTCTGGAAGCGGGCCGCCGAGGTCCGGTCCGCATTGGGAAATTATCGTGGCGCCAATGGATACTTTTTCAGCGCGCTCTTGGTCACCGATGTCGGTCTGCAGACGTCCCTGTTGATGGTGGCCGCTGAGCCCGCGTTCACCGCGGAGATTCATTACCCAGAAAAAGAGCCTGGGATCTACGAACTGGCCGGCATTGTGTCGCGGAAAAAACAATTGCTGCCGTACCTGCTGACATGTCTTTCCCGCTGCTGAGAAGTTCACCCAACAGCCGTGCCGGCTACATCCGCCTTACGAGGTTTCGCCAGTCATAGATAGGGCCGGCACTCTGTTTCGATCCAATCATTGCGAACACGACACCCGCACTCAAACCCGCAGCCGCCGCCAGCCCTCCACAGACGGCGTGCTGAAACGGAGTGACTGCCTGGGGCAGCAGTGCCCAGCCAACCAACCCAGCCACCATTCCCGCAGGAACCGCCCGCATCCAGAATCCGATAACCAACTCCCCCGCCGGGCGCGAGATCTGGATGGAATAGTCGCGCAGCAAAGGCCAGGCGGTTCCGCCCAGGGTGCCCAGGAGAAACGCCGCTGCCACTCCCGTCGGCCCATAGATCCGGGCCGCTGGAATCCCAAGGAGAACCCCGATGAACAGCTCCCTTCCCATGCTGCGCGCCAGTGTGCCAAATCGTCCGTCGCCATAGAGATAAAATGCGGGCTGCGATGCGAGCCCCGTGATGAGTCCCCGCGCCGCGAGCACTGCTGCAAGAAGCGGAGCAGGGGTCATCTCCGACCGCAAAAAAGCCCCCAGAAAGGGTCCTATGCTCAGCGCCATCGCGGCCATGGCCGCCCCGTGCAACCAGCAATTGAGTCTGGCAAGCGCCAGGGAAAGGATTCTGCCCTCGGCCGGATCACGGGCAACCCTCGGCCAGAGTGCTTCGTCGGCGGCCTGCAAGATGATGCGCACTATCACGAACGCCCGAACGATGTACCCATAAATGTCCGATACACGATCGGGTGGACAGAACTGCGAGACAATCACCAGGTCAACACTATACAGCAGCGCCGTGTAGACTTGAAAACGGAGGGCGGCAAGCGAGCGGGACTGCAGTTCGTTCCACGTGCGTCGGAAGTCGGCATCCCGCGGGCCGGGACCAAAGGGAAGCTCCGGAGCGAGCTGGCGAAGCCAAATTCGGACCAACGGTCCAATGCCGACTACTCCGGCCGCAAAGGCGGCGGGAAAAGCCCATTCGTTCCAACCGGATCGCAGTGCCACCGCAAGAATGGCGAAATTGACCCAGGCAGTGAGTGCTTGCACCACGAACAGCCGCCATTGCTGCCCCAGCCCTACCAACAGATTCGCCTGCGAATTCAGCGTCAGGTTCACAGCGCCGCTGACTCCAAACGTTATAAAGAATAGCAGCGACATTCCCAGAGCCCGCGCATTCGGAAGAAACCCCAGCAGGAACAACACGCCGCCACCCACGAGCATCGCAGCCAATCCCAACCACCACGTGAATGACTGCCCAAATCGAAGGTAACGCGCCCGATCCTCCGCGGAACCCTGGCCCAGCAATGCCCGATTTATCGCGACGCGGAATCCCCCATCCAGTTGCGGCATTAACGTAAGAACCTGCAGCGCTCCCGCAATCACCACCCATCGGCCAACACCCAAATGTCGGTCACACATCTTCAGCGCCAGCAAATTGGTGGCGAGTGATGAGCCGACGGCCAACAACCGGATTGCCGAAGTATGGACAAGGGAGGAACTCAAGCGACTAGTTCAAGCCCACAATGCCGCCCCGACCCCTTTCTCATTTCCGATTCCCGCCCACCGGCCCGATGTCGGTCGAAGTTAATCCAGGACTTTGGAGCACCCGGCTGGATTCGCGCGTCGTGACCGAGTATTCAAATCCCTGCCCAGTTCCGGCGGCCCCGAACCGCCCACTCCGGTCAAGGGCGATGAAATTGATCGAGAGATCAAAGCCTTTGGGATCCATTGCGGCGATCTGGCGGATGGTCTCCAGGCAGGCTTCCTGGGGGTGCATCCCCTGCCGCATCAATTCCACCACGAGAAAGGATCCGCAATAACGCATCACGTTTTCGCCAATCCCCGTCGCACCTGCTGCGCCAACCTTGTTGCTGACATAGAGCCCACCACCAATAATCGGAGAATCGCCAACTCGCCCGGCCAACTTATACCCCCAGCCGCTGGTTGAGGAGCCGCCATAGATGTTTCCATCGGGCGCCAGCAAAATCATCGCAATTGTATCGTGATTCTTTGGCTTTCCCTCGCCCCGAGATGCCTGCTGCTGCTCCTTTCTCCACATTTTCCAAGCAGCCTTTTGCTTTGCAGAAACCACCGAACCTCGCTCGAAACCCTGGTGTTCAGCGAATTTTCCCGCGCCTTCGCCCACCAACATCACGTGCCGCGTCGTTTCCATCACCCGCCGTGCAATCGCAATCGGATGGGCGTAGCCCTCGAGCGCCGCCACGCTTCCCGCTCGATGCCCCGGGCCGCTCATGATGCAGGCGTCGAGTTGTACCACACCCTCCGCATTCGGAATCCCACCCAATCCCACAGAACTGTTCGTCGTGTCCGATTCGGTGACGCCAATGCCCCGTTCTATTGCATCCAATGGAAGACCTCCGGCGGTGAGTACCGCCATACCCGCTTCATTGGCCGGTTTGCCAAACGGCCAGGTGGATACAAACAACGGAGCCGAGGCGCTGAGTTGCTGCAAAGACAGAACCGGTGCCGAGCGCAGGGAGGTAGTGGCGCCAACCGTTGCAGCACTCAGGGCCGAGCCACGGAGGAAACGCCGACGAGACATGGGTGTCATCCGCCAATCATTCTCGGGAGCCATGGCAAATCAAGCCGGCATGACACTCAACAAAAACTTCCGTACGGTCATGCGTTGGGAACCCGGGAATCCGAGGTGGTAGCGGCAGCGACGGCGGGAGGGGCAGACACGGTCTTCCCACCGAGGATTTTAAACATGACGACGCCGCATGTCGGGCACTTGCCTTTCACAGCCTTCCGTCCGTTCTTCATCGTCTCTTCAATCGCATTGGCGATCGGCTTCTTTGCCTTGCACTTAACGCAATATCCTTCAGCCATACGGATCTCCATTCCTGGTGGTGGGAGCCGGTTATCCCCTCAACTGGACAGGGGAAGGTAGGTGGGGTAGCCTCGGTATGTCAATTTATCATGCACAACCATCTGTAAATTAGATAGTTACATTTTCTTACGGATGCATTCTAAACGAGGAAGAAAACGAACTTCGGCCTGCCAACCGTTCCGTACCCAGAATTCCCTGGCAGATCGCGGATGAGGTCGTATTAGCAGGTCCATTGTACAATACTATTGACCGACCCCGTTGATGCCGAGGATTTTCTTTGCGATGCTGCGGCGGGTCCGTAGCGTCGGGCGTATGTTCGAGTCGTTAAGCGGCAAGTTGCAGAACGTTTTCCGAAATCTTCGCGGCCTGGGTAAGATTTCGGAGACGAACGTTTCTGACTCTCTCCGGGAAGTTCGGCTCGCCCTGTTGGAAGCCGATGTGCACTTTAAGGTCGCCCGCGATTTCATCGAAAACGTCAAGCAGAAGGCTCTTGGCGAGGCGGTGATCCAAAGCGTCCAGCCCGGGCATCAGATGATTAAGATCATCCACGATGAACTCGTCACTCTCCTCGGATCGGAAAACGCCGCTCTAGTGCTCACCGAAAATCCCTCATGCATCCTCCTGTGCGGTCTGCATGGCTCCGGAAAAAGCACGAGCGCCGGAAAGCTGGCCCGCTGGTTGCAAAAGCAGGGAAGAACACCGATGCTCGTGGCGGCGGATGTGTACCGCCCCGCCGCAATGGAGCAGTTGACCGTGTTGGGGGAGAAACTCGGAATTCCCGTTCACGCGCAGATGGGCGAGACGGATGTGTTGAAAATCGCCCGTTCAGCGCTCGAAGTGGCTGCTGCCACCCAGCGTAACACGCTACTCTTCGACACCGCAGGCCGCCTCCAGATTGATGAACCGCTGGTGCAGGAACTGGTCCGCTTGCGGGATCTCATCAAGCCGCAGGAAATCCTCCTCGTGCTGGATGCTGCCACCGGCCAGGAGGCGGTTAATGTCGCCACCCATTTCGATCGCTCTCTGGGAGTCACCGGCGCAATTCTGACCAAACTGGACGGTGATGCGCGCGGTGGCGCCGCTCTCTCATTTCGCTCCGTCGTCGGCCGACCCATCAAGTTCATGGGACTTGGGGAAAAACTCGAGGACTTTGAACCGTTCCATCCCGAGCGAATGGCCCAGCGGATTCTGGGCATGGGCGACGTCGTCTCGCTCGTCGAAAAGGCGGCGGCAGCTGTTGACATGGATGAGGCGATGCGCCTCGAGGAAAAGATGCGCAAGGGCCGGTTCGATCTTCAGGATTTCCTCGATCAACTCCGAGCGATGAAGAAACTCGGGCCGTTGGAGGATTTGGTAGGTCTGTTACCCGGTGGTGACCAAATGTTGAAGGGAGCGGACCTTTCCAAGGGGGAAAAGGAATTTCGCCGGATGGAGGGAATTTTGTGCGCTATGACCCAGCAGGAACGTGCCAAACCCCAGGTCTTGAACGCCAAGCGCCGTCTGCGTATCGCCCGCGGCAGCGGCGTCACTGTCACCGAGGTAAATAATGTCATGCGCCGCTTCGACGAGATGCAAGGAATAATGCGGAAGATGAGCAAGTTCTCAAAAATGTTTGGGAAAATGGGGGGTGGGTTCCCGGGCATGCCGATGAAACGGTGACACGTTGAGTGATTGGTGAAAGGTCGGTTTTCGCCGGGTTCCAAACCCTCGGGACTGCTTTCTTCCTGGAAGTGCAGTGGCACCGAAGGGTTGGAACGCATCCTCAGAAAGATTCACGACACGAGAATTCTCGTCTCCGCGCGCGTGCACGGAGGTAATATGCAAGCGAGCGCCGATCACCGCCAGAATGTCCACTCAAACACCCACGCAACCTTTTGTTGCACCTGCAACAAAAGGTTGCGTGGGTGGAGAGGGTCTGGGAGAGAAAGCTCCTCGGGACCCTAGATCTAAGCGCCACCTCTCCCCCGCTCGGAGTGGCGGAGAGTGCGAGGAAGCAGTCGGTTCATTGGCCTGATCCTCGACCTGCACCCGTTCATCGGGGGACCTTGCCCGATGGCGCTGGTGTGGCACCAATAACCGTCTCGTGCGGGGTCGCGCTTACGGCGGTGCGTCGAGCGCTCTCGGTCAGGGTCGGCGTCGATGGGTTCGGTGCGGGCGGCTGTCGAGTCGGATGCAGGTAGAGTCGGAACCAATGCTCGGCGTAGAGCTGCAGGATGTCGCGGGGAAGGTTATGCCCACGACCCTCGTACCGCACAAATCGAAGACGCTCGGGATCGCGGGTATAATAGGGCTGTGCAGCCTCGATGAACGTCTGGGCGCTGGCCGGGTCTACCACCTTGTCTACGGCGCCGCTGATCATTAGAACAGCGGTAGGGAACAGATTTGAGACCGAATGAATGGGATCAGCCCTTGGAAGCAAGGCCACCGTTTCGGGCCACAGCCCGTTGGTGCCACCGCGCCAGAGTCCGTTGGGCTGCCAGGTGCTTAGCCACCGTTCGTAGGCGCCGGTAGCAACGAACGCGACAATGGCCTTGATGCGTGGCTCGTGCACCGCCGCCGCCAACCCGAAAATGCCAGTCGTCGAACTGCCAAACCAACCAATCTTGTCCGCATCCACTTCCGGAAGAGCCACGAGATAATCGATCACGCGTCCGGCATCGCCGGGCGTGCGGACGCCTCCCAGGACATAGCTATGTGCGAATCGTTCGTCGAATACGAGCCACTGCGCACGGCGCGCAGGGTCGGGATCTAGTGGGTGTGCAACGCTGAAGGCCGCCAGCATATAACCGCCCTGGACGAGATTCGTGCTCCAATCGGGCAGCGCGTTTGTTCCAAGCGAACCCAGCAAGAGAATGACAGGGTGACGGGCAAGCCGTCCAGGCATCCACGCTCGTTGCACCGTCGCCGGGGGGCCGCCGTTTGTGAGCGTCACGGAATCAAACCTCCACGTCGGCAGGTTGTCGCCAAGCGCGGACCTGCACGCCATCAGGTAGGTGCAGAGCATCACGGCATGTAGCCGTGGGATTCTAAATATCTTTTTCACTTTCAATTTTGAACGCTCCTGGGCGCTGCACAAAACACCACTTGCCAAGATGGCGGCAATCCAGTTGACGAAAAGTCTGGTAGCCATGGGGCGGCTGAAAGATATGGAAACCGCGGCAGATATTCAGCCCCTTTCTCGAAATCAATTGGTGGCGCTCCATGAACCGTCGCTCCGTAGTCGCGGACGGCAGTCCGCGCAAATCTCCTCCCAGCAGCGGTTCATGGCTTCAATTCGCGTTGTTCGGCCATCCAGACTTCGCCAAAGCCGCCTTCGCCGATTTGTTTGAGCAGCTTGTAGCGGCCGAGCATCTGTGCGAGGGCTTCCTGAAAGGGAGGTTCGAGGGTGGCGGTTCGTGTTGCGTCGAGGGCGGATCCCGCCAGCAGGGTGTCGTTCGAGAAGTGTTCGTTTATCAACTCCTCCACCTTGCGGCGGAGAGCGGCGTCCTTGCCGCACGCCCCTTGAAGATAGGCTGCTTGCGCTTCGGGCGTGGTAATCTCGATGGCTTCGATGAAAATTCGCGTTCAGTCATGATTCAAATCCATTAGATCGAGGCCCGATCGGCCCTTCAACCCTGACATGCGAGATCCCGCCGCAAATCACGCCATCCAATTTAGGAAATCGACGGAGCAGTTGTAGCAGTCGACACAAGGCGGCTCAAACTCCAAACGCTTCGCCCGACTTTCCGGGGATGAATGGCCTCGTCGCCTCGGCTGCTATAGAAGTTTTGATCTTTCAGGCCATGCTCTTCGGGCCGGAAAGGGATGGGCGAATCGTGCGCTTCAGCCAGGCCCGAGCAAAGGCCCAATGCCGATCCACCGTACGCGGCGCGAGGATCACCGGACTCAATAACGCTGAGCAACTGGGTGACGTCGGGCATGGATGCGAGGGTAGTTTTGTGGATCGTGGAAAGCGAGAGTGCATGCGGAAAGCACCGCCAAGCGTGAGGGGCATTGGCATGGGCCTGTGTACTCTGGCTGGGCGGCTACGGCGCTGTGATCGCGGGCGACGTCAACCCTATGCTGAAAGGCTCGTGGCTAGGCTTTCAGCGAGTGTCGGCAACCGCCGTCTCCGGCCACCACGTCTATGTGATTTAGCTTGCTTTAACCCATTGATTAAAGATCTTGGTTTTTATGAAGAACCTCTCGACAAACATCGCTCCACGCCGTTGCGCTGGCAGAGGGCAACCGTTCCTGCGGCGAGGATTCACCCTGATTGAATTGCTGGTGGTTATCGCGATCATCAGCATTCTGGCGTCAATGCTGCTTCCCTCCCTGGCAAAAGCAAAGGGCAAGGCGCAAAAAATCAAGTGTGTGAGCAACCTTCGGCAGATCGGGCTGGGTCTGATGCTCTACGCCGGCGATTTTGCGGACACGCTTCCCGGGATTACCGCCGTACCGGCGGACCCGAGGCCCTGGGTGATGTACAAGCGACTGATCAAATCGTATGTCGGTCTAAGCAGCACCAATAACCCTTCCACGAATGACATGATTTTCCAATGTCCCAGTGACTTCGGTTTCCCGCTGCTGCTCGGATTGAATGCCCCCTCCTACCGGGACCCTTTCCAGGATTACAACAGCTACATCTTCAATGGCGTCCCCTGGGCTCCCAATATCAGTGGCAAGAAAATCGGCAGCATTCAGCAGGCAACGCGCACCATCCTGGCCGTGGAATACGCGGCGCATGGCCCGGTAACATGGCATGACGGAATTACAAAATTCCAGCAGCGCACCGACAAAGCCAGGAGTAACGCGTCGTTTGTGGATGGGCACGTGAATTACACGCCCATTTATTACAATAAATCGACCGGCCCCTGGGAGTATAACCCTCCTTCCACAAACAGTGTGTATAATTACGTCTGGTTCGAGCAGTGATTCCAATATGAATTCGAAAGCGTTGAAAGCGATCGCACTGGTCGCTTTGATTGGGGCAGCCTGGATTTTGATATATCGCACGGTGACCTCGGTGGGGATCGATCTCGATCCATTTCAGGCGCTTGGCCGGGGTGCAGCCCTGGAAACCGCCAAATTGCTCCATAACTCGGGCCGCGTTGTCCTCGTGGACGCTGCGTTCGGTGACTATCAGGCGCTGGCTCCTACGACGGAAGCCCAGATCAAGGCCTTCAAGAAAGCGATTGGAGGCACGGGCCTAAAAATCGCCGCCGTGGCGAAGGCAACCATTGCCGCCCCTTCCCTGTCCAGAACGGGCATTTTTATGGAGCCAGGACAACTGTCGAAACTGATCAGTCAGCACAGCGATGTCGATGCGTTGGTACTGTTTGTTGGACTGGCGAGCCGGGAAGAGATCGCAGCCGCCCGCCCCAAGACGGATAAGCCCCATCTGGTACTGGTGGCGAACTATGAGCCTTATTATCGGCCGCTTGTGCAATCCCGGGTAATCCAGCTTGCCATCGTTCCGAGAATGGATGGCGACGAACCGGGCAAGGCTGCGGGCAGCTCGCAAAGTTATTTCGAGCGGAATTATCGTGTTATAACTCCAGAAAACGTTACTCAACTTTCCGAATAGTCCACCGCGGTCCCGTCTCGCGAAAAACCCCTAACCAGGGGCGGAATCTCAACTTAACTTTACCTGTCACTTTGTAGAGAAGATTCATGACAGAGGGCTGCAGTTTCGCCACGGCAGGCATGGGAGATATTGGATGGCGTGCCCCGGTCGAGCTCATGAGCGATTTGCGCAGTGGCTCCTGACCCCGTGGAAACTAAGTGACCCCTCACCCGAACTCTGCGGCCACCCTTTCCCCCATCCGATGTGGGGAGGGCGGGGTGCGGGCCCTGCCGGTGTCAGGCTTTTCCAATTCAGCAAGACGTCTCGCTGCGATATCAGGAGTCCCGGGCTTGGTTTGTTGTAGCGAACTTTTCACGAAGCGGCTTGCTTGCTGCCCTTGAACGGAAAAGGGGCCGGGCTTGCGCCCGGCCCCCGTGAAGAATTTTAACGAACGATTACTTCTTGCCTTTGTAGAACTTCGCACCAACAGCAGTGATTACGTCACCGCTCTTGATCGCGGTGTCGGCATAGGTGCCGTTCACTGAGTCAGACGACTGCACCACACCCGCACCGGTAAAGGTGATCGTTACCTTGCCGAGGCCATCAGCCACTGCTTTCAGATTGACGACTCCACCTCCAGCAGGGGGTACCGCATCATTGAAGTCCCAATAACCGATGAGACCCTTTGCAGCACCCAGGTCCGAGGGCAACTTGCCACCGGCCAGTGCCTTCACGTCCGCTTCGGCCAACTGCTTCGAGTAAATACCGAAGTCATCAATCGAGCCCTTGCTATTACTGCCACCCGATTCACCCGCGCCGATGTATAGCTTGGTGATGTCCTTGAATAATGGGGCCGCGTCAGATCCTTCCAGGAACATTACGCCGTCGATCCAGATCTGCTTCGAGCCTCCTTTTTTGGAGAACACAAAGTGATGCCATTCTTTCCAGGTCGCTAAATCGAAGAGAGCATCCGCCTCGATCCGTTGATCCGCATTGCAGCAGCCGCTGGTATCGAAGTAGATATGACCGTTGCTCCATGGTAGGTGCGCCTGGAAGTTACGCTGACCGTTATTTGCAGCCGGCGCGTGCAGCCAGAACGAGGATGAATCTGCAGTGTCCACCCTCTTCTGCCAGAACGACATGCTCAGCTCGTCTGCGGCGACCGCTGCGTTCATGAAGGTGACGTCCAGAATCATAACCGATCCACCCTTCGGGGCCGCGTACGCATAGTCTCCAGCTTTTCCGGAATGACCTTCCTTGTCGGCCGAGTATCCTCCGTTACCGAGGATCAATCCAGGGTAGCCAGCCACTTTGTCCTTGGCCGGTCCCGACCAGGGCATAACCGTGAACGTCCAATCCTTGGTTGCCGCGTTTCCACCCGCATCCAGGTAGCTTAACGTAAACGTGTGAGCCGACAAGGTCGGCAGCAATGCCGGCGGTGTGTAGGTAATCGTCAATACATTGCCATCCGCTACGTAGACCGGCGCCACTGCGACGCCGTCAAACTTCAGGCTCGTGTTGGCGGCCGTCCACACGGTCTTCCCATCCCGATGAGAGATCCGCACTATGGTGTTTGGCGCAACTCCCTTGGCTTTGTCTTTAGGAGTCTCCTCTGTGAATGAACCTTCTGGGGCCGCAGGCACTCCAGAAAGAGCCGTAAGGAATCCGCCCGGAATCGGAACCAATCCGTCGTCACTAGCTTGACTCGCCAATTTCCAAGCGACTTGGTTCACATCACCACCGCCGCCCTCTTTGTGCAGGGATTCGATGTAGTAGGC
>SIBK01000122.1 GCA_009695205.1 Pedosphaera sp. | reverse complement strand
AGTGTGGCTGGAATGGTTGGAAGTCGAAAAACCTAGGGCTCTTGAGTGACGTCGTCCGGTTTCAGACACAAGCGGGCTCAAAGAACAGGCTGAAAACCCACGAAATATAAGGGAAATCTGAGCGAAATTGCCATAATGAGAATTGCTGGGTGGAAGGGGACATTGTCGCGGGCTCCCAATTGTCTTCTTTGTCTATTTTAAGAGTGCTTCCAGACCGATGGTTCAACGACAGAGGGCAAATTGTTTTTCTGGCGACGGCAGCCAACGACGGCGGGCCTGGTCTTTGGGTCACGGACGGCGTCTCCAGTCCGCCGCCCGCCGATGCGACGGCAGCGATTCGATGGGTGGGGCCTAGCAGTCTTCCCCCGGGGTCTCCTCCCAGCGGCGCGTTTGGGACCGCCGGCAACTGGCTGCCGCCCAATAGTGAACCGCCGCGCGTGCCGGAGAAGACCATTTCCCGCCGCGACATCGCTGTCTTTGACCGGCCGGGGGTTTACAGCGTCACCATCGGTGACCGCTACAACCAGGGCGTGGTGATCAAAAACGGGGACGTCTCCTTCCGCGATGGCACTTACAAGACGGACACGCTCTCGTTCGAGGAGCCGTCCTTCGTCATTGATAACGCCCGTCTCAAGCTGGTCTCAGGGATGTTTTTGACGAACAATCACGCTTTGATCGGGCTGTCAGCCGCTTCCCGAGTGGACGTGACCTCTGGCGCGGGCTGGGTGACTCACGGTTCGCTCCGGGTCGGTGGGCCCGGAGAGGGAATTCTCAGCATCGACGTGGCAGGCACGGTGAAAAGCGCCGAAGCCCTCATCGGCACAGGCGTGGGTGGCGGAAAGGTGAACGTTGCCGGGCTCCTTGCTACCTGGGAGACGGGGAACATCGCGATCGGCGCGGGTGGTGCGGGCGAATTGACCATCACCGATGGCGGCCATGTTTCCAGCGAAAATGCGGTCATCGGGCAGCAGTCTGGCTTGGGCAATAAAGTCAGGGTTCAGGGAACCATTCCGGAAGGTCAGAGCAAGTGGGATCTACGGGACACCTTGGAGGTCGGGGGCAAAGGATCAGGGCGGCTGGAGATTCTTGACGGCACCTCGGTGAATGCAGCATTTATCGGAATTGGCACACTATTCCTGGACAACCACCATCTTCCATACGCCAAGGGTGACGTGACCGTCGCGGGAGTCGCTGGGGACAACACTCCATCCCGGTTGAGCGCTTTTTTTCTTGGAGTCGGGAGCGGAGGGGTTGGAGAATTGACCATTACGAATGGCGGCCGAGTGGAGGCGGCTAACGCCTATATTGCGCCGAGCTCGAGTTCTTATGGAAGGATTGTCGTCAGAGGACGCCATCCCGGTAGTAATCTCGCGTCAACCCTTGTAGTGTCTGAGAAGCTTTTCTTGGGAGATGGAACTGGGATCCTGGAGATTGATGATGGCGGCAGTGTCGAGGTAACGAAGTCATTTGACTTGGTCCGATCGCCCTCCGGTGGCCAGACAAACGAAGTCAAAGTGATCGGCAGCACCTCCAGACTTGGAGTCGGCGGTAAATTGGTGGTCGGTGCTGGCTCCGCTCCAGGAAAGGCGGTCTTGACTCTCAAAGGCGGATTAGTAAAAGCCGATTCCCTGACGGTTAATAATAATGGGATCGTCTGTGGTTTCGGCACTTTGGCCGTGGCCCCGTCTGCTCGCTTCATAAACGACGGCGGAATGATCTCGCCCGGTCTTTCCCCAGGTGTTCTGACCATCCAAGGGAGCTACGAGCAGCGGGCGGGGGGCACTCTCCTCATTGAACTCGCCGGAACAAACGTGCTCGACCACGACCAATTGATCGTCACCTCCGACGCGACGTTGGATGGGAACCTCATCCTGCGCTTTCTCGACGGCTTTGCGCCGAAGGCTGGCGACTCGTTTCCATTCCTGAAAATCGGCGGCACCATGACCGGAGAATTCTCCAGCGTGGGCCTCGAAAACCTCGCTCCGGGTTTCCAGTTTCAGTTCGTAACCAATGGGGTGCAGTCGGGCATCACCGCCTTGAACGACGGCGTCTTCAGCTCCGCTCTGCCCGGACAGGTGCAGGTCGCAATCACAAACGTCGGGGGCATCGCCTACGCTAACTACACCATTTCGACTTCCAGCACCTGCGAAAAGGTGTCACTGCGCGGCCCGCTCACTCGCACCAACAATGTCTTCAGCCAGGTGTTTCAGGGCACAACTTTTGTCAAGCCGGATTGTGTCTCCGAGCCGGCCACCACGAACGGAATTCTCGTTCTTGGCCAGCTTTCACCGGGAAATTATTCATTCCGGATCATGTCCAACACGCAAGTGGTGGAGACCGTCTCTTTCACAGTTTCGGCCGATGCGGCACAGACATTGTCCAAGCCAATAAGATTGGCGGATGGCAGCCTGCAATTTGAGATCAATGGACTGCCTTCCATCCACTACACCATTGAGGTGTCGGCTGATTTGGAGACTTGGAGTCCACTCAATCAAGGAGTTCTCCCGCACACCTACGTGGATCCCGATGCGGCCATCTTTCCACGACGCTTCTATCGGGCAACCATTGGGAAATAAGTCCAGAACATCCGCTGCGTCGGCATGCGCTCGCGGCCGAGGGGTTTCCTTGAGCGCATCAGGAGATGACCGACATGGGCCCTCGGTAATCGATCACCCGACCGTGAAGGGGGCAGTCCCACGGACCGACACAAGACAGGACCGTCGATGAAGCGACGCCATGCTCCGGGTATTGCGCATCGGATTCCCCCGTGCGACATACAAGGTCACGGACCGAGTTGACCGGAACGGATCGTGGAATCGCAAAGCCAACTCGCCGCAGCCCGCAGTGATCGCGAAAATGCCGACAAAGGCAGCCTGCAATCCCTCCTGAAAGTGGTGAACTCCGTAGAAGGCGATCCCGAATACGGCGACAATATCCCCTCTACGCCGCCCCGGGCTACATCCTCAAAATGGACCGCAAGAGCGGGGCTCTCGCAGAAAACTTCAGCCGTAATGTTTCCGGTAAAGGAAGAATCCCCACAGACCAAGGCGGCTTAATTCAACAACCAACCCGACCTAAACTAGTATCAAAAGCAAGGAGCGACCCCTATACGGCAGGCGCCGGCGTCGTATCCTTGGACATGCTCAATAATGTCCGAATGTTTGATCGTCACGGATCGGCAACGCTCTTGTAACATGCGGTGTCGTTAGCTCGATTGTCATCCTCAGCCTTGCCGGATGAACCACTCGCAAGGCCAAAATGCTTCGCCCGCAATAGTGAGGCTTTGCGAAATACGGCATGCCCATCGGCAAAGGTGAGATTGCCACCACGGTTATGAATGTCCGAATACCAATCGACGCCCGGCTTGAGTTTGACGTGCCAGTAGGTGTATTGTCCCGCACAAGAGCCAAAATCGGCACCCCAGCCGGGTCGAAGTGCCGTGAAACTCACGAGACGAATGGTTTCTTGATTAATCGCGACCCCACTCGGTTCGGAAATTGCCGACAAGGACTTCTCCATGACCACCGCATTGGGCAGATAACTGGTGGAACTTAATACCGTCGCGTCACTGCCATCCCCCGGTTTCTTGGCTTCGGGACAGGAATATATTTTTGAACTCGGCGTGTTCGAACCAACACCCTGAAGATACGGCGCGATAACATAGAGACAATTAGGCCGCCATCCGGAGGACTTGGGATTCATAAAATCCGCAATCTGTGAGGCTTTCGGTGGCATGCGCTGAAAATCGTTTTCGTAGAGCACGAAGGCGATTCCCAGTTGTCGCATGTTGTTAAGGCATTGAGTCTGACGCGCCCGCGCTTTTGCCTTGGCCAAAGCCGGTAGAATCATCGACGCCAGAATTGCGATGATGCCAATCACCACGAGCAGTTCGATCAAGGTGAATCCGCAGCAGTTACTAAATTGGATTCGGCCCGCTTTCGTACGATTGGGTTGCCGCACGGAACTGTTGATAGGAATATGCTTTCTTGACGAAGCGCATCCCGTGGAAAATTGCATCTCGACCGAGTTCACTTCCTCACCCTCCGCCCATCCATTTCCCCTGTCGAGCACCCTTTTCGCCGGGACTTGCTGAAGAGGCGGCTCTGGGGATGTGGCGCGGCGGATGGGAGCGGATGGCGAAGTCGAGAGTTGGCTCGTGCTCGCGGATTATCAGCTCACTGACCCGTTCACCACGGCCGGCAAAACATCAAGTCGGCGGTAATGAATGGGACTTGGATTCGCGCACGCGCCGCACTCGCAAGACTACCCTGAAGAGCCGCCCACCTACGGGGTGACTTTGGTCGCGATGCGAAAAAGCTCTCCATCTCCGGCACCGATCACGAAGTTGAATCCGGTGGATGAACTGCTGCTGACTGGTATCCAGTCCGCCTTCGCTTTATTGAACTGCTCGATGGCGTAGCTGTAGGTCTTCGGTTTATTCCATGGGGCGATCCCAAGCCATTTCGATTGCAGACGCACGTTGACCGCTTGCGCGTCGCGGTAATCGCGGTTCGCCACCAGCAGATAATCCCGGCCATGATCGTCCTTCAACATGCCCTGCACAAGTCCGGGACGGCCCTCCTCGGCCAACACATGAATCCAATAGTCCTTGGGCGGGGTGCGTGTTGCCGCCGGCAGCGGGGCGGTTTGAAAAACATCGATGCTGCGCAGCGCCACCAGCACGGAGCCGATCCCCTTGATCTCGTTGTTGAGCGCCGCCACATCCCGGCCGGCCGGCGTCAGCCTGGCGGACTTGGGCTCGAAGAGCATTTTGGCGGAGTACCATTCGATTCCCTTCGCGCCGTACGCCAGCGTGGTATAGACGCTCTGCCTGAGCTTGCGAGGGTTGTCGGGCAGATACCCGGTGTCTCCGCGTTCGACCGCCGGGTTGGCAGAGACCTCGAAGCAGGCTGCCAACGGCACGTGTGCGGCCTGCGCTGCTTCGCGGAACCCTTCGAGTTTCTCGAAGTATCGGTCAGTGCCCCACCACCACTGATAGTAATCAAAGCTCAGCAAGGGCGGCCGCACAGTATCCATGTAGGTGCGCAGGAAATCGCCGGTCGTCGAGAGCATGTTGATGAACGGCATGTGAGCCGGGTCGATTCGTTCGATGGTTCGTAATTGTTCCGCAATGGGTGCGAACTTGTCTTCCGGGTACGGTTCGTCACCGAGGTGATAACCCCACACCGCTTTCTCACTGGCAAGCTTGCGGAACAGATCTTCGGAAAATGGGCCGTGGACCATGGCTTTGAGTCCGTGTCGTTTCAGGATATCGAGCCTGGCCGGGTCCCAATCCACCACGGCGAATCCGGCCTCGGCGAGTGCTTTTGCGTTGGCTTCGGGATCGGGATCCTCCGGCGCGTTCCAGAGATAGATGAGGAATTCGTCCATCTGCCCTGATTGCGATTGCACGATTGCGAACATCCAGATCGCGGTGCTGGCAGCGATGCAGGCGCATGATTTGCATGACAATTGCATCCGTGACCAGGTGTTCGGCGGGATGCCGTAGGCAGCGGCCCCACGGGCCGCTCGCTCTGGTTTTAAGGGGATTCTGACTGACAATCCGTGATCCTTCCTTGAGAGCAAACGCTTGCTCTCACCTCGCCCCCCTCTCCCGGCTAAAGAGAGAAATCCTCGTCCGGTGGGTGAGAATTCCATGGCCGTCGGTTGTTTCGAGCGCGGTCCAATGACGGTCCCTCTCCCGGGGGAGAGGATGAGCGTGAGGGCGGACCACCCTCTCGACAGAATGGATACAGCCAGGTCGAACTGGGTTTTTGGAAAAAGTCTCATAGGTTTCGGATCGACAGAATGCTGAATCCGTCGGCAACAATCCAGCAGCTTAAATGGGGCAGTTCATGATATTGGTCTCTTGCGGCCAGCTCTGTGGCGACGATACAGCAGGTGTTCGGACGGCACGATCAGAAGAGTTGGCTGGAGAAGTGGGCGTCGGAGCCGGCTACGCGATGTTCAAACTCTCGCTGCCTGGTGTGTGCTCTCCACAGACCCGCGCTTTGAGGGGGCAGCGGACCATCGGGACAGGCAAACGGATCGTAGATCAGCACGGTTGCCTTGCTGCAGACGGCGATGATGAAGAATCCCACGAGAGTTGCGAAGGTGAAGATGCACTACAGAGCTGCCGCCGCACGCGCCATCAAAGTCGTTCCTGGGCCAATCCCGATCACCAGGCGCCTCTATAGAAATCCGAGCCCGACCAGATCCAATAAACTTCCTTCATGGCGCCTATTCTTTTCCAGGAAACCGAGCCATCCAGCAGGGCGACATTCCCGCCCGCTGCTCCCATTTGTTTGGAGGTCTGCTTTTCCGAAGGCATAATCCAAGCGATACCCTTGCGCTTGACCGCTCCGGTTTTGGTGTGAGGGGCCATGACATTGGGTGGATATCCACCCCCCATGTTGCCCCAGTTATTCGGATCGGTAAAAAGCACCAGTTGATCCACCGGGACAATCCGCGGGTCGCCAAGTTCTGGGAGGTCGGTGGTCCTGACCGGCGATTTCCAGCCGGATGCGGGTGGCATCACCCGGCCTCCGAGATAGTGGTACGCAATATAATATCCAGTTGTCGCCTGATACCGTCCTGTCCGCGAATCGGTGATCCCAGGGATCGTGAATGGATAGACATTCGGACAATCGAAAACCTTTTCACCAAATTGATTACTGATAGTGGTATACATGGTCTTCGCGATACTCATGACGTAGGAGTCTCCGCCATCCCGTATCCCGTTAAAGAGTTTGTCTGCGTTATCGAGGGCGTAGATGTGGCTGGCCAGACCCAATTGGCGCAGGTTGCTGAGGCAATTGACACGATGAGCCCTTTCCTTTGCGCTGGAGAGGGCCGGCAAGAGCATTCCCGCAAGGATGGCGATGATCGCGATCACCACGAGCAGCTCAATAAGGGTGAAGGCGCCAAAACAACGACTTGGTTCAGGAGCTGAGGGAAGCCGCAGGATCGTACGTATCTGACAGGCAATTCCTTTTGACGCAACGCAGTTCCGGGAGAATTGATTCTCGTGTGAGTTCACTTTGACACGCTGCGCCTATCCATTTCCGCTGTCGAGCACCCTTTTTTGCCGTGACTTGCTGAAGAGGCGGCTCTGCCCAGCGGCTCGGCGGATGGTCGCGGATGGCGAATTCCAGAAACGTCTCACGCTCGCGGTTTATCGGTTCACTGACCTGCTCACAAAGATCGGCACAGCGTCAACTCGGCCGTGATGAAGTGCTGGTCCGCTGACGACACTGAATGCGGGACCGGCGGCGGGATTACGTTCGATTCTTCATCAGGGCAACGACACCGAAAATCGTAAGTTGAATGCCAAGTATTGCAATGACACCAAAAGAAAACGTCAGCTCGCCGGGTGATGCGCCAACGGGGTAACCTAAAATCTGAACCGGTTGACCAGAGGAGATGCGCTCGCCTGTCCCGTGATACCTGGTGTAGGAAAAAATGATGAGAGCGAGTCCACAGACGATGCGGAGGGTGGCCGAGACGAAATGCATGGGTATTATTCGGTATCCGACCGGCGGTTCCAAGGTATCCGCGAGGCGGATACATGCGGGCGGGTGGCCTGAAAGGGCGATCAGGCAGTTGTGGTGCAGACTGCCGCGTTCGTAGCCAGGCTTGTGGGGTCAGGTGTTTGACTTCGGCGGTGCTGGTCGCGCCCAGCTTGGGCAACACGGCCAATAGATATTCCCGCGCCTGAATGCTGATGCGCTGCTCCAAGTCGCGGGTGGAGCGGAGCACGTCGTCGAGCACGCTCTTGTTCAGGGCAAGCCGGCGCTTGGCCGCCGCGCGAGCCTGCGGAGAGTTATCAGCGAACAATCGGTGAAGGCGGCGTGTGGATTGTGAAGGGGGCAGTCCAACGTATCGAAACAAAACAAGGCCGGCAATGAAGCGACGCCATGCTCCGGGTATTGCACATCGGATATTTGAATTCCGTCCTACCCACTAGTGATGGGGCTCTTTCAGCCATGTGATTCGTGGATTCTCCCACTGGATGGCACCTTCAAAGCAATCTCAACGAGAACTGGTTGCAATTACTTTGACATCTTCTTTCTCTCTTTGCTACGAACTTGGACTGCTCAAAGCAAATGGAGGACGGCCCACAATCACCAATCATGAGCGGCAATCAAGTTTCGGAATCGAGCCGCCCAATAGGCGTATTCGTGGTGGATGACGATCCGACCGTCCGTTCTGCGACTAAAGCGGCGCTGAACTTCCTTCCGGGCACCTTCTGTTCCGGTGTGGCGGAGGATGGCGAGACTGCGTTAAGATTGATCCCGACCATCAATCCCGACGTGGTCTTGATGGACATTCGGATGCCCGGACTTAACGGGCCTGACTGCTTGCGCAAACTCATGAGCCTCTGCCCGGGTATCCGTGTCATCATGTTCACGGGATAATGCGAGGTGAAGCTGGTGATTGATTCCCTGCACGCTGGCGCTCGAGGTTACCTGGCTAAACCGCCCAGCATGGAAGAACTTGAGAAAGCCGTCCGTGATGTTTACGCGGGAGACATCCATTTCTCGCAATCCGCGCTCCAGTCGCTGGCGGGTGTTTTTCAGGCAAAGCGAACAATCGGAGTGAACTCATTGCTTTTAACCGCTCGTGAGGAGCAAGTCGTGGCTTGCCTGATCAGCGGCAGGCAGGACAAGGAAATTGCAGAGGAACTGGGAGTAGGCAAGGATACGGTCCATTCGCACTTACAACGCCTCTATGCGAAACTGGGCGTTCATTCCCGCCGCGAAGCCGTCCAGAAGTACCTCGGACTCTGAGAAGGCCGACGCTGGCAGCCGCCCAGCCTCGACGGATCCAGAGCGAGCCGCCGATCAGCGGTATCATCGACACTTGCCGCTCGCGGCGGCTCACCTGCCGATTCACCCTTTTTTCACCCTTTAGGAAACTTGCCTTCGTATCTGGCCAGCTAAAAATACCGTTGGCTAAACAATCTGACCAATGAACCTGAAAGCGGCGATCCCGCTCGGAACTGGAAAAGGCCCCGTACTTAAAATGTATTTATTGATAGGAATTTCCTTTGATGCTCCGCGATTAAGAGCAATTGAAACCACCGATGGACCCCGATGGACCCAGCGCGGCTTGCGCCGCAACCAAAGAGGGAGCGTGTTGCCAGTCCGGTCTGATTCCCGGAGCCGAGGTCAGAGGAATGTGAGTCAGGGGAATGGGGACCAGGCCATGAGTTTTATTCCCCTGACCTCCATTCCCCTGACCTCGGCCCCGGCAGCCCCGCTTTGGTTGAGGCTCCGCAGCGCTGGGTTCCCCGCCGGCCAATTCTTTGCCAAGAAAACAAAGCTTTGCATGATTGTAGTACCGATCAGAAGCAGTTACGAAAAGACCGGGGAGCACCCGGAGGGTGAACGCTGCTTTCGGGAAAAATCGGGGCGCATCTGTGTCCATCTGTGGTTTCCCTTCGCTTGATAGATTCCAACTGCCGGATTTAGGTTCAATTTCCCGTGACCCTGGTTGGCAGAAAGATGGCAGGTGAAAAATGCAGAGCGCTCATGTTTTAAGCGAACATTTTGTCCGCCGGGCTGGAAGTCCCGGCTCTACGGCAGGCACGGATGCCGGCCGCTACGCCTGCGGGCCACCGAATCCTAGTTCGGAATTCGAGTTGAATCAGAATCGTGTTCTACTTTCAGTCGGGGCCGCGGGCGCAGTCTGATTGCCGTTCCCTCACCGATTTGGCGCGGGCAGCAAATCCACACCGGAATGATCGGGGCGGATGCGCAGCCGGAGGCAGCGGATCGAGTTGCTTTGCGCATCCTGGGTGCGATGCCCGCCGCTGTTCAGGTAGGTGATGAACAGCGAGCCATCCGGCAGTTCCATCGCTTTGCCGTAGCCGTAGGAATTGTCCACGAGGAACCCGTGATCCTTGCCGGGCGCGATCCAGGTGTGGCCGCCGTCGGTGCTGTAGATCACCCGCAAGCCGCCGTGACCGGGCGCGTAGGAGCCGTGCAGGCAAACGAGCGTGCCGTCGCGCAACACGTAGAGACTCGGCGCAAACATGCGGAAGCCGAAGGTCACGGGCGGCGTCCACGTGTGGCCATGATCACGGGACCAGCAGATGTCGCCTTCCGGACGCGCCATCATCACGAGTTCGCCGGTGGGCAATTCGGCCACGGTCACTTCCTGCAGGTCGTGTGCGGCTTTGACCGTTGCGAGCAGTTTCCAAGTTTTGCCGCGATTGGCAGAACGCAGCACGGCGGCTTGATCCGGCGGGCCGCTGGACGCGCGACCGTTGATCGCGACGAGCACCGAGCCATCCTTCAACCGCACGAGCGGGCCGTCCGTTTCGTCGTAGGAGAAGGGCGTTTGTAACTGCCGGCTTTTCTTTTCCCAAGTGCGCCCGCCATCGAAGGAGCGGATGAAGCGCACCCGCACCGCGAGTGACGAATCTTTACCCCAATCGCCATTCTCCGGCTCGCCCGAGTAGGTGAAGATGGAACAAAGCAGCGTGCCGTCGCGCAATTCCACGAACGCCGGATGCCGGTCATCGGCGGGCGTGTCAATCAGCGTGACTGGTTTGCTCCAGGTTTTGCCGGTGTCTTTGGAGCGCATGATCATCGCGCGGCCACCGGTGGGCGCGACAATATCCGCCGGCAATCCCATCTTCTTGTAATCCTCCAAAGTCTTCGCCGGATAACGCAGCGGCGTCGGCGCGGAGGCGTGCCAGTAACCGGCGTTGAAACCGACGAGCCAGTCGCCGTTCTGAAGCCGGATCGGTGATTCCCAGCCGACGAACCCGCCGTAGCCGGGGAAGGGATCGGGCTGGTTGACGCCCGGCCCGACCAGCATCGCCCGGCAATCCTCGGGTTTCGCCGTGGATTCGCCACCCTCCACGATCTTCACCGCCGGACGGAGCGAATCGGCTTGGAACGACGGCTCGGGAAACAACGCCATCAAACTGTCGGCGAACAGGCTCATGCCGCGGGCGTCGGGGTGGTTGATGGAATTTAACATCAGCGTCGAGTACGGGATGCCCTGTCGCCAAAGCCGGCCGTAGCGCAACGAGGCGTCGGCCAGCGCGAGTTGATTCTTCGCCGCGAACTGCCGCAGCCCTTTCACGTACGGCCGCGGGTCGTCGTCAATTTCGCGCTCCTGCTTCAGGCCCATCCAATCCGGTCGAACGTAGTGCGGCGAGAGGATGATCCACTCCGCGCCGATGGCTTTGAAGTCCGCGAGAAGTTTGCCGTAATTCTGCCCAACTTGTTCCTCGTTCATCCAGGCATCGTTGACAAATTCCGACACGATGAGATCGGGCTTTCGGGCCAGCACTTTCTCTGCGTAGTTGTGTTCGCTACCGGGCGGTTCCGCGAGATAAATGTCCGTGTTGCGACCGCCCCACGCTTCGGTGAGGAGTTCGATTTGCGCCTTGGGAAAATGCGCGCGCAGGCGGGCGACGAACTGGTCCTGCCAGCGCTGATGCTCCCAGTCGGGAACAAACGTGCCGACGGTCACGCTGTCGCCCCAAGCGAGAATCCGCAGCGGCTGGCCGGAACGCAGTTTCGCCAGCGTGCGCGGGGCGAATTTCTCGGCGGGCGACGGTGATTCGCGGGGCGGTTCGGGGTAGGTGGTTTCGAGCACCGGAAAGAGATGCTCCGGTCCAAGTTTTGGAATGTGACCAGGGAGATACACGTTTGCCAGCCGGCGTTCACCCTCGGCTAGCGCGGGCGGAACGGGCGCGGCGGGTTTCGCCTCGCCGGGCCGGAGCACGATGCGTCCGGCACGCGTGAGCACGATGGAATCCAGCCGCAGCAAGGCGTGGCGGTAGGTGGCGAACACGGGCTGGCCTTCCTTGAGAACGCCGTTCGTCAGGCGACCGATGGAGGCCCACGCGGAATCCGCTTCGTAATCCGTGCCGCGGGTCAATTGCGGCGCGTCCGCAGCCGGGCCGGTGCGCAGTTCCAGGCTTTCCGGATCGAGCAGATGCGGCGTGGTACATTCCTGCGCCCGCACGGCTGACAGCGTGGCCCCCTTCACCCAGCCGGCTACCTTGGGATTGAAGCGCGGCAACGCGGCGAGTTGCTCCGCCTTCACGGCGAGCATCGCTGGCGGCGGCACGTCCAACGTGCTCGTTGTGGGGCGACCTTTCGCGTTGCGGGCGCTGACTTTGATCTGCCAGTCGCCGGTCAAGGTGAGCGTGGCGGGTTCAGGAGCCGGGGCCGCGAGGGCCACACTCAAGCCCGCGAACAGGCCGAGCCAACCGAGTCGCAAACGGAAGCCGGAACTAGAACCGCTTGAAAACTTCCAGGATCTCAGATGAATCATGGGCGCAGTGTTGGCCAGAAGCCGCGCTACGGCAAGCTCGGCACGAGGCGAAACCAGCGCGGGGAGAGCAAGCTAAAGTGGCGCAGCGGCAATGGAAACGCCCGTGCATCCTTATGGACTCCGCCCGCAAAGCGGAGTATGAAAATGACCGTCGTCAAAAAACAGCAACTCGTTCGCCGGGGTTTTGGTCGGGGGCAACGCGGGCGGCCTTGATCTGTGGCGTCACCGCACGGAGTGAGTGATGGCCTTTGGCGGCGCATCAATCTTATGAAGCCAAACCCATCAGCGGCTGGCCCGGCGAGTTGTTCCCGGAGCCGGGCCGGCGGGGCGTTCACGCTGATCGAGTTGCTGGTGGTGATTGCCATCATCGCGATCCTGGCGGCGCTCTTGTTGCCAGCGCTTTCCAAGGCCATTGATAGGAATTTCCTTTGACGCTCCGCGATTAAGCCGGACATGCCGACGCCCTACACCAGCCTCTGGAACGCCTGGAGTGAAATCGTTCTCACCCTCCTGCGGCAGGTCAAAGACCCGGCTATTGTGTCAAACGCAAGCTGCCCACGCCGACGATCCATTCCGATGCCCCGGCCACGGCGCATATCTTCACCGCCAAGGGCCAGCCGGCGAATGGCTGGATCGAAGTTTGCGTCAGTAATTTTCTAAAAAATGAGGACGTCATCCGCTTCGATCACGACCAGAAGTCCTATGCCATTTACCGCACTGCCGAGGGCCGGCTTTACGCGACCGACGGCATCTGCACCCATGGCAATGCCCAGCTCGCGGACGGCTTGGTGAAGGGGAAACTCATCGAATGTCCCAAGCACAACGGGCGTTTCGACATCACCGACGGTTCCCCGCAGCGCCCGCCGGTCTGTGTGGCGCTCAAGACCTACAAGGCTCGCGAGCACGATGGTAAAATCTTTCTCGACCAGACTTCCGCGGGCGGCTGCGGACTTGCCTAGCCGCCACCCCCTAAAAGTTCCGCGTGGTGAGTAACGAGAATGCTGCAGCCTTCAAAGGGTCTATGCAGCCCAAACGGAAATGTTCCGTTAGTAAATCATGGCAGACATCCGCGCCGGCCTACTTACTGGGTACCTACGGGTACCGGGCGACTACTTCAGATCCTCGCCACCGAGGCTGCCGATGGTCCAGTCGAGGTTGTAAATCAAGGTTGCGCCGTCCTTGAACGGTGCATTAAGCCGTTGATAACTCGCCAACTCGGAGTGGCCATCGACGAACAGTAGCATCATACCGCGGGGGCCATGCGCGGAGCTGGAGGTCGCCCCGCGAACATCGTTCGCCTTGCCTTTGGCACTCGCAAAGCATGGCGAAATGGCCTTCTTGGACGGGAACTTCACCTCACCCACATTGCGGACGCGCAACGCGCCGGAGTCGTCGGTGTGGTAGAACTGATTGTAGTAATAATACGAGCTCGGGAAGAGCAGTTCGTTGGTCCGGATGGCGCCAGTGATAAGCGCCCACTCAATGTTGAAGCCGCGCCCCTTCTCAGCCGGGCAAAGATAGAATGATCGGTTGTTGGTGCTGATGTAGGGATCCAGAAGCTTGAGCAGGTCCACGAAGCCCATTTGGGGCCAGTCACGCCCGGAGTAGGGGAATTGGTCGCGGTGGTTGGAGGTGTAGAGAGCGTAGGTGATCCCCACCTGGCGCAGGTTGGAAAGGCAACGGGCCTGGTGGGCCTTGGCCTTCGCCTTGCTGAGAGCCGGCAACAACATGCCTGCAAGGATGGCGATGATCGCAATCACCACGAGCAACTCAATAAGGGTGAAGGCAGCCCGGGAACAGAAAGGCTGAGGAACCAACAAAAGCCGCTTGGTCGTGCTCATGGCGGGGAGGATACACTCCCGCAAGGCAACTGTCGATACCGTCTGTAGGTCTCATTTTGGAGAACTGAAAAGAACGCCCGTCCTCACCCCACCCTCTCCCCCCGGGCGAGGGAGAATTGGTCGCCATACCCATGAATACACATCGCCTTCTTACTCTCTCCATAAAAGGCGAAGGGCTCACCGAGCGAATTCGCCCGGTGAGCCCTTGGAGATCGGCTTCGGATCAGCCTGCTAGCAGCACGGGATGACCCCCACAGAGGTCACTTGCGAGCTTTTGCTGCGGGTTATTGATAGGAATTTCCTTTGACGCTCCGCGATTAGAAAAGATCAGCAGGCTGTAGGTGAACGGGATGTGGACAAAAAGCCAGACCTTGAGGAGCGTTTGGATGGCGTTATGGTAATCGAGCCCGTCCTTTTGCCGGACCATGTCCGCGAGCTGGTTGAGTTTCTCCCTCTCTTTGTCATTCGAGTAACGATTGAGGTCCGTGATTTTGTCCAACAAGGTGTTCAGCGGCCGCCGGACTTCCAACAGGTGCAGCCAGAAATTCCTTGGCTCATCGAAGAAAAATTGGAGTTCCCGTACGTAGAAGTCGGCAATGGTCGATGCTTGAGCCTCCGGAATTGACTTCAGCGCGAGAGCTTCCGCCGACTGCTGAAGCGTTCTCCGGATCGCTGGAATTCGTTCGTAAAGCACTTCGCCGCCCCGGGTGGTCAGGCGCTTGGGCATCAGGCGGGACAAGGCCAGGCCAAAGATGCCGCTGGCCATCACCACAAAATAAAGCCACGCGAGCGTGACCTCGAAC
>SIBK01000121.1 GCA_009695205.1 Pedosphaera sp. | reverse complement strand
ATTGCCCTCCAGCGCTTCACTCAGCACTCCGTAAAACTGCTCCGGTGGCTACGTTCCAGTTTCGCCGACCGACTTGACTGGGACGCCGCCACGCCTCGTCTCAGGGTGTTATACGCCAGACTTTGATTTCGAATCTTGGACACCGTTCTGTTGCCAAAGCTGTGTAGCAGGAATGCTGGCACCGGCTTGCCACCGCCATTGGGCGTGAATACCAGGATAAGCATCTCGGCCGAGCCCTTGGCGTTCTCGAAGCGAATGCGCACGTCCTTGCGGGTGGCGCGTCCGTTCATGAATTCCCGGTTCGCATTCACCACTTCGAACATCGTGCGAATCGGCGACTCGGGCGCGGGGACGATTCCGTATATCAGGTTTCCAAAGAGCGCCATCACCTGAGGACGGCGGACGTTGAACCACTCTTCCGACGTGGTGATCGGTTTGCCCTCCGACGACACCAGCAGCGGCGGCAGATCATAGGGAGGGACTTTGGCCTCGTGATAGACTAAATCGCTGTCGTGATATTTGGGCTCGTCCGCTCGGACAGAAAGGACGGAACAAAGCGTGGTGAGGACGAGGGCGCTAATTGCGGCGATTCGTTTCATGCGAGTTTCTCGATTTATATAAATGGGCAATGAATCGCCCCGCTGTGCCGGTCGCGATTCATTCAATCGATCGTTTGCTTTGATGAGGAGTTAGTATCGCTCTTATTGCGCGGGAAGCGAATCCGCGTCGAGGATAATTCCTCGGCTGGATCGAGCCTGAAGGAGATTCAAGGGCAAGAACAGCCTGCCTGCCGGGATTCTGGAGGGGTGGGCTTTTGAGATTCCAATGATCAACCGCAATGCGAACCAGGTTAACGTCATGAACCGCCGCACTCCTATCCTGCGCGACGACGGCAAGGACCGCACGGTGAACGTGCGCGCCGCCACCACGGCAAACGACGCTCCGGAGGAGGATTTGGTTACCGTGTTGGTCAAGTCGTTTCCTACTTGCCAAGCGGTGCGATCAGCGACTTCGCTGCTCAGCCCCGAGGCAGTCGTGGGGTTGGTCCGGTTTGATGGACGATTCCCAGGGTAGCGCATGCCGCGCAACCCTGGGCTGGATGATGGAACGGCGGTGGCGTTCGGTCGGCGTTCATTGGAGTTTAGACATTATCTGTAACCGTGACGATCCTCTCGGCCGTCGCGGCCTGGAGCGCCCGGGAAAACGATCGGATCCAACGGAAGGACCTCGGCGACCCGAACGCGGTCCCGGATGGTAAGAAGGATTACGTCCGGTTGTGGACGAAGATCCTGGTGGATGTTGGCGCAAGAATGAGGCCGACTGCGGGGAAAATTTGAAAAGCAAAATCTGTTCCCCGCGTTACCAGTGTGGGTAGGGTTGCGTCATGTCGCCACGTTGGGTCAGCGGGTTTGGACTCTTGATATTCATCCTTTTGGCGTGGGCGCTTTCTGAGGAGCGTCGGCGTTTCCCTTGGCGGGCTGTCTTCTGGGGGCTCACTCTGCAATTCGGATTTGCACTGCTGATCCTCAAAACCGCCCCCGGCCGATGGGTCTTTTTCGGATTCCAAAATGCGGTGACCCGGTTCATCAGCTTTGCCAACGAAGGCAACGCGATGATGTTCGGGCCCCTTGCGAACCAGTCTCTTCTCGCGGAAAAGTTTGGACCCACGAATGGCTTGATATTGGTCATCACGGTTACCGGCACCATTATCCTCGTCGCGACAGTTGCGTCCGTGCTTTACCACTGGGGAATCCTACAGCGGGTGGTGCGCGCCCTCGCGTGGATTATGCGACGGGCCATGGGCACCAGCGGGAGTGAAACGTTGTCTGCTGCCGCCAACATCTTTATGGGTCAGACGGAAGCCCCGCTATTGATCAAGCCGTACCTCGCTGGCATGACGCGCAGTGAACTCCTTGCCGTGATGATTGGTGGCATGGCCACGATCGCCGGGGGTGTGCTCGCGGCCTACGTGGGTTTCGGAATTGAGGCTGGACATCTGCTGACGGCCTCCGTGTTGAGCGCGCCAGCGGGACTGCTCATTTCAAAAATCCTGTTGCCGGAATCAGGTCGGAGCGCAACCGCTGCCGGCGCACCAGCCGATGTCCCGCGGGAGACCGTCAACACATTCGACGCTCTCGTCCGCGGCGCATCCGATGGCATGATGCTTTCCATCAATGTGGCCGCCATGATCATCGCATTGGTGTCGGTCGTGGCTTGCGTCAACTGGATGCTTTCCTACGTGGCTGGCTGGTGTGGGATTGCCGATCCCCATCCGCTACAGACTTTGTTGGGGTGGGCCAATGCCCCGTTTGCATGGCTCATCGGAGTTCCCCTTCGAGATTGCCGCGCAATCGGCGCGATGCTTGGCGAGCGTATTGTTCTCAATGAATTTGTTGCCTACCTCTCACTTGTCCGCAGTCAGGCCAGTTTGGAGCCACGCAGCGTCGTGCTGGCTACCTACGCCCTTTGTGGCTTTGCGAACTTCGGAAGCATCGCCATTCAAATCGGCGGCATCGGCGCCCTGGCGCCCACTCGCCGGGCGGATCTCGCCCGGTGCGGCATGCGAGCTCTCCTGGGCGGCCTCCTGGCCTGCTACCTGACCGCAGCGGTGGTCGGAGTTCTTGTGTAAGGGTGGTTCCAGTGCCCTGGCTGACGGGCAGGGCGCGCTCCCAACCTCAAAGCCAACTCACGATATCCGCTTCAGATCGCGAGAGCATTCGAAGTTCGAGTTGCGGGCTTATTCCTTCGACAAAAGCGGGATTCCCTCACCTAGCTCGGATTCCAGACTCCCTTGCGGAATCGCTGTTCGGTACCGGTGCCCGCTTGCCTTCTGCGGCTGTCGGTTGAATTGTGTCGGACCGACGGTCTTATGAAATCGCTTCTCGTGGGTGCCGGAGTCCTGAACCAGACGCCGCTCGCCTGGCAAGGCAACCTCAGCCGGGTTCGAACGGTGATCGCCGAAGCGCGCGCGACGGGTGTCGGCGTTCTTTGCCTCCCGGAGCTGTGTCTAACGGGCTACGGGTGCGAGGACGCGTTTCATGCGCCGAACACCCACCGGCGCGCTTGGCGCAGCCTGCAGGATTTGCTGCCGGAAACCCGTGGCATAGTCGTCTCGGTTGGATTACCCGTGTTTCATCAAAACGGTCTGTTTAGTTGCGCAGCGGTGGTATCGGACGGCCAACTTCTCGGGTTGGTGGCCAAGCGATTTTTGGCGGGAGACGGCATCCACTATGAACCTCGATGGTTCAAGCCCTGGCCCGTCGGTCTGAAGGATGATTTGCTGGCGCCGGATGACCGGCGGTACCCGATGGGTGATCTCCATTTCGAAATTGGCGGAGTGCGAATCGGATTTGAAATTTGTGAGGACGCCTGGGTGGCGGCGCGACCAGGGGCGATGCTCGCTCAATACGGGGTGGACCTGATTCTAAACCCCAGCGCCAGCCATTTCGCCTTTGGAAAACTCGAAGTCCGAAAACGATTCGTCCTCGAGGGTTCGCGGGCGTTCGGAGTCAGTTATCTATACGCAAACCTTCTCGGCAACGAGGCAGGCCGGGCGATCTATGACGGAGGCGCACTGATCGCCTCCGGAGGCCGACTGCTGGCCGCCGGACCCCGCTTTAGCTTTCGCGATCACCTACTCACCACTGCGGTGGTGGATCTGGACGCCACCCGCATGAGTCAGGCGCGGACAGCCAGCTACAGGCCTGATTTCGCCGACGACAACCCGCTGAGAATCTCCGCCCCGTTTGTCTGGCCGACTCGCCCCCCGGTGCGGCGTCTTGCGCCCGATTTCCCGCCCGATCCAGCACGCGACTGGGAGGCAAGCACCCAGCTAAAGGAGGAAGAGTTTACCCGGGCCGAAGCGTTGGCTCTTTTCGACTACCTTCGAAAAAGCAGAGCGCAGGGCTTCGTGGTATCGATTAGCGGGGGTGCGGACTCCGCTGCGGTTTCGTGCCTTGTGTCGATCGCCGCCGAACTGGCGCTGCAGGAGTGCGGTGCCGATGGCGTCCGCGAAAAGCTGCGGCACATTCCCAACCTGCCAACCCCCCTCACGGCTCGCTCTCTCACAAATTGTCTTCTGACGACCGCCTATCAATCCACGGAAAACAGCGGACCGACCACCCGCCAGGCTGCCCGTTCGGTCGCCGAAGCGATTGGAGCTCAACACTACGAACTCGACGTCCAGGAACTGCACCGCGGCTATTTGCGAACGATCGAAGGCGCGATTGGCCGAACACTCGACTGGAAGCAAGACGACATCGCTCTGCAAAATATCCAGGCCCGAGTGCGATCACCCAGCATCTGGTTGCTCACCAACCTGCGCAACGCGCTGTTGCTCTCAACAAGTAATCGGAGTGAGGCCGCCGTTGGCTACGCGACGATGGACGGCGACACCAGCGGTGGGTTAAGTCCGATTGCGGGGATTGACAAGGCATTCCTCCGCCACTGGCTGCGGTGGCTGCAATTCAGCGGACCAGTGGGATTGCATCCCATTCCAGCGCTCGCCGCTGTAAATATCCAGGCGCCGACGGCGGAATTACGACCTCCCGGTGCAAAACAAACCGACGAGGACGATCTCATGCCCTACGATCTCCTGGATGCCATCGAGCGGGCCGCGATCCGTGACAAACAGTCACCCATCGAGGTTTTCGACATCTTGCAACCCGTCTTCCCACAGTATCTAACGGGTCAACTGGGCATTTGGATCGAGCGCTTCTTCCGGTTGTGGAGCCGTAATCAATGGAAGCGGGAGCGCTATGCCCCGTCGTTCCATCTGGACGACGAGAACCTCGATCCGAAAACGTGGTGTCGTTGGCCGATTCTCTCCGGAGGGTTTGAGGAGGAATTGGTGGAGCTAAGGGAACGAGTGGCAGAGGTTCAACGAATTGAAGCGGTCAGGGATTGACAGCGGACGGGTAACGCCGGGCAAGCCACCGAACGTCATTCGGGGAGGCCGTATCGTTGGGGGAACTGCTGAATTTGTTGGGATCGTTGCTCGCGGAGTACTTTTTCATGACCGGATCCACCCATTTCTTTGAATCCGCATGTCCGTCGGCATAGTTGAAGGTGCTCGCGTCGCCGTGAAAGACGGCGGTGGAGTCGACCAGTTGCGATCCCTTGAAATCCGCCGCCGGCGATCCCTGCGACATGATCCAAGAACCAACATTCTCGCCGCGAGGATCGTTTTCCTCAACCCAGACATACCGTTCGCTGGGTTTGGTAAGAGATGTTTGGCTGTAGAGGAATGGCACCTCTCCGTTTAACGAACCCACACCGGACAGGCTGACATAGGTATACCCTTTTCCAGCTTTCAGCTTTAACCGAACGTCTCCCGGACAATGAATGATACCGGGACTGGGAGCGTAGGGGGCAAGGCCGCCCTGTCTCCATCCTTCTTCGATGATCAATTGAATCCTTTTTTCCGGGCTCGTTCCAGCCGGAATCACTGCCGCCTTCGGCGCCGACTCGTATCGCCACGGAATCTCCCCCTTCCCATTCTTGTTCTGAGTGAAGTTGACGAATTTGTCGCCAAAATCCCCGGAATACATGATCCAGGCTATGATCATTTGTTTCTGGTTACTGATGCAGGCGGCGCCCGTTGCCTTCAATTTCGCCCGGGTAAGGGCTGGCAGCAGCATCCCGGCGAGAATGGCAATTATGGCAATGACCACCAGGAGTTCAATGAGGGTGAACCCGGACCGCACGGGCCGACGGGAATCAGAAAGTGTCTTCATGGTACGCACGTTGGATAGCTCATCACCTATCGACCTGATCCAACGCAAAGTCAAGCCCACAGTCGCGCGCCAATAGACGATGTCCGACGGACATTCGCCCCAAAATCTCCTACCGATCTACCCAACGTTGTGGCAACTTCGCGTAATGCAATTTTCCCGGGTGTTTTGGCGACCTCTCCTGGCAGTATGGATCGGTATCTTCACGACCTCCGCTGCAAGCGTGGACCTCACGAAGCTGCCACCGCCGGTTTCCCGCCCAGTCGATTATGGGCGGGATGTCCAGCCACTCCTGGAAGCGCACTGCTACAAGTGTCACGGCCCATCACGCACGGAGAACGGCCTCCGCCTCGATGATCGGGAATCTGCCCTTCGTGGAGGCGAAATCGGGCCCGCCATCGTCCCCGGAAAAAGTGCTGAGAGTGTCCTTGTCCAAGCCGTATCCCACGCGAGAAACGACATGGGTCGCATGCCGAAAAAGAGTGACGCACTTACGATCGAACAAATTGGTCTGCTGCGGGCCTGGATTGATCAGGGGGCAGCTTGGCCGGTCGTGGCAAAAGCGAATCGGGCGGATACCCACTGGGCATTCCGGGCGCCCGTAAGGCCCTCCATTCCGGGAGGAGGCAGCCCCGGGCAACACCCCATCGACGCCTTTGTGGAAGCACGACTAAGCTCCGAAAAACTCGCGTTCGCTCCCGAGACGGACCGGATCACACTCCTCCGCCGTTTGCACTTCGACTTGGTCGGGATCCCGCCGACCATCGCTGAAACGGATACGTTTGTCTCCGATACGTCCCCGGACGCCTACGAGAAAGTGGTCGAGAAACTGCTCGCATCGCCGCAGTACGGCGAACGTTGGGGACGACAGTGGTTGGATGCGGCGCGGTATGCGGATTCCGACGGATTCGAAAAGGACAAGGCACGGTTCAATTGGCGATACCGCGACTGGGTGATCCGGGCCTTCAACCGCGACCTTCCTTACGATCGATTCGTCATTGAGCAGATCGCCGGAGATCAATTGACGGAAGCCACTGAGGATCAGCGGGTAGCGACTGGTTTTCTTCGAAACGCAATGCTTAATGAGGAAGGCGGCGTGGATCCGGAACAGTTTCGTACAGACGGTCTTTTTGACCGGATGGATTGTATTGGCAAGAGTATCCTTGGGCTGACCATCCAGTGCGCCCAATGCCATTCACACAAGTTCGATCCCATTTCCCAAGAAGAATATTACCGGCTGTTCGCGTTCCTCAACAATGATCACGAAGCCACGCTGGTTTCGTACTCACCGCAAGAGCACATGAAGATCGCGGATGTCCGGCGCCGCACGGCGGAAGAGGAGGCCCGCATCCGGGAAGTCACCCCGGACTGGAAGGATCGGATGGCCCGCTGGGAAGATTCCGTGAAAGCGGACCAACCGGACTGGCAGATCGTCTCCTGCGTGAACTCGAGCGACAATGGTGAACGGTTTTATTATCACAGTGACGGATCGATCCGGGCAGCGAGCTATGCGCCCACGATGTGGAGCGCTCACTTCCGAGGCACTAATTCGCTGCCCGCCATCGGCGCGTTTCGCCTCGAATACCTCAACGATCCAAATCTGCCCTGCAATGGCCCAGGCCGCTCGATCAAAGGCATGTGCGCCTTGAGCGAATTCAACGTGGAAGCGATCGACGCGGCAAATCCGACCAACAAACTCCAGGTGAAGTTCGTCAAGGCAACCGCCGACTTCGCCAATGCGGAAAAGGATCTCGAGCCGGAATTCGACAACAAGTCGGGCAAACGTCGTCCCTATGGCCCCATCGAATTAGCGATCGATGGCAAGGACGATACGGCCTGGGGAATCGACGCCGGACCCGCCCGCCGGAATGTGCCCCGAAAAGCCGTATTTCTACCCGAAAAACCGATCGCATTCCCCGCCGGAACGGTCCTGAATTTCAAACTCATGCAGAACCATGGAGGCTGGAATTCCGACGACAACATGAACCACAACCTCGGCCGTTTCCGGCTGAGCGTGACGGCCGCCACAAACATCGTGGCGGACCCGCTGCCCGCCGCAGTGCGCAAGGTGTTTGAGACGCCGCGCGATGAACGGAGCCCCGCGCAGGTCGGCGCCATCTTCAGTTATTGGCGGACGACGGTGCCGGGGTTCAAGGAGTTCAATGAACGAATCGATGCGTGGGCCAGGGAATATCCTGAAGGCGCCGTAACACTCTCGCTTTCGGCGCGCCGCAACAACGGGCCCGGTGACGAGAAACGCAGTACGATGATGTTCAAACGAGGAGATTGGTTAAAGCCTGGCAAAGAGGTCGTCGCGGGAGTCCCAGCCTTCCTCCATTCGCTCCCTGAGAACGCGGAACCGTCACGCCTGACGCTCGCCCGTTGGCTGGTCGATAGAAAATCCCCGACCGCCGCCCGGGTCTTTGTGAATCGGACGTGGCAGGCATACTTCGGAACCGGCATTGTGGAAACCGTGGAAGACCTCGGCCTCCAGGCGCCGGCGCCCTCGCATCGGGAACTTCTGGACTGGCTCGCCCTGGAGTTTATGGAGCCGACGCTGAAATTCAAAACCCCCGGAACACCCTGGTCCGTCAAACACCTGCACCGCGTCATCGTGAGCTCGCGAACTTACCGCCAGTCTTCGCGCGTCACGCCGGATCTCTATGCCCGCGATCCGTACAATCGTCTCCTCGCACGAGGCCCCCGTTTTCGGGTCGAGGGTGAACTTGTTCGTGACGCCGCTCTGGCGGCGAGTGGTCTGCTGAATCTCGAGATGGGCGGCCCCGGTGTATATTCTCCTGCGCCTGCCTCGCTGTTTAATCCTCCGAACAGTTATGGGCCCTTCAACTGGATCGAGGCGACGAATTCCCAGCGGTATCGTCGCGCCGTATACACCTTTCGCCGTCGATCAACCCCGTATCCGGTGCTCGCCAATTTCGACACGCCGAATGGCGACTTCTCATGTGTCCGCCGTGTCCGCTCCAACACGCCGATGCAGGCGCTCACTGCGCTGAATGAACCGGTGTTCATGGAATGCGCTCGAGCTCTTGCGGCCAGCGCACTCACGGAGGCTGGCCCATCCGATGCGGATCGAGTGAACCACGTGTTCCGCCGGGTTCTCAGCCGCCAGCCAACAGCGATCGAGAAGGCAGAACTGCTGGCCCTCTTGGCCAAGGCACGCGCACGCTTGACCGACGGTTGGATCAACGCCGCCGAACTGGGGACTGGGCGCAACGAGAAGCCCACAAACCTGCCGGCCGGCGCCACCCCAACGACGCTCGCCGCTTATACCGCCGTGAGCCGCGCGCTGCTGAATCTCGACGAAGCCATCACCAAGGAGTAAATCAAACGTGAAGTTTTCCCGTGAACACCGCAAAAGCCGAATTCACCGTTGGAGTTCCTCACCTTTGAAAACCCGCGGCCTTACTGCATGCAGAGTTGCAGCGACACCACGCCCACGCTTTATTCAATGCCAGCCATGAATCCTCTCCCTCTCTCCGGTTCGCTGATCGAGGAACAAAAACGCTTCCTGACACGACGATGGTTTTTCCGCGAGTGCGGTGTGGGTCTCGGGTCCATCGCCCTGCAGTCCCTTCTCGGTCCCCGCCTTTCCGCCGATGGAGCCCTCCATCCGCTCGCGCCCAAAAAGGCCCCCCTGCCTGCGCGAGCCAAGCGGGTGATCTACCTCTTCATGGCCGGCGCCCCCAGCCATCTGGAACTTTTCGATCACAAGCCGGAGTTGACCAAGTTCAATGGCAAACTCCCACCCGCAGAACTGCTCAAGGGCTACCGTGCCGCCTTCATCAACCCGAATTCCACGCTCCTCGGACCGAAGTTCAAATTCGCGAAACACGGGCGTAATGGACAGGAACTTTCCGAAATCCTGCCCCATCTCGCCACCGTTGCCGACGACATCACCATCATCCGGTCGATGCATACCGACGCCTTCAACCATGCTCCGGGCCAAATCTTCATGACCACCGGATCGCAACAGTTCGGCCGCCCGAGCTTTGGCTCTTGGGTAACGTACGGGCTTGGCAGCGAGTCCACAGAACTGCCCGGCTTCGTCGTCTTCAGCACCGGCAACAAGGGAATTAGCGGCGGACAGTCCTGTTGGGGTTCCGGGTTCCTCCCGACCGTTCACAATGGCGTCCTATTCCGAAACGGCGCCGAACCGGTCCTGTTCCTCAACAACCCGCCCGGCATCGATCGCGAACTACAGCGGGATACACTCGATACCGTTCGCCGCTTGAATGAACAGCGTCTTGGCGTGATGGGGGATCCCGAAATTTCCACCCGGATCAACTCATACGAGATGGCCTACCGGATGCAAGCCAGCGCACCCGAGCTCATGGATCTAAACCGCGAATCAAAGGAAACCCTTGAGATGTACGGTGCGGAACCCGGAAAAAGTTCCTTCGCCAACGCCTGCCTCCTCTCCCGCCGACTGATCGAGCGCGGCGTCCGGTTCGTTCAGATTTTTCATGAGTCCTGGGATCAACACGGGAGCCTCACAGCCGACATCAAGAAAAACTGCCTGGTGACCGATCGCGCCTGCGCCGCACTCGTGCGGGACCTCAAGCAGCGGGGTCTGCTCGAAGACACGATTGTGGTCTGGGGCGGTGAATTTGGGCGAACACCCATGGTGCAGGGCGGGGACGACGGCCGGGACCACCATCCAAATGCCTTCAGTTATTGGGTCGCCGGAGGTGGCTTCAAACCCGGCATCACGTGGGGTGAATCCGACGACCTGGGATTTAACGCGGTGAAGGACAAAGTTCACGTCCACGATTTCCACGCCACGCTACTGCATCTCCTCGGATTTGATCACACCCAGCTGACCCACCGATTCCAAGGCCGCGATTTTCGACTCACCGATGTTCACGGGGAAGTGGTGCAGGGTCTACTGGCCTGATCCACCTGCCGATCGGTATCGCGCTCACCCTAAGGCCGAAAAGCCGGCTAGTTTGTTGAAACACTCCATAACGAGTGGACCGGGCGATAAGAGCGATCATCGATAGCGACGTCCTTATCGATTATCTCGGGGGGCTCGAAAAGGCCAAGCGGGAACTGGCCCGATATACCAAAAGCGAAATCAGCATCATTTCCTGGATGGAGATCATGACGGGCGCAGCGACCCCCCGAAGAAGAGAGGGCCTGCGGTGAATTCCTCTCCACTTTTGCGATCCATCAACTTTCGGTAGAAATTGCCTCCGAGGCAGTCCGGGTATGCAAAAAATTCCCCAATCGACCTCCTGATGCGATCGTGTGGGCAACCGCAAAGACCCTTGGCTACGTGCTTGTGACACGCAATATAAAGAACTTTCCGATCAAGGAACCCGACGTGCGCATCCCGTATTGAGTACCCTGAAGACGGCCGTCAATCCCGCCGCCACTATTTTGCCCTTCCGGATAAATCACGGCATCGGCATCGTCCACTCCTCGAAAATGAGACGTACTCTTTCGCGCGTATTGTTGATGGTATTGGGTTGCCGAGCCGTAGCTGAAGCCAATCCGGGCCTTCTGGCGACATACCAGTCCGGTGGCATTACGGACCTGAACCGCACGGCCAATGTGCAACGGTTCATCCCGGCCGGGGAACCGGCCACGCCCTTTGTCCCAATCGGCAGCTTCTCGGCGTCCTGGAATGGATTCATCTCCTCCGAACTGCGGGCAGAGTACAGCTTTCATTTCATCGCCCGGGGGAAGGTGAAGCTGACCGTCAGCGGCAATGTCGTATTGGACACCGAAGGCACCGGGGAAATACCGGTCGTTACAGAGAAGCCCGTTCGCCTGAGCAAAGGTGCGAATCCAATCAAGATTGACTACACGAGCCCCGACACGGGCGATGCCTTCGTCCGTTTCTACTGGTCAAACAGGGACACCCCGTTCAATCCGGTGCCCGCGGCCACCCTTACGGCCGAGGCGACTCCAGATTTCGCAAAAGCGCTTCAGATACATCAAGGGCGAGATCTGGTACTCGAACATCGCTGCGTCCGCTGTCACGCGGCGGTTGGCGCGCTTCCGGAGCTAGGGATGGACGCCCCATCCTTCCAGGAAATAGGGTCTCGACGCCAGACGGGTTGGATGGCGAGTTGGATCGAAAATCCGCATGCGATTCGGTCAGGGACGTCAATGCCTGCGGTGTTCACGGGAAAAAATGCCTCGGAAAACGCTTCCTGTATCGCCGCCTATCTAGCATCCCTCACAGGCGGCGCGAAGCGGTCGAGCTCTCAGGGGAACGCGGTGGCAGGCAAGGCCCTTTACGAAACTCTCCATTGTATCGCGTGCCACAATCCGCCGGGCAGCACCGAAGCGGAGCTAGGAAAAATTTCGCAACGGCAAGTCGCAGTAAAGTTTGTGCCGGGCGCACTGGTTCCGTTCCTGCTTCGGCCGGAGGAACATTTCGCGTGGATCCGGATGCCAAACTTTGGTCTCACGAGCGAACAGGCAGAGGATTTGGCGGCCTATCTGTTGGCGGCGGCAGACAAGCCTGACGCTCAAGCAGTTGGAGCGGGACCCTCTGGGCTTGAAAAGGGAAGGCGGCTTGTTGCGACGAGCGGTTGCCTCAATTGTCATACGCTCGAGGGCGCGAAGAATGAGTTTACGACGCGAAGTCTCAGCGAACTTACGGGTGGCAAACTCAATACCGGCTGTTTGGCGGAAGAGCCCTCATCGGAGCCGGAGACTCGCGCACCGCGATTCCGATTCTCCGCGGAGCAGCGTGCGGCGGTTAAGGCATTCCTGAAAACGGATCGAAACTCCTTGTCGCACGGAACCGCGGCGGATTTTCTCGAACGGCAATCGGTGCGTCTGAATTGCCGCGAATGCCACGGAAAATTTGAAGGATTTCCAGCCTGGGAATTGATCGGTGGAAAACTCAAACCGGAATATGCGGCTGCCTTCATTGAGGGGAGCATCCCGAAAAAACCCCGGCCGTGGCTCGATGCCCGGATGCCGGCGTTTCCCGCCTATGCCCCTCTGCTGGGTTTGGGTTTGGCGACCGCGCACGGATTGCCGCCAAAATCGAAGCCGGATCCCGTGTCTGAAGGCAATCTTGCCGCGATCGGCCGCAAGTTGGTGAGCGTCAACGGCGGATTTTCATGCGTGAGCTGTCACGCAGCGGGCGATTTCGCAGCGACCCAAGTCTTCGAGGCGCCGGGCATTAACCTCGCGCAGAGTTTCACACGAGTGCAGCCCGACTACTTTCGGAGATGGGTTCGAAGCCCAATCAGTCTCGATCCCACTACCAAAATGCCGGTTTACTTCGACGAAGAGGGGAAAAGTCCACTCTCGGATGTGCTGGATGGCGACGGGCCGAAAACACTCCAGGCAATCTGGGAATATTTGCGTGCGGGAGAGAAAATGGCAAAACCCGAGTAGCACCGCCTGCCGATCGATTCGCGTTTTTCCCGTTTTCGCCTTTGACCCATCAGCCGGGACTTGAAAACCTGCGCCCCTTTATGAAACCAAATCGGATCCTACCCGACCTGCAATGCTCGTTGATTTGTGAAGACGTGCGGCAGGAGGCCAGTGGCAATTTCATCCTCATAGGCATTATCGGTCTGGTGCGAGTCCCCCAAGTGCCGATCACGGCAACGAAGCTCTGCCTCTTTAATCGCTGGACTGCCGGACTTGGGCAGTTCACCGAGGAAACTCGATTGATTCACCCGGACGGCACAACAGTTCTGCGGAAGAGCTCCGTCCGGTTTCAACTGGGCGACGCCGGCCAGCATGCGACCAATGTCAGTGTCTTCCCCCAAGTCGAGTTTCCCGTCTCCGGCTTATTCCACATCGAGGTCCTGGTCGACGACGTGATGAAGCTACGTTTCCCGCTGCCCGTCGCGGTGGTTCAACAGCCGGGTGCCCAAGGCCAGGCTCCCGAGGCATCCCGCACCTGAGCTCGCACGTCGGTAAACCTACCGCGCCCGAAATCGGCGCCGCAGTTCCAGGAATTGTTGGAGAATTCAAACTTCGGACTCCGACCGATTGCCTGTAGGGTCGCCCGGTGCCGAAGGCCGCATCCCATGATAAAAGCTTCCCAGACCCCGGGGAATTGCCCTGGGTGTTCGGGTTTCGCGGAGCCTCCGACGCCGCAACCGCCCGGGTCGGTCCGCTGCTCCTATGGCAGATTGCAATCGGGCTGGTTGCCGGCCTGATCGCTGGCTGGCTGGTTTGGCGGGTCGCCTGCCCTGTAATTCAGCGAGCGTTGGATAACCTTCCACCCGGGATCATTCGCATCACTGGGGGCCGCCTTGACTGGCCCGAACTCGGTGGCCGGCAACTCAGCGAAAACGGCTTCCTCGCCCTCGCCGCAGATCCAGCGGGCGATGCCGCCAACAGCCAAGCGGCTGATTTGCAGTGTACGTTTGGTCCCCGCCACCTGACCGCCTCCGGCCTTCTCGGCTCGGTTTTGATCCGCTACCCCGCCGGAATGCGGCTTGAGTTCGACCGTATCGAGGCACTCGCTTGGTGGGGAGCCTGGAAGTGGGTCTGCCTCCTTGGCATCGTGTTGGGCACGTTGATAGCCCTCTTGGCTCTCTGGTGGATTCTCGTTGCCGCATATGTTGTGCCCGTCTGGCTGCTGGCAGGGGTGTGCGGACGAACGCTCACGCCAGGGGGAGCCGGCAAGATGGCCGGAGCCAGTCTTCTGACAGGAGCCGTCGTAATGTGCGGCGGTCTCCTCCTGTATGGACTGCGACTCATCGCGGTCCCGGGTCTTACGGTAGCGACCGGTCTGCACCTTGTTGTGGGTTGGGGCACCTTGCTGGGTGGTCTCGTGCAGCGGCCTGGCAGGATGGCGTCGGGCGTCCATTCATTCGGTCCGCCGCCACCCGCCGCAGGTGTCGCCGCATTCGCCCGCACATCCCAAAGGCCTCGCTCAAAGAATCCCTTCGGCAAAAACGGGCCACCGGACTAATATACCCTTAAAAAACTTCGATTGCGGCAATCAATCACCACGAAAAGTTTCCGGGGTATGAATCCCCACTTCATGCTGCTTCCCTGTTGGCCCCATCAACCGCCTTTATCTAATTCCGCCTCTTCAGCAGAATCTGTGGGTGGGTGGAGGTACAGGTAGTTTTCCAAGACTGTGATATAGAGCTACTTCCAGTGCTCGATATGTCCGAAAGCCGTAGGCTCGTCGGGTGGTCACTCGAATCTTGTTGTTAAGTCCTTCCACAGCCCCGCTCGATACCTCTCCCTTCGCTCGAAACCA
>SIBK01000020.1 GCA_009695205.1 Pedosphaera sp. | reverse complement strand
CGCCTTTCACCGCCTCCAAAGCCACCTGGGCCTTGAAAACCCCACTGTGCTTTTTTCGTTGTCGTTTCATCGTGCTCTTCCAGTTGTCCTGATGGTTTCTCTTCACTCACCATCTAAACCCCTGGTCTAGTTTTTGGGGAGCACTATAGCGCACTGGTTGTGACCATTTTTGTTCCAGCCCGCATTCTGTTGGCCGAACGACTCGCTCTCAACCAACCGCTTAACCGGCCCTATGATGCCTTGGCCAATCAACTACGGGACTCTCTTGCAGGTATCCTGGCGTTGATAACGGATCGGCAGTTATTGTGGGGGAATCTGCGGATGTAGTTTCCCGACAAGCGATGGTCGACACCGGAGTTGGCGCCTCTTTTGTTGGTGCCGGAACAGAAGTTCGCATTTGCTTGGGACAGCACTGCCAACGCGACGCTGCCGAGGGAGCTCGTGGAATTCACCAAATCCTCACGGACAATGGACCTGGATCAGACTCGCACGCAGCAGGTCGGCGCGACATTCAAGTATTACCAAAGCCGGCAAATGCGTGTTGGCGTTATCATTCCAATCGAAGGCGAATTTCGCCGAAGGGCCGGTCCTTGAATTTATGCCCGACGGGGTAATCCTGGTTTTGATGCTTTATGACCAGGGAGCGTAGAAAGCAAATACTGTATGTGGAAAATGGTGTTCGTTCAAGGAACCGCCTGCCGACGGGTGGATCCGCCCTTTACGGGCCATCAGGTTGGATCCGCTTTTGGTTTGATACCCCGACTGTCTGCAACCGGCGCTTTCTTTGGTTTCGGAAGGCATTCTTCAAGCAACGTCTTCGCCACCGCGCGGATGCAGCGTTTCTCGATAATTAGCGACGGGTGCAGCGCCGCCCAGAGGCGAATGTTGGACGCTTCTGGCATCTCGGAGCTGCGCGCGGGGACGACGACCAGGTCGAGCGGGGTGTAGAATGAGGTGAATTGTATCTGACCCAGCCGATCGGAATCGCGCGCCAGATCGCGGAGGAAGTCACTGCCCGGACGCATCTGCCGTCCGCCGGGTTGAAAGAGAAAAGTGGCCATGATGGAGCCGTGGTGCGGAGTGGCGATCGTCACGAATCGATCGACTCGCTCGATACCGCCGAGACGCTGAATGTAGTATCGGCCGACGAGTCCACCCATGCTGAACCCGACAAGGTCAAATCTCCGCCCTGTAAGATGACGATCCGTGTAGGCAGCCAATTGTGAGGCCAGCTGATCGATGCCCACCCGTCCATTGGCTGGAGTTATGTCAGGCGTGAAAACCTCCCACCCCGCCCGGCGAAAGGAATGCGCCATACGGGTCATGTCGCTCGAGTTTGAACTGAGCCCGTGGACGAGAACTACCGGGTTGCGATCTGGCACGGGCCGCGGCGGAGCGCAACCGGAGCCGTCGAGAGCCGCGAGGATGGAACTGAGCCAGGCAATGAGTTGCATGGTGCGGAACTTACTGTCATTGCCCGCTAGTGAAGGACTTCAACCCTGAGGACACTGCGACGATGGCCGCCCCGAATATCGCAAAAAACCCTAACGCAGCGCCAAAGCTCGTTCCACCACGCTTGGAAAGGGCGTCCATAAGAGCATTCTCAGGCAATTCTTGAGAGCGAGCTTGGGCGATCCAATTCTGCCCTTCCACGAGGGGCGTCCATCGAGTGAAGTAGTAATCGGCGTTTTTCCCGACAAAAGCTGTAATCTCGTCCTTCGTTAATTTTGTGATCATTGTTTTGGAGGACACGATGGATTTTATTCCACCCACAGGGCGTTGCTTGCCAATCCTCAGATCATCACACAACCGCTGCCTTCACACAGTGGATCGGCGGGAGGGCGTCGAACACGCATTCCCAGTTCTCGCCGCCGTCGCGACCCATCCAAAGCTGGCCGGTAGTCGTGCCGAAGTAGAGGGCCGGTGAAGAAAACTTGTCGATGTCCATCGCGTCGCGCAAGACGGTGAAGTAGCTGTTTTTCTTGGGCAACCCTTGAGCGAGCTTCTTCCACGAGCCGCCGCCGTTTTCACTACGCCAGACGGCCGGCCTACCGCCGGGGCAGGTGCGCGTTAATGGTTCGAGTGGCACCACATAGAGTGTGTCGGGGTTGTGAGGATGCACAACGAGGGGGAAACCGAAGTCCGACGGAAGTCCCTTGGCGATGGAGCGCCAGGTGTAGCCGTGGTCGTCGCTGCGCAGTACGCCGATGTCTGGCCGCCGCCCTCCTGGCCCGTCCCATTCGGACCAGCCACCGTGGTTCTGCATATAGAGCCGTCCGGGCGCATTCTTGTGCCCCGCGATCTTGTGGACACATTGGCCGAACTCGGGGAAGGGATCGGGCGTAAACCCCGCGCCGACGCCTTGGTTGGCAGCCGCAAAGGTCTCGCCTCCATCTTCGCTTAAGTAGTGGCTGCCTGTTGAGATGCCGAGATGCACGCGATTCCCGGCCCGCAAGATCGTGTGCATGCAAAGCCCGCCATTGCCCGGTTGCCAATTGCGCGAGTGTTTGTGGTTGCTGATGCCCGCAACCATTTCCCAGGAATCGCCACCGTCGCGCCTCTTGAACAACGACGCCGGCTCGACGCCGCACAACAGCTCCTTTTTGTCCTTGCCCGCTTCGAGCGACCAGATGTTGGCCAGCGCACGGCCGTCCTCCTTTGGGAAGGCGGGTGCCGACTTCGTTTCCTTGAAGGTTTTCCCGAGATCGGTTGAGCGCACGATTTTCATGCCGAAGAAGGGATTGCAGCTTGACGCATAGAGTTTGGGCGTGCCGCGCATGTCAATGAGCGCGGAATAGACCCCTATGCCCTGGTTGAATGGCCCGCGCCGGGTGAAGCCGCGCCGGGTCTTCGACGACTCGGCCACGAAAAGCTCTTTCTTGGTTCCGATGCAAAGGATGATTCGGTCGCTCATAATTTAACCTCCGGAGACTGCAGTCATGATGGTGACGACGTCGCCCGTTTCCAGCTGTGTATCGAGTTCGTCGCGGTCGCACATGTGAAGGGTGTTCACGAACAAATTGATGCGTCACCGCACGGCGCCGGTTTCCTCGCAAATACTCCGGTGAAGCGTCGGATAGCGCAACTCAAGTTCCTCAAGCATGGTGCGGAGGGTCTCCGTCTGAAGCGAAAGTTCCGAGGCGCCAGCGCAGCAGTTGCGCAGTGGCGCGGGAACACTGATCGTGATCTGCATACTCATCGGCTTCAGGCGCGGCGACTTTATGCAGTCGCGAGCAGTCGTCAATAGCTTTCTTGGTGGGCTTGCTTTGCAACCGAAAACAACGATTGCTTTTCCCAACAGTTCGGCCGACGGGTTCGCTCTTTGGAAACATGAATCTCTGCCGTCAATCACGCTGTTCTTGCGCGAACCTTTCGAGGCATAAGATGCCGGCTTTCACGTTGATCGAATTATTGGTTGTGATCGCCATCATCGCCATCCTTGCCGGGATGTTGCTGCCGGCCCTGACTAAAGCCAAAGAAAGAGGTCACCGGATTTCCTGCCTCAATAACTTGAAGCAACTGCAACTCGGCAGCCAGATGTATGCGGACGATGGCTCGAAAGGAAACTTCTCCCAATATTCAACATGGCGGCGATGACGACCAGAGTTGGCTGTATCCGAAATACATTTCCAATTTAAAAATCTTTATCTGCCCCAGCACTCAAAACTTTATTCGCACCACAAATTTCATTCGACGAATCCCCGGCGATGACCCGGTTTTGAAGGACCTGACAGAATTTGCTTTTGACAAGAAAAGTCCCGGTACGAGTTACGAAATTCTCGGGTGGTGGGGAAACAGTTCAGGATTAGACGGCCCTGATGCCCAGAAGACGCTGTCCAATGTACAAAGTTGGGTTTATCAGTACCCGTCATCCTTTAGCTTTGCAGCGGGCTATAAAGGTACCGGTGCAAGTCCTTCTCAAGCGTGGCTGTTTATGGATGGAGACGATGGCGAACAGGGGACACGCAACAATATTCCTGACCCCATCGACCACCACGGTGCCGATGGTGGAGGCGTTTCCTTCTGTGACGGCCACGTTGAATTCGTTTCGAGTCGTCCGACATCAAACTACATCTTAAGGCTTTATCTGGGAGCTGATTCTGACCCCTAAGGCAACGGTCCATTAATGTTTCCGTGAGTTCCCAAGCCGGCACGAGGGCACGAGGGCGCGGATTGGGACCGGGAGCGCAGGGAGTTGGCCATGAACGGCGACAAAGAGCACGCCGAACTCGCTGCCATCAGCGTCACTCGCGGACAATAGCGGGTAATGCTCGGAGCAACGCTGCGAAGAAGCGCCAGAGAGTAGCCCCTTCCGTTCACAATCCTCCCACCGCTCTCAGCAATGCGTATTGGGCCTTGTTGAATTCCGCAATGCTACGCGCATAGTCGAGACGAGCCCTCGTTAACTCCTGCTCGGCTTGGAGCGCTTCTAGCACAATTCCGACTCCAAATTCCTTCCGCTGCTGCGCCAACCGATATCCCTGCTCCGCCGTTGTCACTGTGCCCTGACTGATCGCCAACTGCTCCGCAAGCGACTCTGCCTGCGTTACCGCCTCCACCACCTGACGCGTGATTTCATCCCGTAATTTCTCATTGCTCAATTGCGCCCTGTTTAGACGCGCCTGGGCTGCGCGCTGCCGGTTTAGGTCAAGCAGTCCTCCCGCCCCCAGGCGCCAGCTCAGACTCACAGAGTAATCTTCCTGCCCATCGAGAGAGCCCCAATCATTGCCTCGACCGCCACCCAAGCCCCCCCAAAAAACCAGCGCACCAACCGTGGGTACCAGCGGACCATAGGTGGCTCCCCGGCGAAGTTCTCGCGCTGCCGCCGTGCTCGCCCCGCTCTGTTTCAACTCGGAACGCCCCGCCAACGCCTGTGCAATCAGGCGCATCAGGTTGGTTCTTATCAGGGGCATCGGAACTAAATCCGATCCGCTCGGCAGCAGCTCCACGGTAGAATTCAGGCGCAAGGTCTGGGCGAGTTTAGCGGACACAATTCGGGCGTCGGCGAGGGCCCGTTGCCAGGCAAGTTGATTCCGCTCCCGTTGAACCCGGACGCGCAATTGCTCCCCCTTAAATGCGATCCCAGCCTCGACCGCCCGTTGGACCTGCCCTTCGTAGTCGGCGGCGAGACGCACCGATTCACTCGTGATTTCCACCACAGACTTTGACGCCAAGAGGTCAAAATACGCCAGAGCAGCGCCGGCAGCGCTCTCCTGCCGCTGCGCTTCGAGCCCATGCGAAGCAGCAGTGGCTTCCTGTTTCGTTGCCAACTGTTTGTAGATCGCCTCACCCAAATCAAGCTGAGCACCCACCAATCCGCCCGGCGCATAGGATTGCTTGTGAACCTCCGTGATGTTTCCTGCAACATCCTGCAGATTTCCGTCATGACGCCGGTAGCCAATCCCCGGGGCAACCCATGGAAACAGTTGTGCGATCGCACTCCCATGATCCGCCTGCGCCTCGGCCAACCGTTCGCGCGCGATCTGAACCTCTATATTTTGTGTGCCTGCCAAGCGCAAGACGGTGACTAGATCGATCCGCTGCGCTTCGTTCGTGCCTTGCGCCCGGCCTACAGGTGAAATCCCGAGGCCGATCGCCACGGCGAACCCGGCGGCACGTACTGACCAGACCATCGCACTGTTCATGGGACCTCCGTTGCGGTGACCGCTGCGCCGTCGGTCAGAACCATTTTCCCCACCAACGCCACTTTCTCGCTTCCAGTTAATCCGCTCACTACCTCGACCTTCAAGCCGTCATTGAATCCGATTCGGATCGCCGTCTTTTTTGCCTTGCCCCCTTCAATCACGAACGCAAATGCATTTACCTTTTCCATCACGATCGCCTCGACGGGAAGGGTCATCGCATCAAGGTGCTTCTCTAACCCGACTTTGACGGCCGCATACATTCCCGGCCGGAGCACGAGATCGGGGTTGGGCAAATCGGCCTCTATAAGCATCGTCTTCGTTGTGTCATCGAGCGCATAGCTCATCCGGCTGATCTTGCCCGCAAAGGATTTTCCAACCAGACCTTCCACCGTAAGTTTGACCGGTTGCCCCACTTGCGCCAAGGCAGCCTCGACCTCCGGGAGCGCAACTTGCGCCCGCACCGAGTCGAAATCCGCAAGCGTTACGAGAGCCGCCGCTTGCGCCGGGCCGCCGCCGGCAGCCGAGGGAATAAACGCGCCGGGATCCACAAATCGTGCGGTCACAATACCATCAAACGGCGCGACGATGTGTGCGTATCGCAGAAGTGTTTCCGTCCGTTCGATATTGGCCCGGGCCACTTCGACCCCTGCCTTCGCCATGGCGAGCCGGCCCTCCGAATTGTCGACTGCCTGCGGCAGCACCAGGTCCGGTGCCTGCCGTTGCGCTTTGGACAATCGGCCGGCCTCCAAGTCGGACACCTTTGCCTCGGCTTCCGCACGCACGAGTTCCGCACGGTTTTTCAGGGCATCCGCGATCAGTTCCGGCACTTCAATCTCCCCAATCAACTGGCCCGCTTTCACACGATCGCCCCGGTCCACCGCGAGCGACTTCAGATACCCTCCCACCTTGGCTGAGAGAGTCACCTGCTGGTTGGCGCGAATCGTGCCCGGCAAGGTAATTGTGCGAATAATCTCTCCGCGCACCGGATGAATGATTTTGACCTCCACAGGCTTCGGCGCATCCGCTCCCCGCAGCCTTGGGCCGGACGCAATCCAAAGAGCGGCCCCGACGGCAATTGTTAAAGAAAGGGTATATCTCATAAGCGTTGCAGGGACGTCTCTTGAAAGTTTGGTCATGGCCTTAGGTTAAATCACAGTGCCGGCTGAGCGGGTCGTCCGGATCCAATGATCCCGACCGCATACTGGCTCGAGCACTGACGATTGCGAAAACTGGCGGCAGCATGATCAGCGTCGCGAGGGTCGCGGCCGCTAGTCCTCCAATGACCGCGCGCCCCAGCGGAGCCGTTTGCTCCCCACCTTCGCCGAGGCCGAGCGCCATTGGAAGCATGCCCGCCATCATCGCCAGACTTGTCATCAATATGGCCCGCAATCGGCTGCGGGCGCCGCTCACCGCAGCCGCCGTGGCATCAAGGCCTCCAAGGCGATCGCGCTCTGCAAAGGTAACCATCAGGATCGCGTTCGCCACTGCCACACCCAGAGCCATGATCGCACCCATCGCGGATTGGATATTCACCGTCGTCTTCGTGAACCAAAGCATGAGCACAACGCCGGTGATCACCGCCGGCACCGTTGAAAGGACGGCAAACGGTAATCGTATCGACTGGAAGTTTGCCGTCAGCATCAGGAAAATGACGGCGATCGCAATCAGCAGCCCCGACTGAAATCCTCCGAGCAGTTCCGTCAATGGCACGATTTGTCCGCGTAGCGCCACGTTTGTCTTGGGGGGAGGAGCGCCCACCGTGGCGATGGCACGATGGACCTCTCGCGCGACACTGCCGAGGTCCGAACCATGAATGTTCGCCGTAATGCTGATCACGCGGGCCATGTTATATCGCTCGTATTGTCCGACGGCACTACCCGATGCAACACCCGCCACATTACGCAGGAGCACAGACTTTCCGCCCGCAGCCGACACGGTCACGTTACGGACGTCTTCGAGCGATGTCGTCTTAGCTTGAGGAATCTGGATTTGCAGACTGTAGCTCACCCCGGAGTTCGGATCCGACCAATAGTTCGGCACTGTGAAGCGACTCGATGTCGTCGCCGCCACGAGCGATCGCGTCACGTCCGCCATCTTCACCCCAAGCAGGCCGGCACGCTCGCGGTTGACGGTCACATCGACCGTCGGAAAATCGAGCGATTGTGCGAAATGAATATCCCGCAAGGCGGGAATTTCCCTGAGTTTTGCGTAGAGTTTGTCGGCGTACTCTTTGCTGACCGCGAGGTTGGGCCCGCTGACCGCCACCTCGATCGGCGTTGGCGAACCAAAGCTCATCACTCGGCTGACAACGTCGCTGGGTTCGAACGACATAAGAACCTCGGGTAATTCGGAGGCGAATACGGCGCGGAGCCGTTCCTTCAATCGGGGAATGTTTACGGAGGAGCCTGCGGTTAATTGTATGGAAAGATGGGCCTCCTCCGGTCCCCCATTCCATAGGTAGATGAGATTTACGGGATAATTCGGTGCGTGGACGCCGACGAGGCCCATGGTGAGAGCAACGTTCTCCGCGCCCGCTTCGCGACGGATGATTTCCAACGTGCGGAGGGCAATCTGCTCCGTGTTTTCGACCCGCGTGCCGCTCGGAGCTCGCAGACGAAGTGCAAACTGGCCGGAATCCACGGTCGGGAAAATCTCGGTCCCCAGTTTTCTTCCTACAAATCCGATGAGGACCAAGGTGGTCCCAAGGTACGCAGGAAGAAGCACCCACCGCACCCCCAGGATTCTCGCGAGCAGACGGCCATAGGTTGCCTGGATCCATTCGAGAAATCCGGGATCCTCGACGATGGGCTTCGCACGATCGGGAGAGGGCTCATGGATCACTGCGATCCCGCGATGAACAACTTCGGAAAGACGATCTCCCCTCAGCAGCCACACGCTTAGAATGGGGACCAATGTGCTCGACAGAATAAAGGAGGCGACCATGGAAAACCCGACAGCAAGGGCGAGCGGAACGAACAAGGCCCGGGCCGCACCCTGCATAAAAAATGCAGGAATGAACACCGCAAGGACACAGAGCATTGCCAGCATTCGTGGCAACGCGGTCTCACGCGTGGCATTGAGTGACGCCCGAGCCGGCCGAACACCGCGTGCGAGATGGGTATGGATATTCTCCACCGCAACCGTCGCCTCGTCGACCAGAATCCCAACGGCGAGCGCGAGGCCGCCCAGCGTCATCAAATTGATGCTCTGCCCGCAGGCCCACAGTGCAAACACAGCCGCCAATAAGGAGACCGGGATATTGACGACCACTATCAATGCGCTGCGCCAATCCCGCAGAAACACAAGAACCATGAGGCCGGTGAGAACAGCCCCAATGGCTCCTTCCCGGACCAAGTCGCGAATCGAACGTCGAACGACAGGAGATTGGTCGAATTCATAGGAAACCTTGATGTCGTCCGGCACCGCAATCTGGAATTTGGGCAAATTCTTCTTCACCAACTCCACCACCGACAACGTACTGGCGTCGCTCCGCTTCGTTACCGGCATGTAAACCGTCCGTCGGCCGTTCACCAACGCATAGCTCGTCACCACATCACTGGAATCCTCGACGGTCGCCACGTCCCGGAGGAAGACCGCGCCCGCGCTGCCGACCCGGAGCGGAACTGCTTCCAGGTCTTTGATGTTTTTCACCACCGCATTAACCGGCACAATCGGATAGCGATCGCCGAGATTCATGTTTCCGGACGGGCTAATGGTGTTCGCCTGCGACACGGCCTGCACAATTTCATCGGGCGACATGCCAAGAGCCTTCAGTCGATCCGGCTTAAGATTAATGACAATGGTGCGCGCACTCCCCCCAAAGGGCGGCGGTGCGGATACCCCCCGCAACGTGGCAAAGAGTGGACGCACCATGTTGAGCGCCGCGTCCTGCATCTGCCCCACAGTCCGGTTTGGATTGTCGGTCGAAAACACAAGCTGACCCACCGGCACGCTGCTGGCATCGAAGCGCGTGATGAACGGGCCAGGCGTCCCGGGCGGCATGAACGCACGAGCGCGATTCACGTATGCCACGGTCTCCGACATCGCACCCGCCATGTCGGTTCCCGGATGGAACTGAAGCTTCATCAAGCTTGCGCCTTGAATCGACTTCGATTCCACGTGTTCAATTCCGGTTATATAAAGAAAATGGTACTCATAATAATAGGTCAAAAAACCCTCCATCTGGGCCGGGTCCATGCCTCCGAAGGGTTGGGCAACGTAAAGGGTCGGGACGCCGAGCGGAGGAAACACGTCACGACTCATGCGTTGAAGAGCAACCCAGGCGCCGAGTGCAACGGCCATGACGATCACGACAACCGTGATTGGCCGGCGGAGGGCGGTTTGCAGAATGTTCATCGAGCCTGATACAGAACGAGCGGCGGTGAGGCCCGGCCGAGCCCACGTGCCGAACCTCGTGTGTCTTCAACCAGGGTGGTCAGCCTACAGGCGGTGAAGGACTCTGCGCAATCTCAATGCAAAGGGATTGGGGAAACCAACACCGGAGCTCGGGAATCGTTCGACCGCAGACATCCCTCGGGAATGCCTGGAGTCAGAGACTCCCGCAATCGGCAGGTCGGAATCCTGCTCTGCAGGCCGCAAAATGAGAACTGGTGGGCGGCCTCACGCATCCCTTGCAAGGATAGCACCGATTGCGTGAAGATCTTGCTGTGGTCCGGTCAAACTGTGCTGAAGCATTCAATACTCGAAAAACTCGCCGCCGCGTGCCCGATGATTCATTGCCGGTCAATCAGTCGTCTTCGACTCATGGCGTTCACATTCTGTCGCACCTTCGGATTCGTAACGCCTGTTGAAGGCACCGATCTGCAGATTAGAGCCTTTCACTTCAGGCCGCGTTCCATCACGTTGCACGATTGACTAAACTGACATGACGGCAGCGCCACTCATCCGACGGGAGTTATATACGGCGGCGCGACGTGGTCGCAATCAACGGGTGCGCTGGTGGATCTCGGCGCTGGGTTTGGTGGGATTGTCGTTGTTCCTGTTTACTTTAATGACGGGGACGGCTCTTCCAGTGACGGGGCGGGTGATCTTTCAATCCATTGGCACCTGGATTTACTACTATTGTCTGGTGGCGGGGGCGGTCGTTGCGGCGGATGCGATCAGTTCCGAGCGCCGGGAAGGCACGCTGGGGCTGCTCTTTCTTACAGATCTAACGGGCTGGGATGTTGTGGGTGGCAAACTGACTACAGCCTTGTTACCGATACTATACGCGGTGATGGGTCTCGTGCCGATGCTCTCGGTGTTGATTCTGGCAGGAGGGGTCACTCTGGGAGATCTCGGACGAGTCGCAGGGATCTGCCTGACGGCAGTGGTCTTTTCGGGCTCGATCGGATTGTTCTGTTCCAGCCTGAGTCTGAATGAGCGGAAATCGGCGTTCGCCGCTCTGGTGATAACGTTGTCGGTGACCGAACTCCTGCACGGCGCCGCGACGGTGCTTGGATTGCATGTGCGATCGGGAACGCCGGAGGAACCCGCACATCGGTGGTTTGAAATGGTTCTGCCCTGGGCGGAATATCTGGATCAATGGACATTGCCATTCCTGCGCGACGAGGCGACCCGGCCTGCGATCCGAAAGGTCTTGTTCAATTTTGAAACCCGGATTGGGGGGCATTGGCTCGCAGCGGGAGTATTGCTTGGCTTCGCCTCTCATTTCGCACGCAAAGCCGCAACCGGTCTTGCGCGAAACCGATTCGGAGAATGGATCTGGCATCTGGGCAATCGATGGACTTATGGGAGCGGAGCGAATCGAGAGCGGCGACGGCGACGATTGCTCGATGTAGATGCTATAACTTGGCTTTGTTTGCGTCACGCGCGCAAGGGAGCATATGGGTGGATCTTCGTGGGGGCGATCCTCCTGGTGGTGATGGCCGTTGAATCTCAAATGCCCGGATTTGTATGGCCTTGGATCTTTCTATCCGGGTTCTTGGGAATGGTCCACGCGGTTTTCAAAGCGTGGATCGCCAGTGAAACATGCCATCAAATAGTGGAGGATCGAAGAAGCGGCGCACTGGAGCTGATTCTTTCTACTCCGGTCGACGTATTACAAATCGCGAAGGGGCATTTTCGATCCCACCGTCAACAACTGCTAATGCCCATTGTCGCCTTGCTGATCGGCGAGTTTGGTTGGGTATTTCGGATGAGCGCGAAACGCAAGGCTGTCCGAAGTCGATCAGGTGATGATAGTCTTCGCAACCTGCCTGGTCACGTTGTGTCTGGATATCTGGGCAGTCCGATGGCTGGCGCTCTGGTACGGGTTGACCAAGCTCACGGCGAACGCCGCCGTTCAGGCGTGCATGCGGTGGATCTTCCTCCTCCCGATTCTCCTATTTTTGCCGATGGCCGTATTGCCAGGGGCGTGGTTCCTCGCGGCCTTCGGTTTCCAAGATTCGGGAATCGGCCGGATAGGACTGTTGTGGATTGCACTGGTTGCAACGATCAACATACCGATGGGGCTTTGGGCCAGGGCGCGATTTCTCAAATTCATGCGACGCGTCGTTTCAGAAGGTCTGGGCACCCTGAAAACTGGCGCTCCCGCCGCTGGCAAACCCCTATCGTCAAGTCGGCCGATCGTGCCGCCGGCGCTGGAGAGGGCATCGGGGCTTGATCAATCGCAGGCTTTAGACTCGGCTGACGCTGTTCCAGGAGCGGACAGATTCGGTGGGAATGCGCCTGCGCATACGGAAGTGCAACCGAAAATCCCACTGGCTGTTCGACGGTCGACATTCCGCAAACGAAGCTACTTCCTAGGCGCTGCCGCCGTTCTAATTCTAGGAATCTCGATTTCAGTTAAATGGAAACAACGACTCCGGCGGATCGCCTTCGAAGCGCAGGTGGAAATAATTCGAGCGCGAGGAGAGCCTCTCCCAAATCAACTACCGGACAGCTGGAAAACGACTGTCGCCCCTCATGAAAACGTGGTTGCTGGGCTCGGGGCATTGATCCGAGCGAACGGGTTAGCGACGCCGGGAATGAGTCCAAAGGGGACCAAAGAGTACCAGGATTTCCGCATTTATCCGCTCAAAAAGGAAGAGTTTGCTAAAATAGAAGCGTGGCTCGCCGATTGGGCTATCGAGTTGGAGAATCTGCGTCAAGTCCTTCGCCGGAAGCGGGTGCAATACGATTACTCTCTGGCAGCCGCCCCCGATCACGGATTACCTGAACCGCATAAACTCGAAGTCTTTGTGCTCCGCCTCAAGGAAGTGGCCGGTCTGGCGAGCGCCACAGGGCACCCGAATGAGGCGACGGACGCAATTCTGGAAATTCTACGCTTGGCGGAAGTCTTGGCAGATCACCCCGGTTGGAACGGCCAGTTCTTGCGGATGAGATTTATTCGAATCGCTCTCGAAAGTCTGGAAGGGATGCTCTCCGCCGGCCCAATTGAAACCGCCCGACTCCGTCAACTACGCGCGGGATTGATCCCCTCGATGAATGATCGATTTCTTGAACAGTACCTGACCTGGGAACAATTCCAACTGGCTGACCTCGCTTCAACGACCGCGGGTTACCGCAAGAGCCTGGATCGAATGGTGCGCGGCGGACCCGCGTGGATTCCGCCCACGCTCGAACTCTATTTTCAGTTTGCTCAGTTTACCGGAGCAGACTACGTGGAAGGGCTTCGTAGTTTGCGGCATCAAGAGACTCTTCTCGGGATCTGGAGGCTGCCGTTGGTAGAGCGGGCCAACCCCTTGATGGCTTTGGAAAATGCAGGTCAGGGTTCCCGGAGACGCAGCGATTTCATGGGCTTTCCAACTTTCCGGGGGGACATGTCCACCCCCTTGATGCGGATGGAATTAGAATGTGTGTCGATGATCCATGCCGCGTGTGCCGCCTTATCGATTGAGGAATATCGCGCCAAGAACCATCGGATGCCGCAGAATCTGGGAGGACTCGATCTCGTTCGCGATTCCAATTTTAAAATCAACCCGTTCAACGGCAAACCCCTGCATCTGATACTTCGTGCAACCGGGTATTCTGTAACGGGAGAATGGTCGTCAAGAGCCTCCCGGGCAGGCTTCAAATGTCTGGAGGAGAGCGCGGCTTATGAGTACCGCTTTTCTGTCAATCGCTAAGTCTTAGCCGAGTCCGGAAGTCCCGTTTGGCGCTGCTTTTTTTAGAAAATGGTTCCCCAAGGTATCCCTTGCCTTGCAGCCTTGCAGCCTTGGGCCGGAGACCCACTTCCTTTGGGATTGGTGGTTCGCGAAGGCCACACTGGCCCTGTGCTGTTCACGAATTAGGCGAGGATCGGCCGCACCACTTGCCCATGCACATCCGTCAGCCGGTAGTGGCGGCCCTGGTGCTTGAACGTAAGCCGCTGGTGATCGATGCCCAGGCAATGCAGGAGGGTCGCCTGCAGGTCGTGGACATGGACGGGATCGCGAATGACGTTGTAAGAGTAATCGTCGGTCTCGCCGAAGGAAATGCCGCGCTTGATTCCACCTCCTGCCATCCATATCGAAAAGCAGCGCGGATGATGGTCGCGCCCATAGTTATTCGATTCCAGCTTGCCCTGGCAGTAAACGGTCCGGCCAAATTCACCCGCCCAAACCACCAGCGTGTCGTCGAGTAACCCTCGCTGTTTCAGGTCCGCAATGAGCGCTGCAGATGGCTGGTCCACGTCATGGCACTGCTTCGAAATATGGTCCGGGAGATTTGTGTGCTGATCCCACCCGCGATGATAGAGCTGAATGAACCGGACTCCCCGTTCGGCAAGGCGACGGGCCAGCAGGCAGTTCGAGGCGAAGGTTCCCGGCTTCCGCGCATCGGCTCCGTATAGATCGAAGATCTGTTTAGGCTCGCGGGAAAGATCGGTCAATTCCGGAACGGAAGACTGCATCCGGTAGGCCATCTCATACTGGGCGATGCGTGCCGTGATTTCCGGGTCTCCAATGGCGTCGTGTTCGAGCAGGTTGAGCTCATTGATTCCCTTGATCATCGTTTGCCGGGTTTTCGGATCAATGCCGCCCGGGTTTGAGATATAGAGAATCGGATCGCCCTGACTGCGCAGTTTGACTCCTTGATGCTGAGAGGGGAGAAACCCATTTCCCCATAAGCGACTGAGCAATCCCTGGGCGTTGGGAAGTCCGGTGCCTTTGGAGATCAGGACGACGAATTCGGGCAGTTCCCGATTCTCGGAACCCAACCCATAGCTGGTCCACGCTCCAAAGCTCGGGCGGCCCGGCTGCTGGCTTCCGGTCTGCATGAACGTGATTGCGGGATCATGATTGATGGCCTCGGTGAACATCGACTTGATGACACACAGTTCGTCCGCCACTCCCCCCACCTGCGAGAGGAGCTCACTAAACCATCCGCCCGATTGGCCATATTGGGAAAACCGGAACTTCGAAGACGCCACTGGAAAGTTCTTTTGCCCGGAAGTCATCCCCGTCAAGCGTTGCCCCCCCCGAATGGAGTCGGGCAGTTCCGTCGCGTGAAGTTTGGTGAGGAGCGGCTTGTAATCCAACGTTTCGAGTTGGGAAGGAGCGCCCGACTGGAACAAATAGATAATGCGCTTGGCCCTGGCAGGAAACTGGGCTGGGCTGGCCCGCAGCGTCGGGTTCAGGAGCGACGACAACGCCGCGGTTCCCAAGCCCGTCCCAATACGGCCAAAGAAATGGCGGCGTGTCAGCCGTTGTTCTATTTCCTGAGGACTGTACATTGCGTCAACCTTTGGTGATCACTTCATCGAGATTTAGCAGCATGCTGGCCACCGTTGTCCAGGCCGCCAAATCGCGCGCGTCCCACTGGGTGTCCGATTTGGATTCACCGACCGCCAGCAGCGCGTGCGCGGCCGCCACATCGTTTGCATAGTGGAGACGGTGCTGTTCGAAGATGCGGATGAGAATGTCGAGTTCGCTCGGCTTGGGCCGCCGCGCAGTCGCCAGCCGGAAAGCGAATATCGCCCGGGATTGGACCGAAGTTCCGCCCTCGAGCAGGATGCGTTCCGCCAAGTGCCGCGCCGCCTCCACGAACGTCGGGTCATTCAGCAGCACCAACGCCTGCAACGGGGTGTCGCTGCGAGATCGGCGCATCTGGCAAAACTCGCGATCTGGCGCATCGAAAGTGCTAAGGGCTGGCGGGGGGCATGTGCGCTTCCACCACGTGTAGAGTCCTCTTCGGTAGAGGGAAGAACCCGAGTCCTGCCGATAGTCCCCGCCGCTATAGCTATCGTCCGCCACCGCCACCTCCGTCCAAAGTCCTGGCGGCTGATAAGGCCTCACGCTGGGACCACCGAGCTGATGGTGTATAAGACCGGGCAAGGCGAGCGCATTATCCCGGATCATCTCCGCGGTCAGCCGAAAGCGCGGACCGCGCGCCAGGAATCGGTTGTCAGGATCCAAGGCCATCAATGCGGGTGTGACAGACGACGATTGCCGGTAAGTGGCCGAGGTCACTATCAATCTCAGCATGGACTTGGTATCCCAACGGCGCTGGATCATCTCGGTCGCCAGCCAGTCGAGCAGATCCGGGTGGGTTGGCCATGCTCCCTGCGATCCGAAATCTTCGAGAGTCTCCACGATCCCGCGGCCGAAAAGCAGGGTCCAAAGGCGGTTCACGGCCACCCGGGCAGTCAGCGGATGATCGGGCCGGACGAGCCATTGAGCGAGGCCGAGGCGGTTGGCCGGGGCTTCCGCTGAGAGCTGTGGGAAAAGGCCGGGCACGGCTGCCGATACTTTCCCGTCCGGCTTGTCATATTGCCCGCGCTTAAGGACAAACGTGTCCCGAGGCGAATCCAATTCCTGCATGACCATCGCGGTGGGCGTTGTCCGGCGCAGGGCGGCCTGCTCTTCGGACAACCTATTCCACTGGGTTCGAAGCACGGCATAGGCCGAATCCGAAGCCGCCAACCGACTCTTAAACAGAACCGTCTCCTGAGCCTCGGCCCGATAGTCCGGGATAATGTTCAGGAGGGTGAGCAAAGAATCCTGGCTCGTGGGGCCGGCCGCGTGGGCGGTCCCGAGAGGGAGTGGAGAGACTCGATCCAAGGCGCTCGCATCTCTGATCGGTGGAGTTGGAGTTGGATGGGTCCCGGCGGATGCAACCCGCTTGCCCCGAACCAACAGCGTCTCCCTCCTCGCTCGGGCCTCCCGTAACTCGATCTGGCTCGCCACCGGGGCGAGTTCGACAGCCAGCTGATCTCGGCGCAGCGCCTGTTCCGAGGTGGGCGCATCGATCACAGGCTTCACGTTGCCCACGTGCTCATGGTGATACCCCTCTTCCGGAACCTGGTTGAAGAACGCAAAGAACGCGTAGTAATCCTTCTGCGAAATGGGGTCGAACTTGTGATCATGGCATCGGGCGCAGCCCATCGACAGGCCAAGAAACACGGTCGAAACTGTTTGCACACGGTCGGCCACGTATTCGAGCCGGTATTCCTCATCAATGATTCCGCCCTCCGAAGTAATGTTGTGGTTGCGGTTAAATCCGGTGGCAATTTTCTGGTCCAGGGAGGCCTGGGGGATGAGATCACCAGCGAGTTGAATGGTGATAAATTGGTCGAACGGGAGGTTTTGATTGAATGCGGCGATCACCCAGTCACGCCATCGCCAGTTGTAGCGGGGGGTATCGTTGTTGTAGCCGTTGGTATCGGCATACCTCGCCGCATCGAGCCACGGGGCGGCCATGTGTTCGCCGTACCGTTCGGAATTCAGAAGTCGATCCACCAACCGGTCGTAGGCGCCTGGCAGCGTGTCCCCGAGGAAGGCTTCGATTTCCTGGATCGTGGGTGGCAGTCCAATGAGATCCAGCGTGACCCGGCGAAGGAGCAGGGTCTTTTCTGCTTCGGGGGAAGGTCTGAGGTCGCGTCGCTCCAACTCGGCCAGAACAAATTGATCGATCGGATTTCGCGCCCAGCCGGTGGCCGATTGTGAGGGCATCCCTGGGCGCGACGGCGGCAGGAACGCCCAGTGCGACTGATAAGTGCCGCCTTGCTGGATCCAGTCCTTAAGCAGGGCAATCTCGCGAACGCTCAATGTTCGACCCGAATCGGCGGGCGGCATCCGCTCGCCCGGGTCCGAATGGGTGATCCGGCGAAACAGCTCACTTTTGTCTGGTTGGCCGGGAACCAGCGCAGGCATTCCCTCGCGATCGGCACGGGCGTCCTCGCTGTTGTCCAGGCGCAACTTGCCTTTGCGCCGTTTCAAATCCGGGCCGTGGCATTGAAAGCAATTGTCGGAAAGAATTGGACGGATATCACGATTGAAAACCACCTCACGCCCCGACGTCGAGCCACCCGCATGGGCGGCGATCGCCCACGAGATCAGGGGGATAAACCACCAATATGACGCTCTTTTTTGCACGGACTTTCGACGAACGTATAGCTCCCCCGACGGGATCACAAGCTCCCCCATTCGGTGTGGTTCTCGAAGGGGTTGCGCTCGAGCGTCGGTGTTGGAAAAAAAGGGCCAGCCACCGAGAGTTTGTACCGTTGAGTTGGCCCGGCTCCCGGGTGCAACTGGACTGCCAAATGAGCCGACGCCGCGCAGGCTGCGGGCCGCCGCTACCGAGTGGCCGGATTACCGGAATAGCGCAGCGGCCTTTTGCAGCGTCATCCAGACACCCCACAGGATTGGAATGCCGACAGCGGTCCAGGCCAGGGCAAATTGGATGTCGAGGCCGCCTCGGCCGATCCTGAAGGAGCCGGCTTCCGCCGAGTTTGTCGATCGCGTCGTCGCGCGGAGCACGGCCAACTCTTCCTCCGACATGTACCATTTTTTGGGCAACGGCTTGACGAGCCCGTTGCAAACAAGGCCGAGCCCAAGCATTCCGGCGAGGAGATACATCGTGAAATCGTAAACCTGCTCCCGGGGGATGCCCGAATTAATCTGAAATTCGCGGATATAGGTAACGACCACCGGTCCGATGACGCCGGCGGTTGACCATGCCGTCAGCAGGCGGCCGTGGATTGCCCCGACAAACTGCGTCCCGAAGATGTCCGCCAGATATGCCGGGATGGTGGCAAAGCCCCCGCCGTACATGGACAGGATGAGGGAGAAGCTGACGACGAAAAGCCCTTGGCTGCCTGCGTGTGCTGCGGTTGGGACGAGAGCATAGAGGGCAATGCCGAGGATGAAGAACGTGTGGTAGGTTGCCTTGCGGCCAATCCTGTCAGACAACGAGGCCCAAAAGAACCGGCCTCCGATGTTAAAGAGCGACAAGAGGCCGGTAAAGCCCGCTGCGATCGTGGCAATGGCCGATTTTTGGGAGGCGTCGAGTTGCGTAAAACGCAACCCCGGCTGGCCGATTAGCTGTCCGCCAAAGATTTCCTGGAGCATCGGGGATGCCATGCCGATCACGCCAATTCCGGCGGAGACGTTGAAGCAGAGCACAGCCCAGATCAGCCAAAACTGGGGAGTCCGGTGAGCGTTGCTCAGGTGGACGTGCCCAGTCGTGATCATCGACTTGCCTCCAGACGGAGGCTCCCATCCTTCCGGGCGCCAACCGTGCGGAGGAACGCGGTAGCCAAAGGCCCCGGCGAGCATGAACACGGAATAGATCGCGGCCAGAACCAGAAACGTTTGCCAGACGCCGACGGACTCGTTGGTCTTAAAAACTTGCATGAGCATGTCGGCCAACGGCGCGCCAATCATGGCGCCTCCTCCGAAGCCCATGATGGCCATGCCCGTGGCCATGCCCCGGTGGTCCGGGAACCAGCGGATCAGTGTTGAAACCGGTGAGAGGTAGCCAAGACCCAGCCCGATTCCTCCGATCACACCCGCGCCGAGCCACATCAGCCAGAGTTGATGCACGAAGACGCCGATGGCGGCCACCGCGATACCGCCGCACCAGCATGCCGTGGCCACAACCCCGGCCTTACGAGGCCCGACACGTTCGATCCATCCGCCCCAGATGGCTGCGGCCGAGCCAAGGAACACAAAGAATAGCGTGTAGATCCAGCTGAGGTCGGAGACACGCCAGTCGCAGCGGGTGGTGAACAGCGCCACCAGCAGGCTCAGGTCCCCGCAGGACTTCGGCTGATTCACTCCAATGGCACGGGATAGAGGCAACCAGAACACGCTGAAGCCGTAGGCCATCCCGATGCAAAGGTGAATGGCCAGTGCGGCCGGTGGCACCAGCCAACGGTTGAATCCAGGAGCCGCAAGCGTGCGTTCACGGGCAAGAATGCTCGTTCGACCAACCCCGGGAGATACCGATGCGTCTGACATGGATACGATAGTTTTCCAAATACGATGCCCGGGCCGAAATACCGGTATTCAACGTCACGTTCTATTTCTCAATCGCGGCAGCCGACATCGCCAGAAACGCATTGATCTCATCCGCGACATCGCCACCGCCATTGGTCCGCTGCATCATCAGGACGCCCACAAGGCTTTTCTCAAAATCCACGAATTCATAGGTCCGATACGCGCCGCCCTTCACAATGCTACCGACGGAGTTGTAACGAACGGCGCTTTGCACATTTCGAACTACTTCATAGCCCAGCCCATGCCCCACGCCCGGTGCGAACCCGGTCTTCAAATCCCCCGTGAAGCTGGAAGCCATCAATTCCACGGCTGACGTTGACAGCACTCGATGACCCCGCAACGTCCCCTTGTTCAGCATCATCTGGTTGAACTGGAACATGTCCTCCGCCGTGCTGAACAACCCACCTTCAGGCCGAGGAATCTTCGCCTCAAACGACGATTTCTCCGTCGCCACAGCCCTCACCAACTTCCCACCCTCATCCGTATAGAGTGCCGCCACGCGAGCCTTCTGCGTCGCATTCGGAAAGAATGTCGTGTCCTTCATCCCGAGGGGCTGGAAGAGCTTTTCGGATAGGAAATGATCGTACAGTTTCCCCGACACAACCTCAATTATCCGCCCGAGCGCCGCATAGCCTAGATTGCTATAACCCCAGGCCGTGCCTGGCTCGAACGCCAGAATCGTCTTGCCGCCTGGAGCCACCAAAGTCGCAAGATCCGCAGGCTCCTCACCACCCGGAGGGGCAGGGAAGCCGCCCTGCAGGCCCGACGTATGCGTCATTAAATCCAGAATATTGATAGGTCTCGAAGGAGTGACCGCCGGACAATCCGGCCCCGCCACTGTGCTGCAACGATTCACCTTTTGACCCTTGAACTCCGGCAGATATTTCTCCACCGGATCCATCACCGCCAATCGCCCGTCGTCCACCAGCGCCATGATCCCGGCGCACGTCACGGGCTTCGTGAGGGATGCGATGCGGAAGATCGTGTCTTTCCGCATCGGGGTCTTCGCCTCCAAATCCTGATACCCCACCGCTTCGAACGTGACAATCTCGCCGTGCCGCGCCACCAGCGTCACCGCACCTGCGGTCTTTCCCGCGTCGACGAATTCATTCATTCGCCTGGGAATCCGGGCAAGCCTTTCCGCGTCCATTCCCGTATCGGCGGCCATCGCAACCACCGCGATCAAACCAAACAGCGTCAACGTAATTCTCGAAAAATAGCGTTTGAGATAAGTCATATTCTGAAAATATTTGATGAAAATATTGTAGGTACCTTTTCGTCCCGCACAATGTTTTGAACTTCACAACTACGTGTTATCGTTGATACCAGGGGTCCTGAGCCAAACCGCTGCGGGGCGGTCGCAACGTCGATCGAGGGCGCGAACTTTTAGGAGTGGTGAGCCGCTGCAATTGCTTTTGCTTCGCCAGGGAAGGTGCCGCCGTTGGACTCGGTCTCACGAAAAAGGCCGGTCCCCTCCATGCGGGACCGGCCCTTCATTGAGTTGAGGTCGGTTAGGACGGATCGAGCGTGCCGTAGGTGATCGGTTGAATCTCGCGACCCCCGCCATCCGTAACCTTGCGGGTCGTCGAATTGAAGTGGCACATCACTCCGAGCCGTTCGGACATTTCGGCCAGCGAGATGACCGTCTGCACCTTGGTTGCCAGGTCGATGTTTGCATTCGGTTGTTTGTGCATCCGGATGCTTTCGAAGAGATTCCGGTGATGGGCTGGAACGCTTTCAGCCTCAAACGTCTGGCTGGTTTCGGGATCGATTTCTTCGGCGAAAGGGCGCTCCGGCTTCAGTTCGACCTTGTTACTCGCCATGTCGAGCGTCGCCTTATGGCCTCGGATTCGCTCCTGGTTGCCCTGTTCGTTCACCGTGCTGGAAGTAATGTGCATAACCATGCCGCTCGGAAACTCGGCGATGAGTTGGATGATCTCGGGCACGTCCCGCATAAAATCTGTCTTGCTGTCACCATCGGCTTTCGAATCCGTGTTCACTTTCTTGTTGCCGACCGCCGCGACACGGGTCGGGAATTCCGGATTGCCCGTGGCCAGCATGTACGGATGCAGCTTATGGGGGAACAGATCGCCGAGCAGACCGGCGCAGTAAGGGTAGTATTTCCTCCAGCGGAAGTAGTGGTCGGCATTGAAGCTCACCTGCTTCTTTATCTGGTTGCCAATCCATTGGTTCCAATTGAGATCTTCCGGAGTGGCCCAGCTCTGAACCTTGTAGTTCCACTCGCCCTTCGGTGCATTGCGCATGTAGCTGCCCTGGCTCATGACAATAGGCCCAATCTTGCCCGCCTTGATCCATTCAGCGGCCTTATGCCACTTCATATCGGAGCAGCCCTGGGAGCCGACCTGGAGAATCTTGCCGGTGCTTTTCACCGCGTCGTAAAGCTGGAACGCCTCACCGAGGTATCGGCACATCGGCTTCTCGACGTACACATGCTTGTTCGAGTTCAGTGCCGCCAGACTCACCTTGGTGTGCCAATGGTCAACCGTGGCGCAAAAAATGACGTCAATATCCTTCCGGGCGATCACTTCTTCGTAGTTTTCGTAGCCTTTGACGTTGCTTCCCACAAGCTTCTGGGCGGTCGCGATGCGTGTCTTCGACACATCGCACAGCGCGGCGATGGCCGTGTTGTTCTCGGCAGCGTATTTGTGAACATTTGTGACGTGAGCCCCGAACCCCTGGCCTCCGATGCCGACGAATCCGCAGACGATGCGATTATTCGCTCCGGCCACATTGGCGCTGGGTGCCTGATTTTGGCCGTAAACCGGGGTTTTGAACTGATTCGCGACGGCGACCGCGGCGGCCATACCCGTCGTGCGTTTGAGGAATCCGCGGCGTGAATCGCCGCCCTTATTCTGTTGTAAGGACATAGTCTGTAGTTTTTTACCGTACTGGTTCCCGTGGTGCAATGGACGAAACGTAGCAAGACGGCATTCCGGGTCAACGTGTGAAATTGGGCCTTTCTCATCATTTTTTCCAGCCTCGCTCGGACAGGAAAACGGAGAATGCCAGCCCGACGACGCGCCAAACGCCATCCGCACCTGCTCGTTCGATTCCTGGGATTCTGTCCGCACCGGCATTTTCGGCCTTGCCGCACGCTTCGAGTTGTAGTGGTGGAGCATCAAGAAGCGAACTCCTATCACTTGTGCCCGTGACCCAGCCCACCGGCGTCAATCCGGTCACGGTACGGGTCTCGGGAGCCAACCGCGCGCTTTCCTGGTCCGCGGGTTCCCATGCGCGCTGATGATCGTCGGATTGGGTTCAGCAGGGCTCGTGGCGCTAACCGGTGTCGCCGGTTGGGTCTTCAGCAGCGGTGCGTCATAGGTGCTGGCGCTGGCCTTCGTGCGTGGGACGATGGGATTGAGAAATCTTGATTTTGGAGGAATTCCCTTTATTGACGCTTTGCGATTAGCAATTGCCTTCGCCGGGATCTCAGCAACACTCGCCCCAGATTCTCTATGTTCCGGCTCCTCCTGATCACAGTTCTGGCCCTTCGGACCCCTTTCATCGTTTTCGCGGCGGACTCTTCCAGAGGTTTGCCCGGCGAGGCGGAGCTCGGGGATATAACCAAGCCCGCAAATACTCCCCCCGTCGTGCAAGGCATTCCAATCCCCGGGCTGCGGTCCAGACAGGAGGTGGAGCGGGTTCTCGCGGCGGTGAAACCCATGACCGACCGGGAACGGAATCAACCCTTCCGGGTGGTTCTGTGCGCCGCGGCGAAGGATCCCGGCCACGGCGCCCCTGGCTTGCATGACTATCCCCTCTGGCGTGAACGATGGACGAAGATTCTCGCCCGGGTCGATGGCGTCACCACGGAAGCAGCGGATCGCTGGCCGACGAAGGCCCAATTCGAGTCGGCGGATGTCATTACCTTCTTTCACAACAACCCCGCGTGGGAGGCTGCCAAGGCACCGGAGTTGGATGCCTTCCTCGCGCGCGGTGGCGGTCTCGTGTTCCTCCATTTTTCCGTGAATGGGGGCCGCGATATTGAACCGCTGGCCGCCCGACTCGGCCGGGTGTGGGGCACCGGGAACCAATGGCGCCGCGGCGACGTCACCCTGAAATATGAACCCCACCCGATCACTATCGGCTTTCCCCAAACCGATGTTCGGCCGGAGGAACCCTATTGGCGGCTCAACGGCAACGGCGACGGCACCCGAACCATCGCCACCACCGACGAAGACGGTGCCCCCCAACCGCAAGTCTGGACAGCCGAACGTAACGGCGGCCGCCTTTTCGTCTGCATCCCCGGACACTTCACGTGGACTCACGACGATCCACTCTACCGGGTGTTGGTCTACCGCGGGCTGTGTTGGTCCGCCCGACGCCCGCTCAACCGCCTCGACGACGCCGTCTTCACCGGGACGCGGGTAAGCGCCCCCTAGCAACCTGCGCCGCGATCAGGGTCATATTCCTATGGGGTCAAAATGGCCGCCGACAGGCGTTGATGGCGGTGAAGGCGATGCGTTTTCCGGGGGGAGGAACTGCGCTGGGATTCCGCGAACTTTCGCTTCAGCAATCACGACAAGGCGAACAAGGAGGTTCTGTGGGTGGCGAATTGGAATTCAAGCAGTGCTTGGTCGCTCGAATAGCCCATGGCAGTGGGCTTGCCGAGCGTACTATCACGGTCCCATGGCTCCTCGCCATGCGCTACTCTCTGGCGCTGCTCCGCTCACCCCTTCCTGTTCAGCTCAAGGCTGACCTGGGGGCAAGACCGACCGGAATCCGAAGTAGTGGTTCCTGTCCGGTCGGCGTGAGGTTGTAGTTGCGGCTCGCCGACCGGCAGCCGATCGCGTAGTTGCCCCAACTGCCGCCCCGGATGACGCGGAGCGAGCCCGAAGCAGCCCCCCGAGGGTCTGTTTGAGATCCACTCGAATACGAACCGTACCAATCCCAGCACCTCTCCCACACGTTCCCGGCCATGTCATAAAGCCCAAACCTGTTCGCAGCGAACGACCCCACAGGACTCGTGAGTGGAAAGACCCCAACTGCATACGTCGGATGGTATCCACGCGTGGCGCTGATGTCGTAGGAGTTGGTGGAAGGGCTGTAGTAATTCGCTCGGTTGTGCGTGATCGTGTCCGCATCCGACCACGGAAATCGGCGCCCACTTGCCCCCCCTCGCGCCGCTTTCTCCCACTCCGCTTCCGTCGGAAGCCGATACCCCGCATCCCATTTCACAAACGGCTCCACTTTCCCCGTCTTGTAAACCTGTGCCAGTGCCGCGTTCGACGCGGTTCGTCTGGAAGGGTGTCCACGTCTTGCCGTCGGAGGACGCTTCGATCACATAGTTCCGACCCAAGCGACCGCAGCTCAACTGCAAGGACCGCCGGCCGTCGGTGAGCTGACCGTCGCATGCCAATTTCAGCGCCCCTTCGGCGGGGCGGCAAATCAATTCGATCTCACGCTGAAGCGAAGAGTTCGTGAAACGGCGCCTCGTCGCCGAGTCGGGCAGAGTGCTCCAAACACACTTCGCTTCATCCGCAGAATCTGTGGGTGGATGGCGGTTCGGTTAGTTTTTCAACACTGTCCTATAGAGCCACTTCCAGAGCTCGATAAGTCCGAAAGGCGCAGGCTCGTGGTGCCTTGGACGACCATCCGATCCCGTACGATTTTGCAATTTGCGCCTTCCCATCACTGAAAAGCACCCACAGATTAGCCGGAAGAGCCCACAATTCCATGACTGCACCGGCGCCTGCGGCAGAGGCCCCCTCCGTGATCCGCTGGCACATCGTCGCCATGATGATGGGGCTGTGCCTCATCAGCCACGTCAATCGCGCGAGCATGTCGGTCGCGGGCACCGACCGCATCATGGAGCAGTTTTCCATCGAGCCGACAAAGATGGGAGTGATCTATTCGAGCTTCCTGCTCATCTATTCGATCTTCATGATTCCCGGCGGACTTTTCATCGACCGTTTTGGGTTGCGATGCGCGCTGATGATCGTTGGATTTGGTTCGGCGTTGTTTGGGGTGCTGACCGGCGTCGCCGGGTGGGTCTTCAGCAGCGGCGCGTCCTTGCTGCTGGCTCTGACCCTCATGCGTGGGACGATGGGATTGTTCAGCGCCCCGCTGCACCCGGCTGCGGCGCGGGCGATTGCGAACTGGTTTCCATTCGCGCAGCGAAGCTGGGCCAACGGCATCGTGACCGCGGCTGCAATTGTAGGGGTTGCTGTGAGCTACCCGGGTTTTGGCGCGCTGATCCGAGTTGTCGATTGGCCGGCAGCATTCCTGGTTTGCGCTGGCATTACCGCGATGCTGACCGTCGTGTGGACTTATCATGCGACGGACTGGCCCGGGCAGCATCGAGGTGTCAATCAAGCCGAGAAGGAGTTGATTGGAGCCGGCGGGATTCCGGACGCATCGGCGTCCGGCAGCCTCTGGGCGGGCTGGTCCACACTGCTGGGCAATCGCAGCCTGCTACTGGTCACGCTCAGCTACGCGGCCGTGGGCTACTTCCAATACCTCTTCGTCTATTGGATGCAGTTCTACTTCGACAAAGTGCTGCACCTCGGTGAAACGCCAAGCAAATACTACGCGAGCATCTTGCAACTGGCGCTGGCGCTGGGCATGCCATTGGGGGGTTGGCTCTCCGGACGTCTCGCGCTTGCGCTGGGTGTGCGGCGCGGACGCGCGTTCGTGTCAGGTGGCGGCATGGCCTTGAGCGCGGTGATGCTGTGTCTGGGCGTCCTGGCGCGCGACCCGGCGTGGATCATCGCGTGGTTCGCACTGGCCCACGCCGCTATCGGCGCCAGCGAAGGACCGTTTTGGGCGACGGCCGTCGATATCGGCGCCAGCAAAGGCGGGACGGCTGCGGCCGTTTGCAATACGGGCGGCAACATCGGCGGCATGCTGGCGCCGGTGATAACCCCGTGGATCAGCGGCCATTTCGGCTGGCCTTGGGGTATCGGACTTGGCGGGGTGATTTGTTTCCTCGGCGCGCTATGTTGGTGCTGGATTGACCCTGCGCCACGCATCGCCAAACTCAGCGCAAGTCCACCCTGAACTCTCCAGCGGCGGACGAGTTTTCCGTAATAAAATAAGGGTTGTGGCAGAAACGCCGATGCGCCTCGGCGGGCTCGACGGGGGGGATTTCCGTGTGCGCTGGAATCCTGTAGAGCGACTGGATCGAGTGGAACTTGTCTCGCCGTGAATGGGGGATGCCTCGGGCGGCGGAGGCTTGGTTTTCTAGATCGATCCTTTGCTTGAGCCGCGCGGCAATCAGTGCATTGTTGGCGGCGAGCCATTATGAACACATTACAGCAACGTCCTTCTTTCTTCCCGGTAACCCGGCGGAGTTTTCTCAGAACCGGCGCAATCGTCACCGCCGGCCTTGCATCCCTCTCCCTTCCTGCGCGCGCGCAGGTCAACAAGAACAGCAAGCTGCGAATCTTCCAGATCGGTGTGGGCGGCATTGGCAGCCTCCAGCGCGGCGGCCTGAAAGGCCATCCAATGGTCGAATGGGCCGGCTTCTGCGATGTGGACCGCCGGGAAATCGACCAGATCAAAAAGCAACATCCCGACGCCTGGACCGTCAGCGATTATCGGGAGGCTTTCGCCAATCGGGCCGGCGATTTCGACGCGGTGATTGTGGACATACCGGACTTCCACCACGCGCCGGCGATACTGACGGCGTTGAAGCACAACAAACACATCTACGGCCAGAAGCCACTCGTTCATCAACTCTCCGAACTCCGAATGATCCGCGACGGGCTCAAGGCGCGGCCCGGCCTGGTGACCCAGATGGGCAATCAGCGGGCCTGCAATCGGGGGCGCATGGTGGCCGTGGAAATCCTGCGCAGCAACCAGCTAGGACGGCCGGTTGAGGCCTACGTATGGACGGGTGGCGTGTCGCGCGGCCACTATTTCGCCGATGCCTTGAGCGCCTATCCGGCGGCACAGCCCGTGCCGGAGTATTTGAACTGGGACTTATGGCGGGGGCCACTCGAATCCGAGATTCCCTACAGCGAAGATTTGGCGCCGCGCCGTTGGCGCACGTTCTGGGAGACCGGCGGGGGCCAGTTGGCCGATTGGGGATGCCACCTGCTCGACCTGCTCTACTTTGCCTATGACCTGCCTTCGCCGGAAGCCGTTCTCACCCACTCGCCGCGACCGTCGAACACCGGTCATGCGAACCACAACCAGAGCACCATCACGTATCCGGGCGGCGGGAAGTTTGCCCGCGGGAAGTTCGTTGTGCATTACAACGACGACGCCCTGTTGCCGTCGTTTGCCGCTCTGGGCCTGCCGCCGGTTAAGCCGGGCGCCAATCATACGATGGTCGTGTGCGAAGAAGGTACGCTGCTGCTCCAGGCCGACGGCGCGATCACGCTCTTCCGCAAGGGCAAGGAAATCGAAGATGAACCACAACCCAAGGTGGCTCCGCGCAACCACTGGAAGGACTGGGCGGACAACTGTCTCGGCGACAAAAAGCCTCTCTGGACGCCCTTCGATATCGGCTGGCGCATTACCGAGCCGGCATTGCTTGCGGTGAAAGCGACGCGTTTTCCGGGCGAGGAACTTCGCTGGGATGCCCCCAATTTTCGGTTCAGCAACCACGACAAGGCGAACAAGGAAATAGTGTCCCGCGATTACCGCAAGGGCTTCGCGCCGCCGGCGGTGGTCTGAGTCCGAATTCCCAAGCCGAAGTGGGTGGCGCGGGCAACCTGCCCGCGCCCCTGGGCCAGTGGCTCATGGGAACTGTACTGATTACCAAGTGTACGAATTACCTGGCCCTTTGTCCCTTTAACTTGCCTTAACTTGAATTTCCCGGCCACGGCACCGCCCGCCCCCGAGCCCCGCCTCCAGCGTGGCATCGGCATCGTGCAGGCGACCGCGCTGAACATGTCGAACATGGTCGGCATTGGGCCATTCATCACGATCCCGGTCCTGATGACTGCGCTCGGCGGACCCCAGGCGATGCTTGGCTGGCTCGTCGCGCTCGTCGTCGCACTGGCGGATGGGTTGGTGTGGAGTGAGCTTGGCGCCGCGATGCCGGGATCGGGAGGCAGCTACCTTTTTTTGCGCGATGGTTTCGGGCGGGAACGCTGGGGGCGGTTGATGTCCTTTCTTTTCATCTGGCAATTCCTACTTTCCGGGCCGCTCGAAATTGCGTCGGGCTACATCGGTTTCGCGCAGTATTTGAAATACCTCTGGGCTAGTGCGAGTGACCGCGCCGTGCTGCTCGCCGCGGCGGGCTCGGGACTGGCCTGCATCCTTTTGCTCTACCGTCCCATCGGCAACATCGCCCGCATCATGGTCGGGCTATGGATCGGCACCCTCGTCACGGTCGCCGCGGTCATCTTTACGGGCGCGACACATTTCGACGCAAAGCTCGCATTCGATTTCCCCGAAGGGGCCTGGAAGATCGGTCCGGCGTTCTGGCTGGGGTTGGGAATGGCTTCGCGCGTCGGAATGTATGACTATCTCGGCTACTACAACGTCTGCCACCTCGGCGATGAAGTGCGCGATCCGGGCCGCGTCATCCCGCGCTCGATGCTCATTAGCCTCGCCGCGATCGCGGTGCTTTATGTAGGCATCAATTTCTCCATCATCGGCGTGGTGCCGTGGCGCTCCTTCGTTCCCGCAAGCGATCCGCCGGCGCCGGTGGTCTCGATGATGATGGAAAAAGTGTGGGGCGCGGACGTGGCGAAGGTCTTCACCGTCTTCGTGCTCTGGACTGCGTTCGCATGCTGCGTGGCGCTGCTGCTGGGCTATTCGCGCATCCCGTTCGCGGCGGCGCGTGACGGCAATTTCTTCAAAGTATTCGCCCGACTGCATCCTACCGGCGCGTTTCCCCACGTGGCCCTCCTCGTGGTCGGGCTGCTCGCCGTGGCGTTCACGTTTCTGCCACTCATGACGGTCATTGACGCGCTCTTCACGACGCGGATCGTGGTGCAATTCTGCGGACAAATCGCCGCGCTCATGCTGCTGCGCAAGAGACAACCCGATCTCGCGAGGCCTTTCAAGATGTGGCTCTACCCTCTGCCCGCAGTCATCGCGTTTGGCGGCTGGATTTTTCTGCTGGTGACCACGGACCAGAAGCAGCTCGCTTACGGCGCGTGCGTGCTCGTGCTCGGCGTGACCGCGTTTCTCTGGATGGCGAAAGCCGCGCGCCGCTGGCCGTTCGTGCCCCGATAAAAGTGAACGGAAATAGGATTTAGGTTCATGCGCTCAGATCTCTCCAATCTGTCCCACCGTCAGCCCGCCATCGATCACGATGATCTCCCCCGTGATGTAGCTCGCCGCCGGAGAGCAAAGGAACACCGCGGCACCCGCGCAGTCTTCCGGCGTCCCGATCCGGCGGAGCAGGATCTTTTTGTTGTAATGTTCCATGAGATCGCTCGATCGCGACTCTAGCCACTTCGAGTTCAGCGGCGTACGAATCAAGCCCGGTGCGATGCCGTTCACACGGATGCCATGATCCGCCAGCGAAATCGCCAATGAACGGATGAGCATCACCAGCGCTCCTTTCGACGTGTCGTACGCGGTCGAGTCAGCCTCGGCTTGAAAGCCATTTGTCGAGGTAGTGATGACAATTGAGCCACTGCGTTTGGCTGCGATGAGCCGCTTCGCGAATTCCTGCGCAATGAAATAGATCGCGGTGACATTGAGTTGGACGGTCCTTTCCCAAAGCTCGCGCGTCATCTCCAGGAAGGGTGTATCGAAAAAACTGCCTGCGTTGCACACGAGCGTGTCGAGGTTCGGTTGCAATCGGAAAGCGTCGGCCATCAGCCGCAATGGCGATTCGGGTAACATCAGATCCGCTGCGACGTAGCTCGAATCCCGGGGGATGGTTTCCGGTCGCCATTGCAGTCCGTGGAAGACGACCTGCGCCCCCGCCTCCCGGAGCGCAGACGCAATGGCAAAACCGATTCCCTGCGAGGATCCGGTGACCAGCGCCGCGTGCTCATCCAGCGAGAATCCCTTCATCTTCGAGTCTCAATCATGCGCGGATGTTGTCGCTTACAACGTTGCATCGCCAGACAAAGCGGCGGGGATTGGAATGGGAGTGGACTTCGCGATCCGGGATATTCAACAGCCTTATGGAAAAGATGTAAATAACATCGCCAACTCAGTACTCTTTTGGGCCTGGCGCGCCGGTTGAAGCATAAAAAGCTTTCCCCTTCGATCGATCAGCAAATCTCATTTTGGAGTTCCTCAAATTCGAACTCGTTGAAAAAAACGGGCCGGCTCTTGCTGGGCAACAGCAGGAATCTTAAAATAGTTGGTCATGAGCTTGGTTTTTTGCCAATCGTCGAGTCGTCATTCATTCGAAACTTATTCACAATGCAGTATCTGACTCGCGCCCTTCGAGCGGCTCTGGCGGGATTCGGTCTCTCCCTTGCCACCGCTCTTAAAGGACTTGATCCCGCGGGCTTGATTCCTTTGGATGTCGGCACGCCCAACCTCCCCGGCCTGACCACCAACCGGTCGGGTATCATCGAAATTCAGGGGGGCGGTTCTGGCATCAGGTCACGCTTCGACCAGTTCCATTTTGCACACCAATCGGTGCAGGGGGATTTTGACGTCAAGGTGCGGATTGCGGCGCTCGAACATGCGGACCTTTGGTCGAAGGCGGGACTTATGGTGCGGGGTGACGTCACCAATCCGGCCGGCCTGTTTGCAGGCGTCTTCGCGACGCCGTCATCAGCGGGGTGTATCTTTCAATCGCGTACTGCCGACGGTGCCAGCACGGCAAATGCTGGATTCTTTCCGGCCAACCAGCCTCTGACCTGGCTGCGCCTTCAAAGAATGGGGAATCAGTTTGCTGGGTTTGCGAGTTACGACGGATTCTGCTGGGAGCCGTTGGGAACCACCGTGGCCGTGGTACCGACGAACGCCTTGCTGGGATTGGCAGTGACCAGCCGCGCTACGAACCGATTGGCACGCACCGAATTCCGCGACTTAGGCGACGCCACCGGCAATCCGGTGGAGCACATCCGGATTGATCGTGAACCGTTGGGGTCGTCCACCCGGCGAACCGCTTTGATGATTTCTGAAATCCAGTATCATCCACCTTCCAGCCCTGATGGACTGAATCTGGAGTATATCGAAATACACAATACACAGCCGTATTTTGAGGATATCAGCGGGCACCGTCTGGCGGGCGATATTCAGTATACATTTCCCGCGGGCACAATTCTACCCGCAGGTGGATTTGTGCTGGTCACTGCAAAACCGGCGGCGCTGAGGGCTGCCTACGGGCTTTCCAATGTGATGGGGCCGTGGACAGGCGACGCGGACTCGTGGGATTGGTCAATGAACGAGGCGGTATCTACCAGGCGGTTTCTTATCGAAACTCCGCCCCGTGGCCGGTGCTGGCCGCCGGTTTGGGGCATAGCCTAGTGCTTGCGCGGCCATCCTATGGCGAAGGAAATGCCCGTGCCTGGGCTGCCAGCACGGTTCACCGGGAGCCGCTGATCCCGTTCTAATTTCGCCGCTAGACAGCTTGGTTGTTAATGAGGTCCGGGCCGGTGCCGATGGTTTTGTCGAACTGTACAATCATGACAACCAACCCGTCGACGCCGGGCGGTTGGGGGTGATGCTTTGGGCTGGTGACCGATCCACAAACGTGGCCGGGATCCTTGCGCCTCGGGGCTTGCCAAGGGAACGCCGGTGTACCTTGAGGCTTCGAATGGACGTCGTTTTGAGGGAATGACCGTCCCCGCAACCGGAGCGACGAGCTTCGGCAGAAGCCCGGACGGCGGGGGTGATTTTCGCACTCTGGCTGCGTTAACACCGGGAACAGTGAATGCATCACGAATCGTCCCAACGGTGGTGCTCAATGAACTGTTTTATCACTCGATCTCCGAGAACGACGACGAACAGTTTGTGGAGTTGTACAACCCGGGTTCCTCGGGGATGAGCCTTCGCAATTGGCAGTTGTCGGGGGGCGTTGACTTTAATTTTGCTTCCACACACTCCGTGCCGGCGGGGGGGTACCTCGTTGTGGCTCGGAATAAGGAGAAATTTCTAGCCCTCCACACAAATCTCACCGCCACACAGGTGGTGGGTAATTTCGAGGGTCGTCTGTCCCATGCTGGAGAACGAGTGCAGTTGAAGGATGCTTCGGGCGTTGTTGTGGAGAATGTTACGTACGGCACGGATGGGCGGTGAGGACGTTGGCATGACGGGGGAGGCAGCAGCCTGGAGCGCGTGGACTGGAGGGCGGATCCACGGCTACCGGGAGCCTGGGCGGGCAGCGATGAGTCGGCCGGTGCGGATTGGACCACCGTCGAAGCGACGGGTGTTGCCGAAGGCGGCGAGGTATATCAACGAGGGTCCATCGATGCGCTTCATCTTCTGATGCTTGGGGAGGGAGAGTGTCTGGTGGACAATGTGCAGGTCCTGGTGGGTGACGGTGCGAACAGGATCGGCAACTCCACGTTCGAATCCGGCTTGGGCGGTTGGGTGGTCCAAGGGAACCACATTCGGAGTGGGCTGGAAACCAACGGCGGATTCGCTGGCAAGAATTCGCTTTATGTGCAGGCAAGCGGCAACGGGGACACCGGTGTCAATCGCATTAGAGTGAAGCTGAATTCTCCCGTTCGAGACGGAGATACCGTGACATTGCGGGCCCGGGTCCGCTGGCTGGCCGGCTGGCCCGAGGTTTTGCTACGGTTGAACGGCAACTATTTTGAAGCCTATGGGAAGCTGTCCGGCTCACTCGGCGGAACGCCTGGGCGCGTGAACTCAAGGGCAGTGACGAATACTGGACCCGCCATTGCTGGCGTCACCCACTTCCCGGTATTACCAGCCGTGGGCGAACCCGTCCTGGTCACAGCGCGGGTCGATGATCCAGACGGTATCGCCGAAATCATGCTGAATTTCCGCTCAGACCCTGGGACGAATTGGCAGTCCGTGCCCATGCGAAACGATGGCACAGGCGGCGATGCAGTCGGGAGTGACGGCGTATTCTCCGGCATCATTCCACCGCCGGAAACCGAAAAGTTGGTGGCGTTTTACGTATCGGCACAGGAGGGATCGTCAGCCGGTTTGACGTGGCGCTCTCCATCGATTATCACGAATCACGAGTGCCTAGTCCGGTATGGAGATCCCGTCGTTAGTGGTGCGTTTGGAACGTACCGCATGTGGCTGACCGCCACCAACACAAAAGATTGGAGTTCCCGGCCCAATCTGAGCAACGAGCCGGTTGACGGCACATTCGTGTATGGCAACTGGCGCGTGATTTACAACGCAGGCGGCCGCTATGCGGGCAGTGCGTACCATCAACACTTCGATTCACCGTCGAGTGATTGTCACTATGTGTTTAGCATGCCGGGCGATGAGCGGCTGCTCGGGACCAGGTCCTTGAATAAAATTCACGCGCCCAGGAATGGTCTGTTTGATGATGGCACGCTTCAGAGGGAGCAGACCGTGTATTGGTTGGTACGAAGGATGGGGCAGCCGTCGTTGTACCGGCGTTACGTGAATGTCGCTGTCAATGGTGCCAAACAATGGCTTCTCATGGAAAACACCCAGGTGGGCAGTGCGGATTTCGTCAAAGAATACTGGCCGGACGACGCGGAGGGTAATCTATATAAACTGTAGCCCTGGTATGAATTCGAAGCGGGCGTTGGAAATTCAATGGGTGTTGATATCGACTCCTGGGCCTCGCTCCTAGAGTATCGGCGTTCGGACGGAACCCACAAAACGGAACGATACCGATGGAACTACCTGATCCGAGGGGCTCGAGGAATGGCCAATGACTACCAACCTGTCTTTGAGATGGTAGCTGCCCCTAACCGATCGGTAAGAACAGCCGTAGCATCGCAATGCTTGCGAATGTTGTCGATGTTAAGAACTGGCAAACAACATTTGCCATCAACCATGCGGTTGGAAACTGGGACAGTTACGGCTATCAAAACTCGCAGAATACCTATAGTTATAAGCCTCGGAACAATCCCTGGCGCTTAATTATATGGGATGCAAACATTGCCTTTGGAAACGGCGGCGCAGATACCCCGTCTTTCGAACAGATGTTCGACTCCTCGGATCCGATCATTGATCAGTTTTACTCGTTGCCCGGATTCCGACGGTCCTACATCAGGATCCTCCAGCAACTAGCGGCAAATCCTCTCGTCGTGAGCAATGCAGCGCCGATACTAAATGCCAAATACGCCGCATTTCAGGATCATGCCGTTGCAGCCGATTTCCCTGCAGTTATCAAGTCGAGCCTCGATTCAGCGCGCAATCTGTTGCTGCGGATTGTGGCGAGTAATTCGCCTCCCTTCGCCATCACGAGTGCCGAGGAACTTTCACCGCGATCCACGGACCGTTTGTTGACTCTCACGGGGACCGCGCCCATCGACCTCACTCAGTTTTCAGTCAACGGAGAACCGGTGCCGGTGTTCTGGCAATCGAATGCCTCAGGATTGCAATGGAAAATCCGAATCACTCTGACCAACGTCACCCAGAAGCTGCTGATCGAGGGATTCGATGAAGCCGGCATTCTCGTGCCAGCTACGCCCCGGGAGGTCACAGCGAGTTATTCTGGAAAGCTTGAAAATCCCCAGGATGTCCTGGTATTTAGCGAGATCATGCACCGACCGTCCGCCGCCTTGGGCGACTTCGTTGAATTGTTCAACGGATCCACCAACAATACGTTTGAAGTCTCGGGCTGGCGAATCGAACCGCTGGGTATCGAGATTTTGGAAAGCACGTTTTTGGCAGCACAGGGTCGGCTCGTCTTTGCTCGAGACGCTGGCGTCTTTGCGTCATTGTACCGAAATTCACCCAGTCCGAACGGCGTCTTCACCAGGAGCATCGATCCGAATGGCGGCACGCTTCGATGGGTACAGCCTGGCGGAAGTCCGTTGGAGGACCGGACAATTAGGGCCGTGACATATGGAACGACCCCTCCGTGGCCTGTCCTGGCGACGAACGCAGGGTTTTCCCTGCAATTGCGGGAAGGTCGAAGTGGGGGCGACGATCGCCCAGGGAACTGGGCCGTGTTCCAGGTCCCGCCTCCTGAAACAAATAACTGGGTGAGAGCCCTGGCGACCGGTTTGGCCACAGGTACCCATCTGCTGCTTTACCTATCCAATTTCCCCGTGATACCCAGTCCCGATGATATCGTCGGTTTTTGGAAAGGAAGATTTGATGGCATGGATGCCCCGCTCTTATTCCATTTTCGGCGAGATCCGACAGAGACATTGCTTGCCACTTTTATATTTGGAACAGATGAGAATCCAGGCTCGCTCCCCGCCACCTCCGCATCCTATAGCTCGACCGATCGTACGATTCGACTTGTTCAGCAGGGTGATGTCGGGAGTTACTCAGGCAGGCTTTCAATCGATGGGCTAAGAATTACTGGGGGCTACTTGTTCCAGGGGGGTGGCGGAGAAGGGCATAAACCTTTTCCGTAACGGTGGTTTCGAGTTACCACTCGATCTGGATTGGATCGCGTTGGGTTCGCATTCCGAATCTCGCTTAGATGGGCGTGCGCATACGGCAACTGCAAGTTTGTGATTGGTCGCCAATCCAAACGCCGGCCTGGGCAGCACGAACTCAGCCGTCTGGCAAACCATCGGGGGTGTCGTCGTTGGGCAAAAGTATACGCTCAGCTACTGGCATCAGGCGACAACCAAGGGGGTGGGTCTGACGGTACGTTTCGAAAACGGTTCGCTGACCTCGGATGTCGATCTCCGGCCGAAGCCGATGCCTCATCTGGAATTCACGCCGGGATTGCCGAATAGCGTGACTGCCGATTTGCCTTAGCGTTTCGGCAAAAGCTCTGCGATGGATTTGGCCGCCTTCGGGAATTGCTCGCAATAATCCCTACCCAGGAATCCTGCCACCGTGGCGGCAATCTGACTTTGAGTGGTGTTCGCCGTGTCGGCGCGCTCGCCGAGTGGGGGCGTGTCGGGACCCATCACTGCGAGCCAGATGGAGGACGATTCCGCGATCGCCCGACTGTGATTTTTCCAGGCAACCGGCCCGCTGCCCCGCCCATGATCGGTCGCCAGCACGAAGGTTGTGCAATTTCGGTATGCGGGCATGGACTGGACGAGGGTCCACAGTTCGCCCACATTGCGGTCAAAATTGTGAGCAGCCCTTAAATACAGGTCGTACCGTCCTTCGTGGGCCCAGTCGTCGGTTTCCCCGTACGCAATATAGAATGCTCTGGGGTTTTCCTTTCGAACGATTTCACGGGCTGAGAAGGCGGTATAGGTGTCAAGAGAGACATCCGCCCAGATGGGAGTGGAATTAGCGAGGAGGTCACGAAATGTTGCCGGCATGGGGATTGGGGTAATTCCAGGCGGGAGTTCGAAAGCGCTCCAGACGGGCAGGTGCGATCGCTCGACGTTGAGCACCCAGGGGATGACTCCCCAACTAACCGTGGCCGCGACTTTGCCGTGAAATTCCCGTTGCAAATTCAGCCATTCGAAGACGTTCGTATTGGGATTCGGCCGCTTGTCGTTGCTGTCGATGGAGGCGTCAACGATTCCGGTGAGAAATTCGCTATATCCGGGGTAGGAGAAATTGCGGCCGTTGGTAACACGCACGGTGCTGCGTCGATTCTGGTTGCCCCAAAGTTGGCCCTGTTTCGCGAGCGTACCCCAAATGAACGGAAAGAGCACGGCGCGTCGTTCTTCCGGCGTGTCTCGCAGGAAATCCCGGCGCAAGCCGTTGGTGTCTTTCACTCCGCCATCCTTTTTGTTCATTAATGCCGCCTCGGCGCCAGAGAAGATTTCCTGCCACCGGAGTCCATCGGTTGTGATCAGAAAAATGTTTTGTGTCTTTCGAGACCGGGATTCGGCGCCGGCTCGTCCTCCGAGAAGAATCAGCAGGACTACAATGAGCAGAGGAAATTGGAGGGCAGGGGATACAGTAACATGCATCGCCGGAGGGTCGCCTGAGGAAACCGACTTTGAATAGGGCAAAATGGGTAATTGCGTTGGGGAGAACGCGCTTTTCCCTGCGGTAAAGGTTGTCCTCGGGGAAGTATCCGGATCTTGGATTCATGAGCTGATCGCGGAGAAATTTAAGAAGACCCTGTTTTAGCCTGTTGCCAAGCCGAGCTCAGTATTTCACCGGAAGTAGCTGTGCTCGGTAAAACCTGTGGTTCGATTTGTCGGCGTTCAAATCAACCCCCGACCCGGCACCGTCACCCTGGAGAAGGACGGGTTTCAGCTCGACCCAGGTCTTTAGATCCTCGCTTACATCAACCGTCACCCATTGATTGGTCGGACCCAGGATATCGCGGCGCGCCTTGCCATCCATAGCGAGGCTCGCTCCTTCGACGCGGCGGAGCTTGAGCACCGCCGCTTTGGGAGACCCGTCCTCGCCCAATTCCTGGCTAGAAGGATCACGGGTCACGATGTCGAGCACCACCCGACCATTGCCTGGATCGTCCTCGTCGCGCACCACTTCAATGCCAAAGTGCGTAGACACTACTCCCAAGCCGGCGGCGTCTCTGGCTTGGGCATAAATCTTGAGTCATCCGGAAGGAGGATGCTTCCAGTTGAATTCATGGGTCAGCGGCAACCCGGGGTCCGGCTTCCGGATAAAGACAATGTCGGATTCACCAATTTTTCCATTCCCGTCGAACCAGTCGAGATGCGCAATGGTTCCGTTGGGATCGACGGTTCGCACTGTGAACAGAACCTGTTCCGGATTCACGAATCGCTCCCCCTGCTTGGGAGAAAGAATCTCGACAACCGGGCGATCCCAGCCACTGCCAGTCGGCTTATCGTGAATCACAATCTTGGCGCGGGCATGTTCAAGATTAATCTTATAGGTTGGAAGCGAATCGATCGGAGGTTCGACGAGTTGGACACGGACCTCTTTATCGCCTTCGACGAGGTCATCCTCAAGGGGTGCAATCAGGACCTGCACCGAAATCACCCCGGCGGGAAACTCCACTCATTGGGGGGCTTCCGCGTAGTCTTTCCCATAGGTGGCGGTGCCGTCATACTGGACGTACACTTGCAACGCGTCCCGGGCATCGCCGGAGCGGTGCAGATTGATGGAGCCGGGACGCACGCGGATATTCGGCGCCGGCTCGCGGGCCTCCGCTTCCCCCTCGATCAGGAAAACCATCGGTAACTCAGCGCTTGGCGTGGTCACCACACTCGGGACTTTTCCGGAAATAGCAAAGTTGCTGGTAGCGTCCGTGTAGCGCGAATTGAGCACGTGCTCGCCGATGCCCGCAGATTTCCAGTTAAGAGTTATCGATCGGATGTAAGAATTGGAGGCGCACCCCCAGTCAGCGTCCCGTCATGGGCTGTGACAATCCAGGTACAGAAACTCCATAGAACAGCCCAAATCTTCTGGAATCGTGAGCTTTGATTCATAATTACTTCATTTCCGAGAACAACTTGCGTTGTCAACTGTAGCAGGATCTTAGCCAGGCTTACAACGACCCGGCGCCCCGGTTGACAATTGGTTTTCGCTCGAGGATATCCGGTGGTTGAAGGCTCGCTTACTGAAAGCCGTATGCCTCCCCAGGGATCCGAACTCGAACTTCAGCAGGGCCCGCGATTTTCTCGTTTCCACCGGGCTCATCTGCCTGAGTCAGGTCAACCGGATGACGAACCAATACGGCGACAACCCGCACAGGGCCGACATTTTCTAGCCCGATCGCGGTCGTCCGTTCTTCATTCGAACTGGACCCAGGTTGGAGGCTCCTCTCTGCGTAAAACCGAAACTGCGGCCGGATCGAGATCCGGGACGGGGTCCGCGCTGGGGAGCGCCGGAGCCGCCTGCCCCCCCGGCAATTGCTGGCGCAGGGGGCGCTGAGTAATCAAATCCATCCGCGCGCTTTCGAATAATCCCTCGCCCAATAAACCGCTCGAGAGTCCGCAGGGCGCCCTGATCTTCCGGTGTAACAAAACTGATGGCGTCGCCAACGGCGTGGGCGCGTCCGGTCCGGCCGATCCGGTGGACATAATCCTCGGAGTGCATAGGGAAGTCGTAGTTGACGACGTGGGAGATCGCATCAACGTCAATTCCGCGGGCGGCGATGTCGGTGGCAACCAGCACTCGAACCTCACCGGACTTGAATCCATTCAGAGCACGAAGCCGCTGACTTTGGGAACGATTGGCGTGTAGGGTGGCGGTACGGACTCCCGTGCTCTCGAGTTTGCGGGCGACACGGTCCGCACCGTGCTTGGTACGGGTGAACACGAGGACCATGTCCATGGCAGGATTGCGCAGGAGATGCCCGAGCAGGCTCGGTTTCAGGTGATGGGAAATCTCGTAGACGAATTGCGTCACGGTTTCCGCTGGATTCGATCTCCGGCCGATCTGCACCAATTTTGGATTCTGTTGGAAATCTTTGGTGAGGCTTTCGATCTCCTTCGACAACGTGGCGGAGAATAGCAACGTCTGCCGCCGCACAGGCAGCGCTTTGACGATGCGTCGGATTGCCGGCAGGAAACCCATGTCGAGCATGCGGTCCGCCTCATCCAGGACCAGAAACTCGAGTTGCGAAAAGTCGGCACACCGGCGGTCCATCAAATCCTGCAGCCGGCCGGGTGTCGCCACGACGATCTCGACGCCATTGCGTAGGGCATTGATCTGGGGTCCTTCACTGACGCCGCCGTAGACGGGAGCCATTCGGATCGGCATGTGTTTTCCGTAGGCGCGAATGTTCTCCTCGATTTGAACCACGAGCTCGCGCGTTGGCGCGAGCACGAGGACACGGCTTCCGCGGCTTTGACCCGGTCGCGGATTCGCCACCAGTTTTGCCAGAATGGGAAGTGTAAAGGCCGCTGTTTTTCCGGTTCCAGTCTGGGCGATTCCAATCAGATCGCTCCCCGCGAGGATGAGTGGGATGGCCGCGGACTGGATGGGGGTTGGTTCGGAGTAACCGGCTTCCCCAATAGCTTGGAGAATCCGCAGTTCGAGGCCCAGTGCGCGAAAAGACATGCGACAGGTTAAACGCGAACGTTATCGCGGGAAACGTATTTCGAGATCATCGGAATCCCGCTCCCAGCTACGTCAGAATGTCCTTGATCACGTTTCCATGGATGTCGGTCAACCGGTAATCGCGCCCCTGGTACCGGTAGGTGAGCCGCTCGTGGTTCATGCCGAGGCAGTGTAAAATGGTCGCGTTTTGATCATGAATATGCACCGGGTTCTCGGCGACGTTGTATCCAAAATCATCCGTTTCACCGTAGCTGATGCCGCCGCGGACACCTCCGCCGGCCATCCAGATCGAATAACAGCGGCCGTGATGATCCCGTCCGTAATCATCCTTCTGTATACGCCCCTGGCAATAAACCGTCCGCCCAAACTCTCCGCCCCAGACCACGAGTGTATCGTCCAGGAGCCCGCGCTGGTGCAAGTCTTTTACCAGGGCCGCGCTCGGTTGATCGGTGTCTTTGCATTGCTCCCGGATTCGCCTGGGAAGCCCTCCATGCTGATCCCATCCGCGATGATAGAGTTGGATGAAGCGAACCCCGCGTTCCGCCATGCGGCGCGCGAGCAGGCAATTCGAGGCGAACGTGCCGGGCTTCCGGACATCCGGTCCATACAGATCGAGGGTCGCCTCGGATTCGCCCGAGATGTCCGTGAGGTTGGGCACCGAAGTCTGCATGCGAAACGCCATTTCATACTGGGCAATTCGGCTGGCGATTTCAGGATCGCCGTAAGCCTCATACTGCTTCGCATTCAATTCGGAGATGCCATCCAGCACGCGTCGCCGGTTGGTGGCGCTCACGCCCGCCGGATTGGAGAGAAAGAGCACCGGATCACTCCCGCTCCGGAACTGGACACCCTGGTACTGTGACGGAAGGAACCCGGCGGACCAAAGGCGCGCAAAGAGAGGCTGATCGCTTTCGCGACCATTCGAGAGCATCACGATGAACGCTGGCAGGCTGCTATTCTCGGTGCCAAGTCCATAGGATAACCACGACCCAGTGGAAGGTCGACCCGGTTGCTGAAATCCAGTCTGAATGTAGGTGATCGCCGGGTCATGGTTGATGGCCTCCGTATTCACGGTCTTAATGACGGCAATATGGTCCGCAACACTGGCGATGTGAGGAACGACTTCGCTAAACCAGGTTCCATTCTTGCCATGCCGGGAGAACTTGAACATGGAGTTCGCGATCGGCAGGGAACTCTGACCTGAGGTCATGCCCGTGATGCGCTGACCCATCCGCACGGAGGCCGGAAGCTCCGTCTGGTGCAACTCGGCAAGGCGTGGCTTATAGTCATATAGATCGAGCTGGGAAGGACCGCCCGCCATAAACAGGTAGATCACCCGTTTCGCTTTTCCCGGGAAATACGGGGCGGGCAAATGCGGCTCGAGGGAATCCAAGGCGCGTCCCCGAAAAGCACCCGGATCGAGCAGCGAGCCGAGGGCGGCTGCGCCAATTCCCGTGGCGGTCCGGCTGAAGAAATGCCGTCGATTCATCGACAATTGTTGTTCTTGCAAGGGATTCATGGGTGTGAAAAGGATTGCTTAGTTCTTGGTAAGGGTCTCATCCAGATTCAAGAGAAGATTCGCCACAGTCGTCCACGCCGCTACTTCGCTTGTGTCCAGTCCCGAGTCGCACCGAAAATCACCCGTCGCCAGCAGCGCCTTCGCCGCGGCCGGATCTTTCTTATATTCGGCGAGGGTTTTCTCGAAAATCCGTGCGAGCAGGGCTACTTCATCACTCTGTGGCGTCCGCCCGGTGGCGAGGCGGAACGCGTACCGGGTTCGCTCCCCGGTTCCGGTTTCGGCCAGTTTCGCGATGCGCTGGGCAAATCCCCGGGCCGCCTCAACAAACTGAGGGTCATTCAGCGTTGCAAGGGCCTGGAGCGGAGTGTTGGTCCGCGGCCGCCGCACCGCACACGTTTCCCGCGTCGGCGCGTCAAACAACAGCATTGTCGGCGGTGGACTCTGACGCTTCCAAAACGTGTAAAGACCCCGACGATACTGGGATTCGTTCCGGTCTTGCACATAGCGCTGCGAATTATTGAAGGACACCGCCTCCCACAATCCAGAGGGCTCATACGGATGCGCGCTTGGGCCGCCAAGTTTTTCGTTGAGAAGACCACTGACCGCCAGGCACGTGTCCCGGACGACCTCTCCGTCCATTCGAAATCGCGGACCCCGGCTCAGCAACCGGTTTTCAGGATCCCTCAAACGTTGAGAAGCACTGGCCATGGAGGATTGTTGGTAGGTGGCTGACATCAGGATGGTTTTCTGCAGACTTTTGATGTTCCAGCCCGTGCGGACAAATTCCGTCGCCAGCCAGTCCAATAACTCTGGGTGGGACGGACGATCCCCTTGCGATCCGAAATCATCGGTCGTTCGAACCAGGCCGGTGCCAAAAATTTGGTGCCAGAAGCGATTGGCAATAACCCGGGAAGTGAGCGGATGGCGGGGGTCCACCAGCCATTTGGCAAGCCCCAGGCGGTTGGTCGGAGCATTCGCTGGGAACGGCGAGAGTGCGGAAGGAATTCCCGGCGCAACTTTGGCTCCCGGTTTGTCGTACTCGCCTCGAATCAGGATTGTCGTCTCGCGCGCTTGGGAGATCTCCTTCGCGATCAGCGTCGTCGGGATGGCCCGGTCGATTCGTTTGGTCTCCTCCCCCATTGAAGCGAGGGAATCGCTGAGAGACAAAAATACAGGCGAATGTTGCCGGCGATAGAAGCGTCGGATGTCCTTGGCTGGATCAGCCGACGGTTCGGAAGTCACAGAAAGGACGCCCGCGATACCCGGCGGCAGGTTTTCTTGCGCATTTCGATCCGGTTTGAAGTTGAAAAATGTGGCGCCCTGAATCGAGACGAGCTTAATGAGGAACCGATTGTCACCGGCCTTCAGGGACAGTTTTGCTCGAGTGGCTTCTTCCCCGGGGCGGGCTTCCTGACCGCGTTCGGCTACCAACTGCCCGTTTAGCCAAACTTTGAACCAAGCTTCGGTTGAAAGCGTCATTTCGGTCTCACGCGCCTCCGTGGCATGCAGAGTACGATGCAACAAGCGGATACCGTGGATGCCATGTAAATCCGCGACGAGCTGCTGGTTGCGGCCATCCTCAAGATCTCGTTGCTCGGTCCACGTTACCTCACCCCGGACGCCCGCATACGCCTTTTTGAAATCGAGTTCCTTTTCCGCGGGATGGATTGTCGCGAACGCGGACGCTGGATCTTCAGCGGGGAACGGTCCAACGACTCGCCACGGATCGGGCCGCGGCGGGAACATCAGCCGGGCGAGTTCGGGCTGCTGGGCCGCGGACACTCGAAAACGGGGAATTGCGTGCCCGATTCCAGGCACGCTGTGACGCAGGCGGACTTTCAGCTCTGTTCCAACCGGAATGTCTGTGACGTCGCTCAGGACGAAAAGCGCCTGCGCATCGGAGTTTGTGCGATTCGCCGGAGCGGCCCATCCCGTCTCGGGTTTGCCATCAATCGCACGGTCGATTCCAAAGCCTTCCGATCCGGCGCTGGCGAACGCGCGGACAAACTTCAACGGCCGAGGCCCGGCCCCGGCATTCGTCGAAGCCGGCGGATTAAGTTCCGCTTCAAATTCTGACAACGCCCAGCGTCCACGGACTGGCAACCCCGTCCCGTCAGCCTCTTCATCGCGAAGAACGTCCAGGCGCAATCCCGTCAGTTTTCCAGGCGCAATCGTATACGAAGTTTCATAAACCGCCTGTGCGTCGCCGCCTTCAACCGCACCCACAGTTCCGTCGCCTCGAACGGCGAGTTCAAGTCCGCCCGTCCGCGTTACCGAAGCCTTCACTGGAGTCAACAACGTCATCTGTGCGTGAAGTCGTTCATGCCAGTGGGCGACCCAAGCGGGGTGGGCCGGATCCAGTTCAGCGCTGGGTTCGTCCATCTTTCGCTCACCCTCCGCGATCGCCTTCTTTAGCCATTCGAGCCGGTCCGTTTGAGCGGGCGAAGGGAGTTTCATGAACGGATCGGGGTTCGACTTGTTATCGTCCATGATCGGCTCATCCAGATTATTGAAAAAGGAGTACATCCCATAGTAGTCGGAGTGGGGGATGGGGTCATATTTATGGGTGTGGCATCGGGCACAGAGCATGGTCACCCCCAGCCAGACAGTTCCCACCGTCTCGACCCGATCGAAGGCGTACTTCGTGCGGTACTCCTCTACAATGGCTCCACCTTCACCCGTGCTCATGTTGCATCGCACGAATCCAGTGGCGATCTTTTGGTCGCGCGTTGGCGAGGGCAGCAAATCTCCGGCAAGCTGTTCGATCGTAAATTGGTCGAACGGCAAATCACGATTGAACGCCTCGATCACCCACTGCCTATAGGCCCAGATATCCCGCTGTGAATCGATATGATATCCGTGCGTGTCCGCATACCGGACGGCATCCATCCAATACCGGGCCATATTCTCGCCGTACCGGGGTGAGTTCAAAAGGCGATCGATAACCTTTTCATACGCGTTCGTGCTGCGGTCGTGGAGAAACGCGTCAATTTCCTCAACGGAAGGCGGCAGGCCCGTCAGATCGTATGTAGCCCGCCGAACCAGGGTCGTGGGATTGGCCCCCGGGGCGGGGTCAATCCCCTCCTTTTCCAGGCGAGCCAAAACAAACCGATCGATCGGGGTCTTGGGCCAAGCGGCATTCTTGACAACCGGTTCAACCGGACGTTCCGGAGTCTGGAAAGCCCAGTGCTCATCCCATCGCGCACCGGCATTGATCCAATCCCGTATGAGTCCGACCTGCTTCTCCGTCAACTTCCGCCCGGTCTTGGTGGGAGGCATCACGTCGTCGTCATCGTGTGTGATCAATCGCTCGTATAGCGGGCTCCCTACCGCCTTGCCGGGCACAATGAGATCATGGCCATCCGACGACTTGAACGCGCCTTGCCGTATGTCGAGGCGGTATTTTCCCTTCCGTTTGTTTTCGTCGGGTCCGTGGCAGGCAAAGCAGTTGTCGGAAAGTATCGGCCGGATCTCCTTCGTGAAATCCGGAGACGCCGCGGCGTTCAAACGTCCGAGCGGCGCCACCAACCACACAACGATCCACAGCAAGTGGGAAAGCGAGCAAGCACTCAAGCCCGTTCGGACATTATTTCGAAGACATTTCATTTTAGAATCCTGCATCTCAGAACGTTGATCGATGTTTAAGACCGCTAGGCCAACACTTCGTGGATCACTTCGCCATGCACGTCCGTCAGTCGCCTGCTCACTCCGTTATGATGCACTGCCAGTCGCGTGTGATTCAACCCCAGAAGATGGAGCACTGTAGCGTGGAAATCGTACGTCGACACGGCGCCGTGGCCCGCCTGCCATGCCCAGGCATCGCTCTCGCCAAATGCCACCCCTCCGCGAACACCCGCGCCCGCCATCCATCCTACAAAAGTGCCCCCATTGTGATCCCGGCCTTCGCTCCCCTGCGTAAACGGCATTCGGCCAAATTCAGTGTTCCAGAGCACGAGCGTGTCCTCGAGAAGTCCGCGCGCCTTCAGATCACGCAGGAGTCCGGCGATCGGTTGATCGGTCGCCGCGGCAATCGGCGGGAGTTCGCGTGCGATACTTGCGTGGTTGTCCCAGTTTCCGGTGGGGCCGCCTGTCCCGCTCCAAACCTGCACGAACCGGACCCCGCGCTCTATCAGGCGGCGCGCCAGCAGACACCGCCGTCCATAGTCTGCGGTGACCGGCTCATCCATTCCGTATAGCTTCCGAGTCGCTGGTGTTTCGTCTTCGAGATTCATGGCCTCCGGTGCGCTCAACTGCATTCGGGCGGCCAGCTCGTACGCTTCAATTCGGGCCGCAAGTCGTTGGTCCGTTTCGTGCATGGCCAAGTGCCGGCGGTTAAGGCTGGCCAGCAGCTCGCGCCCCTCCTGCTCCGCTGCAGGAGTCGCGAGCGGACTTCCCGATGCCGCCCGCAGGTGGGCAATGGGCTCGTTGCCCGCCATATTGAATGCCGTTCCCTGGTGGCCAACCGGCAGGAATCCGGAACCGAAATTCCCCTTCTGATTATAGGGCAACCCCTTCGGATCCGGCAGAACGACGAAGGATGGCAGCGAGTCGGTGATACGCCCCAGGCCATACGATACCCACGTCCCCAGGCACGGAAAGCCTGGCAGCAGGGAGCCGGTGTTCATCAGGTAACTCCCGGGCCCATGAACATTCGTTCGCGAGGTCATCGACATCAGGAACGCCAGATCGTCCACGCACCCAGCGAGATGGGGGAACACACTGCTAACCCAACGACCACACTGCCCATGTTGACGCCATTCAAACGGCGATTTTAGGACCGTGCCCGGAACGCTCGTCGCAGCCTCCACACGGCGCCCATCACCCGGATCAAACTTTTGACCGTGTCGCCGGATCAACTCCGGCTTGTAATCGAACGTGTCCATCGGACTCGCCCCTCCGTTCATGAACAACTGGATTATCCGCCTCGCCCGTGGGCGAAAATGTGGGCCTGCCCAGGGAACAAAATCGGGAACCGCCGTGGGCATGAGAGCTCCATCGGCACGTAATGAGTCTTGCTCCAGTAGCATGGACAGCGCAACGCCTCCAAGCCCCCCCCCCAGCCGCGACAGAAATTCCCGCCGCGACGGCGCCGTCACATTGTTTCGTAGTGAGATCATATTAGTTCACGAACACAAACTCGTTGCTATTGAACAGGAGCCGGGCCACCTGAGCCACTCCGTGACGGCTCGCATAACTGCAGAGCGCCTCCGATTCATCCAGTGTTGGCGGCCGACCCCAGCACCATTCACACGCGTGGCGGATCGCGGCCTCGGATCGAGGCTGCTCCCGTTCGAGACGGCCGGCAAGCCGGACGGATTGATGGAGTACCAGGGCATCGTTCCAAAGGGCCAGCGCCTGCTGCACCGTCACCGAGTTGTTCCGGATGGGTGCGAGCTGATCTCCTGCCGGACAATCGAGAGCCGACATGAACGGATCCGGCAGCGTGCGAAACAGAAACCGATACACGCTCCGCCGCTGGCTCTCTGCAACTCCCGGGCTGAACAATGAATAATCCACTCGCGGTGTCACATGAATGCCCGCCTTCAGATCGAATTGACGATCAGACGGCCCGCCCATCCGGCTATCGAGATCTCCGCTGATCCGAAGGACCGCATCGCGAATGGCCTCCGCATCGAGCCGTAACGCATTCATGCGCCACAGCAGCCGGTTGTCCGAGTCCCTGCCGGCCGCTTCAGACTTAACCATCGTCGATTGCTGCCACGTCGCACTGGTGAGCAGCAAGCGGTGCAGTCGTTTGAAAGATCCGCCCGCATCGTCCCGAAACCAGACGGCCAGCCAGTCCAGCAACTCAGGATGCGAGGGTGTCCCGCCCGCGCGTCCAAAATCATTCACCGTTTCGACGAGGCCCTTGCCAAAATGGTGATGCCACACGCGGTTGACGATCGACCGCCACGTCAGCGAATTCTCCGAAGCCGTCAACCATCGTGCCAAAGCCGCCCGTCGCACCCCTTCTTCCGCATCGGGCGGTAGATCGAACCGTGAACGCATCGAGGCTAAACACGCCAGAGCTCCGGGATCTGCGGCCGCTCCCGGACGGGTGATCTCTCCACGGTTAAGGATATGAATGGGGCGCGGACGCAAGGCTGGCACTTGACTTCCATTGGGTTCAAAATCACTTGCCGCCCCGTAAACGGATCGCGGCATCGGCAGTTTCTTCAACCGGTCGGTCACATTTCGTTCCGCCCACCACCAGGAAAATTCAATCCGATCGGCAGGCGAGCGTCCCGTGAGGGGTGTGCCAAGGATCTTGCTAATATTATTGGGCCACTGCGGCAGACGAACTGGACGAGGCCGCGTTGTTGCCGCAAGACGAAAGCGCCCAATCAGATGACTTTCGCCATGGAGTTGCTTTAGGTGAAAAACTGCCGAATCCCCAGCCGCCAAAGTCAAAGGTGTCACGAGTTGAAATATCGCCGCGTGATCTTTACCCACCTCAGGATAAATGCCCCACGCTGTCTTTTCATCGTTGTCCAGCGCCTTTTGAATCGACCACCCCTCCTGATTGAAGTCCGCCGTCGGTTCGTCCAAGGCAATACGGACGCCGTTTCCGTTGGTCACCGTGAATTCGGATAGATGGAAATTTCCATTCATCTGCCTGCCCGGTCCGCGTTGGGGCAATCGGGGATCACTCAACACTTCCAGCCGGAAGGCCGTGATTCCAGTCAACGGCCCTGGGACCGTGACCCGATAGGTATCACGCGCTGGAGGTGGGCCGCTGCTCACGATAGACCGATCTGCCTCCAAAGAAAGAACGGACCCATCGGTGGAGGACAGTTGGTCCGGCTTAAGCGACTGCCAGTCCACCGCCATCCCCACCTCCCGTTGTTGACGCTCCCATGTTGCGATCTTCGCCTGTCCCACCTCCGAGAGCAGCTCCGTTTCCAGCTCCTTTTCCTTTCGTCCGATCGCACGCTTTGTGTGCAGCAGCGACTGTCGCTCGCGGTGCAGTTCGGGATCCAGATCATAAGCGCGATCCGCCCGTTCTACTCCTGCAAAAACGGCCTGCAAGGCGTAGTAGTCCTGCTGTGGTATAGGGTCGAATTTGTGGTCGTGACACCGGGCACACTGCACGCTGGTGCTCGTCACGGTCGCCATCACCGTGGCAATCATGTCGTCCCGGTCAAGATATCGCCCGATCTGCCGATCCAACGTGTCTTCCCGAATATCTCTCAACGAACTCTCGTCCCAAGGCCCGGAGGCAATCATTCCCAGCCCTGCCGTCACTTCGGGCTTCTCGGGAAACAAAACATCCCCGGCCAGTTGTTCCTGGATAAAGCGTCCATAGGGAACATCTGCGTTGAAAGCGGTGACGAGATAATCCCGGTAAGGCCAGGCATTTGTCCGGATCCGATCCTGATCATGTCCGTGGGTTTCGGCGAAATGCACGGCATCCATCCAGTGACGCGCCCAACGCTCGCCGTATTCTGGCGACGCCAGGTACCGGTCTACCAATCGCTCCCACGCATCCGGCCGTTCGTCGGCAACAAAGGCATCCATTTCTCCAGGATTCGGCGGCACTCCCAGGAGGTCGAAGGACAGGCGCCGAATGAGCAGGCGGCGATCCGCCCGAGGGGCTAGTTGCCATCCATTCTTGGCCAACCGGGCCGCCACAAAACCATCCACCGGGTGGCGCTGTGCAATCGTGTCGCCATTCGGGTCCCGAACCGGCGGAAACGCGGGACGCGCCAGCGGGCGATAGGCCCAATGAACCTCCCCGGTTCCAACACCTGCCGCCAACATTCGCCACGTGAGGGCAAGAAAAACGGCACAACCCAGCATCCACATTCGTAGAAAAGTCGAGCGCCAGGGAATCACTCAGGCAATTTACAGAATGCTGTCCAATATCAGCAAGCCGCAATTCCCGTGCAAGCGATCCGCTGTGGCCCGTCACGATCCGCCGAGTTCGAATCTGCCGGGTCCCTTGGATTTACTAGTCGACATTTAAGAACTCACATCTTCAATCGCAGGTGTGTTACCCATTTTGCCCCCTCTCCCCTCGGCGGCTGTCGAAGGTTCTTCGAGTTGGCGGAATCCACAAATTGAACGATGGCACCTTCCCGCCCTGGTTTTCTTTCTTCTGGTCCTGGTGATCAACGGGGTGATCGGTGCTCTGACTTTGCGCCATATTGCGGCGGCTCCATGGCTCAATCAGCTAATTCTTCCCGCAACAGCGCTCACATGCCTAGCCGGATTGGCTCGACGTCTGCCGGCTCAAAATGTGGCCATGGTGGGAGCGGTGCTCGCCGGCCTCGGCTGGGCCGTAGGTTGTCTCGAAGCCGGAACAGGTCTTCCATTTGGCCCCCTGCATTTCAGTGATGCATTTGGCATTCGACTGCTCGGGGGTGTTCCGTGGCCCTATCCGTTTCTATGGATCGCCGTAGTTATCACCGGACGCGGGATGGCCCGCCTCATTCTGCGACCCTACCGGAAGACCACCTATTATGGTTTCTGGGTCATCGGCCTGGCGACATTTCTCGCCGTGGCTTTTGATTTCTGCCTCGAGCCGTTTGCGGCCGGCGCCGGCGGGTGGTGGGAGTGGGAAACATCCCGGTTCACCGGAACGTGGCATGGGGCACCCTGGGTCAACTTCCTCGGCTGGGCGGTCGCCCACGGACTTTTCATCGCGTTTGTCACGCCCTGGCTGATCAACAAGCAGCCCGTAAAACAGCCGATGGACTTCCATCCACTGTCGGTTTGGATCGCTCTCCACGGCCTTGTTCTTATCGGTAACGCCTCTCAGGGTCGCTGGTCGGCAGCCGGTGCGGGCCTCCTGGTGGCCGGAATCACCAGTGGGTTCGCCGTCCGGGGTGCTCGCGGCATCAGTTCATCGGGTCAAGCCCAAATCTGAAAGTTGATTGAGCCGCAAAGGAACCCGTTGGCCGTTGTTCCCTCAGCGCAAACGGACGCCGCCGATCTTCACGGCGCCAACCGTTTTATTGCGGTGTCATCCGGGTGGTGTCCCAACTTGTCTCAACACTAACGCGACGTAACGAAAGGCGGGCAACTCTCATGCCGTCCACCTCCAGGACGCGGAGTTCGTAACGCCCCACTGGCACCACATCATCCCGCCGGGCAAATCCTCCCAACCGCTTCACCACCCAGCCACCCAGGCTTGTCACCCCCTCCTCGACCACCACCTGTCCTGTCAGTTCCGCAAGTTCGTGGACGGGCAAGGTTCCATCCAATTCCCACTCACTGTCACTGCGCTTCACCAACCGCGACTTTTCTTGATCGTGCTCGTCCTGTATTTCTCCGACCAGTTCTTCCAGACAGTTCTCCAAGGTGACCATTCCGACGGTTCCACCAAATTCGTCGACGACAAGGGCGAGGTGAAGTTTTCGCTCCAGAAACATGCCGAGTAACCGTTCCAGTCGAGCCGTCTCGGGGACGAAAATCAAACGTCGAGACACCACCGCAAGATCCAAAGCGGTTCGAGCCTTGTTCCGTTGTGAGACCAGATCCTTGAAGTGCACAACGCCCAGAGTGCGGTCTGGGTTTCCCTCCTCACAAAGCGGATAGCGTGAATACCGCATACGTTCGGCCAGTTCGAGGCATTCCTCGATGCTCGCCCGGGTATCGAGACAAATAATTTCATTTCGCGGGCGCATCACGTCCCGCACCAATCGGAGGCGCAAATCAAAGGCGTTCAGGACGATCTGCCTGCCCAGGCTGCCGTCTCCCTCTGTTCCACCTTGCTTCCCGGTGGATTCGGCAAACATCAATCGCAACTCATCTTCCGAATGTGCCCCACCATGTTCCAAGCCGCCTTCGACGCCGATCCAGTGCAGGATGAGGTCTGAGGCTTTGTTCAATAAGAAAATGAACGGCCTGGACACCCGATAGAACCAGTCCAACGGGTACGCCACCCACAGCGTGGTGGGCAGTGGGACTTTAAGAGCAAGAAACTTCGGCGCCTGCTCACCGATCACGATATGCAGGGCGGTGATGAACGAGTATCCGATTACGAAGGCGATCGCGTGGCGCACTTTTTCCGAAGAGATTCTAATCCCCACCATCAGTGGCTCCAGGAGGTGGGTGATCGCGGGTTCGCTCACCAGACTGAGCGCCAAACTTGCCATGGTGATCCCCAACTGACAGGCGCCGAGATACGGATTGAGGTTGCGCATCAACCGTCTCGCCAGCCGAGCCCGTCGGTTGCCTTGCTGCGCCAGAGGTCTTAGTTGTGTCTCACGGATCCGGACAAGCGCAAACTCCGCCGCGACGAAGAACCCGTTCACCAGCACAAGCACCAGTCCGGCTAACAGCCGCAACACGTTTTCAGTGCGGTCTTCCATTCAACCTTCTCCCCCAAACACGGCCCGCAATATATCCCACAACGTCACCAACCCAAATTCGCGACGGTCCGGTCCCAGCACGATGGCAATATGATGTCCGCTCCGCTGGAAACGTCGGAGTGCTTCCTCGAGGCGGGTAGATCCGTCCAGGTAAAGGGAGGGACGGACAAACTGCCCGGCGCGGGCTCCCTCCGGCAAGTCCACGTAGAGCAGTGTCTTCAGTGTTACAATCCCAGCAATTCGCCGCATCACGCCGGCTCCGGTCCAGACGGGCAGTCGGGTCAGTTGCCGCTCGCGGCATAGTCGGAGCACGTCCTGCACTGGGGTGCTATCTTCCACCGTGGTAGCTTGGGCGAGGGGCCGGGCGATTTGTCCCACGGTAACGTTCTGAAGATCGAGCACTCGATTGATGAGCCGCTTTTCGGTTGGGGAGAGAGACTCGCTGTTTTCGTGCATCAACTGCCGCAATTCCTCGCGGTTGGCGAACAAACTCCCGCTGAAGGCGGCCCCACCGCTCCATCGAAGCACTTGGTGGGCGAACCACTCGATTAAGGACACGACCGGCGACATCAAGAAGTGCACGAAACGGAACGGGCCGAGCAGACGTAAGCAAAGGCGGTTGGGGAACTGCTGAAAAAGTGTCTTCGGAAGAAGCTCGCACGTGGCATAGGCCGCAAAGCCTGCGACCACAAACCCTCCCCAAAACAGCCACGCATGACCGCCGGCTGCCGTGCGGAGATTGGCGAGAAACAGGCAGATGGCGGTGAAATTGGCCAGTGCGTTGCCTATAAAGATAGTCCATAGAAACCGCTCGGGACGTTCCAGATACTCGAGGAGCCGTTTTGCACGACGATCTCCCTCCCGGCTCCATTGACGCAACCGCAGGCGGTTCAGGGCAAATACGCCGGCCTCAAATCCCGAAAGGAAAAAACTCAAGGACAAACAAGCGGAAATCAGCAGTACCTGCGCCCAGATCGTGTTCATCCTCGGCCTCCCTTCACACCCACTTGCTCAACCAGGACCTCTCGAACACGGCGCTCGTCCGCCACCTTGACGGTCATTCGCAGCCCGCGATGCAAAAACACCTGACCCTCCGCAGGCACGACTTCGGCTAGCTTCGTCAGCAATCCTCCCAATGTGTCTACGTCCGGATCATCCCCAAGCTCCGGATGCTGACGTCGGAAATCATCGAGACGCATCGAGCCACTGACCCGCCAGCGGCCTTCATCGAGTTTCTCCATGACAAACCCTTCGCTTTCCCCCTCGCCTCGGATGCGGCCGATCACCGCCTCCAGGATGTCCTGCAACGTGACAAGGCCGGCCGTGCCCCCAAATTCATCCAAAACAATCGCCATGCCCCGGCCCTGCCGCTGCAACGCTTCAAAAAGTTTAAGCAGGTTCATCGTTTCCGGGACAAACGAGGGAAACTCAATCGCCTCGGACAAGTCGGGCTCGGTTTGCAAACCCAGAGTTCGGGTATTGAGGATCCCGACAATGTTATCTGGATTCTCATCATAGAGCGGAATCCGGTGATGTCTGGAACGGCGGACAGCTTCGGCCATGGCCGCCAAATCCAGGTCGTCCGGCAGTGTCACCATCTGCGCTCGGGGTCGCATAACGTCCCGCGCCATCCGCCTATCGAGTGAGAGGATCTGGAGGATGATCTCCTTCTCGACCGAACCGAGGGTTCCTTGTTGAGCCGCCAATTCGACAAGGTCGGAATATTCTTCATCCGAAGTTTTCCCGGCCTGGCGGATGGATTTTGGAGTGAGCCGTTCCAGGATGCCGGTCACGATCCATTGCGCAATCTTCCGAAAGGGACGGGTAAGGCTCTGGTTCCAAACCATGGGGCGCGCGAGACGCAGAGCCCAAAAATCCGGGGTTCGGACCGCGAGGGCCTTTGGAGTTACTTCACAGAAAAGGAGCACAAGCAGAATCAATCCCGTTCCAGTCGCCAAGGTCGGCAGGCCCCCCTGCTGGGCAACCTGAAGTCCGATTGCGATCAGGAAAGCATTCGCCAGGCCGTTGCTCAAAACGATCGATGCCAGCAGGTCGTTGGGCTGTTCGAGCAATTTCACCAGGCGGCTGCCGCGAACCGGATCTCGCTCTCGGAGAGCCTTCGCCCGCCAGAGCCCGAGTGAAAACATCGACGATTCGGCAAGGGCAAAAATAAAACTTAATCCGGCACACGCCAGCAGAACGAAGGCCGCGATATTCCAGGGAAACTCCACGGAGCGAGACTATGGCTGCCGGGGAGCCTCAAATCAACACGCAGGCAGCCCGTCTCTTTTTCACGAGGCCGGCGAACGGCAGGTTGACCTCAGTTGATCCGCAGTTTGATATCTTCAGGAAAAGCGGTGCCGAGGCGGACATCCCCCTTGAATCCAGGTATTATCACGTGCATGGATTTTGTGTCCCATACCCATGAGACCACTCCAAGCTTGGTCGGTAGTCGGCCCGCCTTGAGGGTACCTTCCAGCCATTCGGATCGCACCCCGGCACCCACCACCAGCAAAGGGTCGGTGCCGGATTCATCCACATACGCCAGCATCGACAACTGCAGCAGCAACATCTCGGCTGCCGTCCAATAGTGCGGTGTCACGTTGGGAGGTCGGACCCATCCACGCACCATCTCCCATCGACGGAAACTGTTTTCTTCTCCAGTCCCCTCCCACCAGGTGAACAGTCCGGGTGACGCTTGATTCGCCCAGAACCATTGCAAGATGCTCCACGTCCGGTCCGTTTCGCCGAGCACTAACCATTCGTTCGCTTCGGCCACGTTAAAATAAGTCCATTTAGGTCGTTCCTTGTATTGATCGTTTGAATCATGCACCTGCCGCCAATGTTCCAGCATCAGCTCTGCATAAGGCCGCCGTTCTTCCACCACCCATGTCGGATGCAGTCCACAAATAAAATTGCGTTCATTTCCGTGACACCCCGAAGCAAGCGCCTTGTTCCAGGCCGTTCGCAACGCCGTCGACTCCGCCCCCAAACGTCTGCCTTGGTGGGTTGTTTAACACGGCGGGCCAGTTCAGCGGCTCCCATGAGTCCCGCATAGCTGACGGCATGGACATAGAGCACCGGCCGTTGCCCATCCATCTTACCCGTAATCAATCCTTCAGCCGCCGCGTCACACACCAACTCCGGCCGCATCGATTCTGCCTTCCCAGGCACAAGCGGCCCATACCAAGGCTTCAGGATCGGTCCGGTCGCGCGCAGCATCTCGCCGATCAAAGCCGCCTTTCGTTGCATCGCCGGCCAGATCTGTTTGTCGAATCGAGAATCCCTCAGGAGGGCGGCAACCTCGGTCAAAGCCCACAGGGCAAGTCCCGGACCATCCGCTTCCGATACGAATCCGCCAAAAAATCGTGTTCCACAAAGGGATCGCATAGTTGCCGGGCAACATCGAGTTGGCCCGCGCGCGCCAAAGCGACAATAGTCATCGCTCCGTCGCGCAACCAATTCAGGGGATAGTTGTTTGGGTCCCCAGGGCGGGTTTCGTTTCGCACCAAACCCATCATAAGATGTGCCACTTGTGCATCCAGACACTCCGAGAATTGCGCCTCCGGCAGTTGAATGTCCAACGCCGGAGTGATCCGTTGGAATTTTAGCGGGCTAACCGCTGTTGTGAGCTCTTCAATCTGCAGACCCCCAGTGTCGCCAAATCGAAGCATCGCCCTCCCCCATGAACTCTCACTGGCCAACCCCTCGACGCCTTCGATGATTTTCCAAGTCCCGCGATCACGCCGCACCACCACCCGGTTGGTGCTATCTTCCTCATTTAATATAATCTCCACCGGCATCGGATTCGGCGTTAAGCGCCAGTGATCGTTGACCAATAGCAATTTTCCATTCCAATGAAGATTGGTCACCGCTCCCCCAGCCGGACCGGCACTCCGAATCACGAGCGCCAGATTTCCTGCTGTCGCCTTCGCTGCCAGATTCCATCCCGATTTTTCCAAATGATTCCAGGTCGCCTGCAAACTGCTTCGTCCGAGTGAGTATCCCGGGAACCTCCTTCGGCGACTTCCACACCAAACGCTGCCGCACGTCTCCCATTGAAACGGTGTCTCCGGCTGCGATTCGCCGACCGTTCTTATCCTCCACTTGAATCGACACCCCAAAACTGCCGAATGCGGGACTGAATCCGGCTCCCGGCTCTTGATAAGCCTTCGCATCCTCGTCCGATCCCGGCACAGCCAGGAGCACGTGCCCCTGTCCCCGAGGCCACGGCTCGTCCGGTCGGCGCTTCATCTCGTCGAGCATCTCTTGCCGGCCACTGCTGGCGGCTATCAGGGTCCCAATTGTCCCAAACAGGACGCATCACGTTCGAAGAAGCATGGCGTCCATTCTCCGGGCCGTACGGCTGACTTCAATCAATCTTTGAACTGACACCCAGCTATCTCCGGTGGAAACTGCCCCATCATGTTCACTGGACTTGTCGAGGAAACAGCCGTCATCACCCAAATTGTTCCCACCCGGGAATCCACCCGACTCTGGATTCGCACCAATGTTTGCAGCCGAGGCACCCGGGTCGGCGACAGCATCGCCGTCAACGGCTGCTGCCTGACGGTTGTCGCCCGGAGAAGGGCACGCACCGGGGCCACGCTGGGATTCGATCTCCTCCAGGAAACCTGGCAGCGCACCACTTTTTCCACTTCGGCCGTCGGGGACCGAGTGAATCTCGAACGAGCACTCGCCGTCGGAAGCCGCCTCGGAGGCCATTTCGTTACCGGCCATATCGACGGAATCGGCAGAATTCTGCGTTGGGAAAAGGTCGGCAAAGATCATCTTCTCGAAGTCGCGGCACCCAAGGAGGTGGGCGATTTCCTTCTCACCAAGGGATCCATCGCCATCGACGGCATCAGTCTTACCGTTGCGGCCGTCATGCGGGACAGGTTTCGGGTGTGGATCATTCCGCACACTTTCCAGGTCACCTCTCTAACAGAACGTCAGATCGGCGATCGCGTGAACCTGGAAGCGGACCTTCTGGGTAAATACGTCCGACACTTCACGGCAAACCGAAAGACTCCCCGCGCTGCAGGTCGAAGGACGGTCAGAGAATAGCAGTGGGTTATGCTATGCGACACCTCCCGGCAACTCGAAAGGAACGGAACGGGTCCGGAAGGGGGAGAGACAAATCAGGGGTTATCGATCGTCCGAATCATGGCCGGCTCGATGGCGGCCGGACGCGATTGGATTGTCGACGGTTGTTTGCTGCGATTCTTGTTTTTCTTTTGAAGTGCCTTATCGGATTTTTCGTTCGCCTTGCGCTCCTGCTCAATCCACTCCTGCTCAGAAGCCTTAATCCCGGGCATGATGTCCCGCTCGCGGGTGGTAAGCTGGGCGGCTGCTTCCGGCGTGGGCAGAATTGTAGGACGCATCATGACGAAAAGCTCCAGGCGATCGGCTGACTTACTGTTGCTCCTGAATGCGGCGCCGAGAAACGGAATATCCTTCAGGAAAGGAACCCCGGAGCCACCCTTGGTCCGGATGTCATTGATGTAGCCGCTGAGTAAGATCGCTTCATTATTCCGGACAGAAACAAATGAATTCGCGTGCCGGCTTGTGGTCTGAGGGGGTATGCCGCTGCTCGTATTCACGGCACCATCCAGCTCCTGGATATCTTGATTCACTTCCATCACGACGAGATCATCCGGGGTAATGAATGGTGTGACATCCAACGAAATGCCCACGGGGAGGCTGCTATAGGTGGAACTGACGCCGCCGCCATATCCATAGTCGCCTTGCTTGAAGGGGATCTGCTTGCCCGCAAAGAAGCTGGCGGACTTGGCGTGGGATGTGAGGATGCGGGGACGCTGAATGACGCTGATCCGGTTGTCGCTGGCTGCGGCAGTCAGCACAACATCCCAAGACAGACCCAACCGGGCCCAGTACCCGAGGCCCGAGCCGGACGGGAATGTCGAGGAACTGTTGCTGGCCATCGAACTCGCTCCTGAAAGGAACTGCTGCACAACACCCAGTCCACCGTTGTCGTTATTAATGATCCCGGCTCCTATGTGGTTCGTGTTGCCACCAATCGCCGAGGGCCGTTTGCCGGCACTGACGCCGTAGTTGAGGCTATTCCCCGTGCCCACACTCATGATGATCGCTTCGATGAGCACTTGGGGCAGAAGCGTATCGACCTTTTGCACCACTTTTCGAATGGCTTCCATGTCCTTCTTCGACGCGTAAACGAGGAGGGAATTGGAACGTTCATCCGGGATTATCTTGGTGGCAGGATCCGAGAGCAGTGAATGGTCGGGGACCTGACCAGCCTGGCTCCCCGAAGCCCTAGAGACGGCGTTCAATCGACCCGCAAAACTGGGCGCTGCGATCTGTGCGGCCTGAAACGGAGTGATCGTATCTGCGAGCGGAAGAATTTCGCCAGCCTGCGGCACAGCGGGATTTCCATAAGTACCATAGCCGCCGCTGCCGCTTCCATAGCCGCCCCGGCTGCCGCCATACCCGCCATACCCGCCAGAGCCGCCATATCCGCCGGAGCCGCCATACCCACCTCCCCGACCCCCGCCATAGCCCGACCCTCCTCCGTACCCACCGCCCGATCCGTATCCTCCCCCACCCCCACGACCTCCCTGCCGCCCCCCGGCACCTGCAGCGCCCGCACCAAGCCCGCCGGCACTGCCCCCCCCGCTGCCCCCCAATACCCCGCTCATTGTCTGGTAGATTTCACCCACCTGTCCGTACTTAATGGGGATGACCTCCAAGACATAATCGTCGTCGGGCACGATATCCATCTTCTCAATAATCTCCAACATCCGCTTCACGTTAATCGCA
>SIBK01000120.1 GCA_009695205.1 Pedosphaera sp. | reverse complement strand
ATCACCAAGGCAAGGGCAACGTGATCCTGTTTCCAGCGCCCGAGGATCGGATTGGTGAAATGTCAGGGGATATACAGACTCGCGAGCGCCTCGGCGGCCTCTTGAAATTCTATTACCGAGATGCCGCATGAGTTTTTTGACCCTACGGGCGTGGTGCGCGCGCTCTTTGCTCAGAATCAGGAGGATCTCATCGCGGCGGAACAGGCGTTGCAGCGCGCTCAGGCGATCAACCCTGAGGAGACGGGCGCACTGTTGCTGCTGGGCGAGGTTGCCCTGCTGCGCGGCGACCGACGGCTTGCCGAGGAGCGACTGAAGGCGGCCACCCATACGAATCCGAAAGCCGTCGGCGGTTTCTTCCTGTGCGGCTACCTCGCCTGGAAACGCGGCGACGCCACCGCCGCCCGCCAAATGCTGGAGCAAACTTGCGAGGCGCTGGGTCCCGACTGGCAGCCTGATGGCGCGACGAACGAAGGCGACGTGAAGCACAAGCAACACGTCGAGAAAACGCCCCTCGCCGCGTTTTGGCAGACGTGGGATGGAACCCTCGATCCGGCTGGAGCCTACGCCGGGTTGGATTCCCAGTTGGGCCGCCCGAAGAAAAACTAAGCCGAGACCAGGCAGTTGCGTGCAACGGTGCGCTGCGGGATTTCAACCTTTTCTAAGCCGCCCGAGGTCTCGGATCGCGGTGTCGAGCCACTCTGAAGGCGTCGGGGAATACGGTCGGAACTTCTCCATGCGGCCTTCGCGGTCATTGTAAAGCAACGCGCGGTGCAATCCCAGCAGGCTGGCGTCGGGCGAATCGACGAGACTCGACGAGTCGCTGGCGCTCATCTGGAACAGGACGCGGAAATCAAACTCCGCAAGACCCTTGCGGCCCAGGAATCGATTCACGTTGTTATAGGTGTCGCACAGTGCGATCACGTGAATTCCCTGCGCTGCGCCCTCGTTGACAAGGTTTAGGAGTACTGCCGAAGGTTTGGCATCGGTGGGTTCTCCGGTAACAGAGAAGCTGAAGTCGTCGTCCTGGCGCAACTGCGGATAGTTTTGCAGGCCATTAATGAACAGATAGGTGATGGGTGGAGTTCCAGTCGTGCTGTCTCCGCCGCCCTGCTTCAATTCCGCCGCGAGGCGGTTCAGTGTTGCTGCCAACGTGCTGTGATTTCCGAGAGTCATGTCTGCCGTCAGCGGGTTAGCAATCCGTTCCAGAGTCTGGCGTTGGGGTGACTCCGGCGGGGTAGTGTCAAAGAGAATGAGGCGGGCAGTACCCCGTGGATGCTGTGCGGCGAGAGAGATTAGGGCTCCCGAAAGCAGGGCCATCGCCGCCTCCTCATGCTGGCCAACAACGAGGAGATTGCAGCGGCTACGATTCTCGAAGACAACCTCGGTGGGACCCTTGATGGAATTGGGTACCCCCAGCCAGATGCGGGACGCGGAGGTTGGCTGCAGGCTGGCGGAAGCCAGTGTGGAGTGGAGCGGCTGGTTTTCTCGGATGTCCGCCGGCACATTGCCTTCGAACACCACCGTGCGTGGGGAACGGATGGGGCGCTTTGTTGCGACCGCGTGAATCTGATTGAGGGAGGATTCACGCTGCTCTTCCGAGAGCCAGGCGACCTGGAACGGGCTGTTGCCTTCGAGAGCGCCCGCCATCGGATTGTAGATTCCTTCGCCGGGCCGTGACAGGAGCCGAGGCGCCGCATTGGACTCGTCCATGATCAGATAGGAATCCGCTTCATTGCATTGGAGCGCGATTCGGATCACCATCTGGCCGAGAGTCGCGCGGGCGAGAGTATAAGCGCCTCCGAGAGTTTGAGATCCCAGCAAGACATGGATGCCGAAAGCACGTCCCTGCCGCACGATACGGTCGAGCAGGACGCTGGCGTTCTGCGAGGTACGGTCCTCTTCGACAAAAAATTCCTGAAATTCATCGATAAGAAGCAGGCAGCGGGGCACGGCGGGCCCCCCGCCAGCCTTCTTATAGCCGGGTAAATCCTGAACGCCGAGTTTGCGGAAGAGGTCGCCGCGACGGCGCAATTCCTCGTCGACACGCTCCAGGACGCTGAGACCGAATTCACGATCGCTCTCGATGGCGATCACGCGAGCATGGGGCAGGTGATGTGTCGCGTACGGCTTGAATTCAACGCCCTTCTTGAAGTCGACGAGATAGAACTCGACCTGCTCTGGACTGCATCGAAGAGCCAGGTTGGTAATGATCGTGTGGAAGAGCGTGGACTTTCCAGAGCCCGTTTTTCCAGCGATGAGAACGTGCTGGAGCGTGCCTTTCCCGAGGGTGAGGTATTGCCATTGTGTCGCCCGTGTGCGCCCGATCGGGACGCGAAGTTCTTCGGTGGTTTCCTCTGTCCAGAGATCGGCGGTTTGCGGTGCGATCTCTGAAAAGGGGACTTCGACGCGATTCGATCCGCGGCTTTCGCGTCCGATGCGATGAAGCAAAGCGGTGGCAACTTCCGAGGGCGGCGGGGGGTCGAGGACGAGGCGTTGACCCGGACCGGCCATGTCGGCGAGTTCGAATCCGCGTTCGGTGGCGACGATGCGCACGCACTTCTCGCGGAGTGTTGCCGCGATAAATCCAGGAGGCGTTGGCTGCCGGGCATCCCAATGAATTAGCGTGAAAATGCCGCAGCGTCCGCCGCTGGTGACGATGCTCACCAGACGCCGTGCGGCGGTGTCGGTGAAGTTGACCGGGAATCCCGCGATGACCAGGAGGTGATATTTTTCTGCGAGTGCTCCGGCCTGCTGATTGTATTCCTCGATCGTTTCGAATTCATTCCGGAGATACATCTGAATGACCTTCTCCATGTGGTCGTTGATATCGGCGAGCTTCTCCTCGATCTGAGCAGGTTGCGTCCAGATCCGGCTGTCGATGCTGCTATCTTCGTAATCCGCGAGGTGCATCAATCCAGAAAAACTTTGGCCAAGGGCACCCGGGTCGAAGAGCGTGAGGCTCAATCGGCCGGCCGGCGTGGTCGAGAGGAGGCGGAATACGATATTGTTAAGCGTTGCGACAGCCTCTGCTGCGCCGGTCGTGCCGGATTCGATCAGGAGGGCGCTTTGGTCTGGGGATGTGAGGCAGAGAGGCGTGGAAATAGCCTTGGGTCCCGGCAGCGCAAGCCTTGGAGTAACAGGAAGCCGGCCAACGAGCTTTCCGATGTCGATTTCAAGGGTGCCAAATTTTACCGAACTGGCCGACAACGCATGAGGGATTGCTGAGGATGCGACCGGCAGATTCCATTCCGGCGCAAGAGCATTGGCGGCTGTGGTGGAGGATTCGATTCCAGTGAAAATGGAAAGCAGGTCCCGTCTCCATTCCCGTTCAAGATCCTGCCACTGACGATTGGAGTCCATGCTGAGCTGTTCCAAGGCTGTCAGATGGCGGGCTGAAGACTGGGTCTGGGCGGCTTCGGCGGCGTCGTTCAGTGCTGCGAGATGGCGTTGATGTTCTGCGGTGAGGGCGGACAAGCGCAGGTCGTGGGTCTTTTGGTTTTTTCCCACGATACGTTCGACTTTTTGACGGATTGCCTGGTTGCTGGTTGTCTTCAGGGTTTCCGCTTCTTGTTCGGCCTGCCACCACGCTTCATTGAGTTGTTGTACCGTGTTGCGGTGCGCCGTCGTAAGTTGTTGATTCGCCTCGTGGAAGCGGATTCCGGAGGATTCAAGACAGACAGGGTGGAGCGGTCGGAACCGGGCCAGATTGATGGCAATTCGGGTGGCTAAGGGCTTTGAACGCCAGTGTCCGAATAGGTAAAGCGCCACCGCCAGCCCCAGCGTTATGAGGATCCAGCGCTCTGCTTCCGGCGGGGCAATGCGACCTCCACCGATTTCTTGGAGAATAAATGGAGCCCCGGCATATAACCCCAGCAGTGTCGGAGCCACGAGCCAGATTGGCAGCCAGCGAAATAGTTGAGTCACCGGGTTTCGGCGGAAGCCATCGAGTTGGGTCCGTGTGATGCCCTGTAATTCGAAGAGTAAATCGCGAAGCGAATCTGGGTCGGTGGGGGCGTTGGCGTCGGGCCACTTCGCGGTGGGTGCAAGCATACCCTTGAAACCGATGTATCCGCGAAACGAACCCGAAGCGTCGCCCTCTATCTCCGCGAACGCCGTCTGCGTCTGCAGCAGGGTGGCGTTAAATTCTTCCTCGGACGATTTCAGGCCCGCCAGATTGGAATCGCGGAGCCGTTCGGCATCCAGCAACCCCTTCTGCAGGGTGAATTTTCCGCGGCCCGTGATCTGATCTGCAGCAAGTTGGGCCTGCCGAAGGACGTTTTTGTGTGCGCGGCTGATTCTCGCGGAGCGGGCGGCAAACAGCGCCTGACGGCGATCCCGGGCGTCGTTAAATCGAATTGTGGCTTCGCCGAGTTGCGCACCCGACTGGGTTGCGAACTCGGCCCGTGCGGATTCAGAGGCCGCAGTTTCCCGCCCGCGAAGCCTCCGTTCGGTTCCGAGCAGCGTTTCCTCCCGGATGGAGAACTGGTTCGCGGTGTTTTTTAGCCGCGCAAGCAGTTCCACCGTGTCGCGGGCGCCATGAATGTTATTCGCAGTCATGTCGTACCTGGGTAATCAATGTGTCCAGAGCGTCGATGGCTTCCACGGCACGGGCCAATGCCGCGGATAGCTCGATCATATAAGTGTGGTCAAATTGGTCGCCTTTCGCGTCTCTCCAATAGGTCCGCGTTTCATCCCATCGCAGCTCGACATCGCGGGTTAGCGCTACGAGTCGTGCTTTGGTCGAACTGAGGCTCATGGTGTTATGCTGGCCCGGTGTTGGAGTCGGTGGCGGTTTCGGCGGGTGTCGAGGCAGGTGTCGATGTAGGCGCGGTGGAGGACGCAGGGGGAGTGTTCGTGGATTGCAATAAAGCATCGGACGAACGGTGCTGTTCGGGTGTGGCGGGGGCAGGTGCGGACGAACCCCCTGAGTACGCCTCCAATGTCTTGAGCGTTTCGCCAAGTTGATGGGTCGCACGCAGCATTTCAGTCGTAAATAATGTGTGGAGCTTGTCCACCTGTTTGACAAGAGGATCGGCGCGGTCTTCAAACTGCCGACTCCATTTCCGAATCCGCTCCAACTTGTCGGCAGCCTGGCGGACCGCGTGTTCAGCGCGGTGGACCGCCATTTGATGCCAGCCCTTCGTTCCACCCTGATTAGACAGGCCTATGCTGAAAAGCTCCTGTCGGGCGGCCTCGAGCCGCCGGGTGCGTTTCTTGAATTCCGCTTCCCAATGGAGGCGTCGGTCGGCTTGAAGCCAAGTCTTCGTGCGCTGAATATCCTCAGTAACCTCCTGGATCGTAGCCCGGGCCTTTCCGAGGTAGACGACGAGGCTGGCGCGGAATGAGGCGATCGCATCGACGGAGGTAATGTCTGCGCGATCGGGCATGCGGGCATCCTAGCGCTGGCTCAGGTATTCCTCGATCTTGCGCGCCTTTCGCAGGAGGTATGGGGATTGCTGTTGCGAGACGTCGATGAACTTTTTCAGAGCCTTCATGATCGTCCGGAATTCCTCGGCGAATTTTTCATGCTCCTGATCCTGCCATGTATCTCCCAGGGACGAAAAACGGGCCTGCAGGGAGCCCATGCGGTTCTGAAGATCGGAATTAAACCGGTGAAGTTCCTCGGCGAACTGCCGTACCCGTTCCGGATCCATGATTGCCTGAGCCATGCCCAAGCAGTACCGCATCCGCCGAATGATTGCAAATGTATGCAAAACCTCCGGTCATTCCTGAATCCGATGAGGTGCCGTTGCCATTCGGCGCGGAGAGCCGGGCGTTGGAAACAACAATGAGGACGTGTTATTTCTGAGGAGGCGCGGGAGGCAACGGCTGCAGGACGTGATCGAGATAGGGACCGAGGACGCGTTTCCATACCCCGTATCCCGTTTCGTTTAGGTGAAGATGATCGGCAAGAAAAAACTCCAATTTTGGGGAGCCCATTGTACCGAGGAATCCAGTGAAAATCCCGAGAAAGGACACCTTCTTTTGAGTGCGGGCATAATCAAACATTAGCGCGTTGGCCCGCTGCTGATCATATAACCATGCCAGGCGCGACGGGCTGGGCTTCATCGAAATCATGGCGACCTCGGTGTCTGTCGAGGTTTCTCGGACACGCCGGATAAACTCCTGGAAGTCGGAGAGCACTCGTTCCAGTGGTATTCCGGCGGCGACATTATTGTCCCCTGCATAGACGATGATCAGGCGTGGGTGGTACGGCTACACGTCCCGATCAAAGTAATGATTGATGTCACTCAGGTGGGCTCCACCGAAACCGCGATTAAGGATGGGTAGATCGGGAAATTCGACGGTCAGATTGGTCCACAGCCGAAAGCTGGAACTGCCCACGAAGAGAATCGGGTTGGCGGGGGGCGGATGGGTGGCATCGCGTTGCTCGAACTGGCGGATCTCCCCTTCAAAGCCGGTGGGATCCTGGGCGGCAGCAGGGAAATGCATCCAGAAGACCCACAGAGCAGCGATCGTTATGTTCCGACGGGATGTCGCGGAAAATTTAGAGACAGCGATGTGGAGCACTCCGGAAACTTGACCCGGACTGGAACCAGCGCAAGCCTGTTTAACCCCACGCACCCCTCTCAAGGCGGGGCGTTGCGCAATTTGCCGAGATATCTCGAGCGCGAGGCTGTCCTGGGGATTCAGCGTGAGTGCTTGTTCGAAAAATGCCTTTGCGATGACCGTTATTCCCCGACCGGAATGCAATGAGTCCCAAGCTTCCGAAAGCATCAGAATCTCCCGGATTCAATTTCACCACGGTTCGGAATTCTTCATAGGCATCCGTGAGTCGATTGTTTCGCAGATAGATGCTCCCCAGATCGAAGTGGGGCTCATCCGCCTTCGGGTCGAGCCGGATTGCCTCGGTCAGATGCCCGATCGCTTCGGCAAGACGACCTTGAGAGGCAAGAATTCGCCCCAGGCGCCTCTGGGCTTCGGTGTCTTGCGGATTTTTCTCAAGGCGAAACCGGTAGAAATCCGAGCTGACGCCGACGAAATACCGGGCAAAGTCCTGCGCAAGCGTGTCCCAATCCCGGGCGTTGTCCGGGAGCAATTGCAGGGTGAGTTCTCCCATTTCGTCCGAAGACTGCAATCCCCAATGGATGGGTTGGGGCGGATTGTGGGGATTGCGAACGTTGTTGGTACTGTTGTCGTACGTATAGTCGAGCGTGAGAATGCTCCCCTTGGGGAGGCGTACGGGGTTCGCGTACGCGTAGTCTCCCTGCCATTTAAAGTCCCAGTTTCGAATCCATATCAATTCCCGACGTTCGCCCGACGGCAGGACAGCATAGCCCTTGAGATCCTTGCCGAGGTAGTGCGCATGAGCGCTGATTCGAAGAGCGTGGACGTTCACCGGAAGCGCATACGTCTGACGAATTTTATAACGAGATTCCCCCGCCGGGATATCCAGATTGAATGCCGTCAATTTGAGACGAAAACAGCGGTTGGTGGGCGGCTGGTCGGTGAAGAAAAACGCGACGGATGGCTGGACAGTCTCGGCCTTGCCCGAACGATTCATGTGCACCTGAAGCACCAAGTCGGATCCGGACTTCAAGCGCCACGCCAATCCGTCCGGCGAAAACGATGGCCTTTTGCCCGGTTGAAATCCCAGCAACTGCCCGCCCGGCATCACCGCAGTTTCGGGAGCCTCCATTCCATCGAAACCCGGGGGATTCTCCCTTTCAGCGAGCTGACGTGAATTGCGGGTCTCGTCAATTTGAACGAACGCATGATGTACCACGTTCGGGTTTCCCGGCCGGAACTCGACACCCCGTACAAACCGGTCTGTGGAACTGGGAATGGGCACGGCACGACATAATTGCGGTACAGATCCCGGCCGTCCGCTCCGAGTGTGTACGGGCGGGCCTGCACCACGAGGTCGGGCGTGCCGAGTTGCCACGTCGGATTCCAATTCGGAAGCGGTGGAAGATCTTCAGGACGGCCTTCAAGGGTGCCATGGGTTATCCAACGGAGGAGGGTCTCGAGCTCCACCTCCGTGAGTCGGCGTTCATCCGTAAATTCGCCATAACCCTTTTCCGGCGGCCACGGAGGCATGAAACGCCGCCCGATGACATCGGCAATGTCCCGAGCCCGGCTTTGAAGATGACCATAGCTCTGGAGGATGAAGGGAGCGGATTGCTCCGGCCGGTGACAGGGGCTGCAGTGCTTAAAAATAATCGGAGCCACATCGCGGTTGAAAGTGGGTGCCGTGGGCGCGGTCGGTGGGCGATCTTCCTCCACTTTCTTTCCAGCCGTCGCTCCCTGCCCATTCTCATGGAACAGACCGCCACACACGGCTGCGCCCACAAGAGCTGTCAGCACGACCGTCATGGCCTGGCGCCGGGGTCGGCACGGCATGGCCGGGGCGCTGGTCAAGGCAGCGGAAGACGCTTTCGGGACAGGTATACCCTCGCCGGGTTCCAGGAAATCAGGGGCTCGATCACCGCACATAGATCAATCGGGTAACGATGATGTTGTCGAACCGAGCCGCCAAGATGCAATTCCAACCGGATCCCTTGAAACGGACTTGACAGCCCGGCACCGAAGCAGAGGGTGGGGAGAGATACGCAACTTAACAAACTCGCCTTGCCTCACCGCGCAGGGTCAAAAAGCAATTCCCTATCGGGATCCGTTACACAGGATGTGCCATCATGGATACGCTGCAAGCCCCCCAAGATCGAAGTGTGCGCCGAAGTTCAGGAAGCCACCGTCGAGCGGATGCTCACCGGGCTGACTTTCTTCGGAGTATCTCTGACAACATTCACGGCCTCGTCCACGGTCTTTGAGGCGATGCGCGAGATTTTCTCGCTGGCGTGGGACCGATGGCCTCCGACGGTTTCCGTTACTGAAATCGTGATGTCGACCCAGCCCGCTCCCGGGAGCCACCCGCCCCAATCGGTGGCGTCGTCGGTCAGCGTGATTGGGTTCGGTTTCCGACCGGGGGTTCCCGTGCGACTCAAGTGGAATAACGCGTGGGGGTTCTCCGGGACCTTCGTCCCCCTTCCGGATGCGGTGCCCAACACCGGCGGTCGCTTCGCCTTGGTATTGCAACACACGACGATTCAGAAGCCGGGGAAGAACTGGGTGTGGGAACAGCAGAACCAACTGGTTCTCGTTGCCCAGCAATTGCGACCGAACGGCAGCATTGAGAATTCGGACGACTACCGTCCCGTGCCACCGCACGTGCTGTGGAAGTGGGTTCCTTAGCGATGGAGTCGAACATACGGTCACACAATCGACTCCGACTCCGACTCTGCGCCGGTCAGAGATTAGAGCCCTAGCCACGCCTTACTGCTTTCGTCGCCGGCCGAATTCGATCTTACTCCCCTCCATCATGCACCCTTCCTGTACCTCTCGCCGAAATTTCCTGAACGCGGTGGCTGCGGCCACCCTCGCCGCACCCTTTCTCTCCAGGGCCGTGGAGCCCTTCGCCCGCACCGGCGCCGCCAAGCTTCGGTTGAGCCTTGCCGCATTCTCGTTTCGGGATGATTTTGTCGTGCCGAAGGGGGCGCCGGCAGGAACAACTCCGAAAATCGACATGTTCCGTTTCCTCGATTTTTGTGGAGACCACGGCTGTGACGGTGCGGAATTGACCAGCTACTATTTTCCTCCCGATGTCACTGGGGAATACCTCGCCCGCGTCCGTCATCATGCCCACCTCCGGGGAATCAGCATCAGTGGCACGGCGGTCGGCAACGTCTTCACGCACCCACCGGGCCCAGAACGGGATCACGAGATTGCCCACGTGAAACGCTGGGTGGACCACGCAGCCGTCCTCGGCGCTCCGCACATTCGTGTCTTCGCGGGTGGGGCGCGAAAGGGTCAGGAACGTACCGATGCCGTGAAGCATTGTGTCAGCGCATTGGAGGAATGCGCGGAGTATGCCGGTCGGCGTGGGATTTTTTTGGGAGTGGAGAATCACGGCGGTATCGTGGCTACGTCCGATCAAATTCTCGAGATCGTGAGAGCGGTTCACAGTCCATGGGTGGGAATTAATCTTGATACCGGAAACTTCAACTCAGCGGATCCCTACTCGGACCTGGCCCGTTGCGCCCCGTACGCGGTCAATGTGCAATTCAAAGGTGAAATCCGCCGTGCCGGAGAAAAAGTGTCGGAGCTGGCCGACACGCGCCGGGTGCTACAATTGCTTCGCGACGCGCGGTATCAGGGATGGTTGGCGCTGGAGTACGAGATGAAGCCGGATCCGTGGACGAAGGTTCCGGAACTGCTCGCGGAGCTGAAGAAGAACCTCGATTGAACAGCGGCCGGGCCGCCGTCATGAGGTCCGTCCGGGACAATCAGAAAACGGCCAATCTCCAAGAGGGTAGAGGGTAGGGGCGAGGGGCCTACCGTCGTCGTGCTTTTTTCGAGTCGGCAAGACTTCTCGATGCGATATCCAGAATTTCTGAGCCTTGCCACCCGCACGCCGCCGCCTATAGTCCGCGCCCTTTATGAATCGGACTCCGCATATTGCCATCGTGGGTGCAACGGGTGCCGTGGGCATCGAAATGCTGAAAACCCTGGAAAAACGGCATTTCCCCGTCGGCAAGCTCACCCTTCTCGCCTCAGCTCGATCGGTCGGCAAGAAGCTTAAGTTTAAGGGGACGGATCACACCGTTAAGGAGCTCACGCGGAATTCTTTCAAAGGCATCGACATCGCCCTGTTTAGCGCAGGGGGGGCCATTTCACGTGAGTTTGTGCCGATGGCTGTCGCCGATGGCTGTGTCGTCGTGGACAACTCGAGTGCCTTCCGCATGGAGGATTCCGTGCCCTTGGTGGTCCCCGAAATCAACGCTGCCGATGTGCACAAGCATCGGGGCATCATCGCAAATCCCAATTGCACAACAGCCATCACCCTTGTGGCGTTGTACCCACTTCACAAGGCCTTCGGTGTGAAGCGCATTTTTGCGGCCACCTATCAGGCGGTGTCAGGAACTGGGGCCAAGGCGATTGAGGAACTCGAACGGCAGGTCGAACAAGTTGTTCGCAAACAGCCAGTGACCCGCGATGTGTACCCTCACCAGATCGCATTCAATGTGCTGCCGCATGTCGATTCCTTCCTCCCAACCGGCTACACGAAAGAGGAGATGAAAATGGAAAACGAAGGGCGGAAGATCATGGATCACCCTGGATTTCGCGCTTCCGTGACGTGCGTCCGTGTCCCAGTCTACCGCTCCCATTCCATCGCCGTCAATGCCGAGTTTGAACGCCCGGTTAGTATTTCCGCGGCCCGTGAAGTGTTGAAAAGGGCACCTGGATTGGACGTGGTGGATGATCCGGAGAACAAGCAGTACCCGATGCCCCTATTCACCTCAGAAAAATACAACTGTGAGGTGGGTCGCGTGCGTCTGGACTGCGCTTTGGACAACGGCCTCTGCTTTTGGGTTTCGGGCGATCAACTGCTCAAAGGCGCCGCGCTGAATGCCGTGCAGATCGCTGAAGAACTCCTTAAGTAGAACGGGCAGGGCTCTTTCTTCCGCCATCCTATCAACAACTTGGTCCAGCTCAACGGTTTTAGCGGTCTTTGGTTTCCCAGCGTCCGCGAATGTTTGCGCGTCCCATTCCTTGCAAGCGTCGAGCGGACTTATACAACCGAAGCTTATGGGCCTGCGATACCACACTTGAGACCGAACGATCAAAAGTTCGCGCCACTTCCAGGTTCGACACGTTCGCGTAGATTCGACGGAGCATTTTCACATCTTTGTGAGTCCATCGGGGCATCTTGTAAACGCCCTTACCGCGATGCTTTTTGACAAACACTTTGTTCTTGGACAGTTGGCAGTTTCTTGCCTGATGTTCGATCGAGTCGACGCTCCGCCGCAGGATGCGGGCGAGACGTTCCTTGGTGTTCGAGCCGTAAACCCGTTGCAACGTTTGAATTTCGGAGGGGGTCCAACGCCCCGTACGTGTGGAGGAGGTCTTGAGTGATTTCATTTTTGCTTCCTGGGAAACCTGCCTGAAACGACGGATGATGGCAATCACTCTCTGACATGAAGCGATTGGCCTGTCGCGTGGAGAAAATATTAGTAGGAGATCGCTTTATTGCAGTGAGGCGGCAACGCTCGCCCGCCCCGACTGTTTTTGGGAAGGAATCCGAGGCTGCGGTGCGCCTCATGGCCTCGCCGAAGCACAACAGCCACGTTCCGTAATTCTAGATCCCCGTCGGCAGGGTGAAAATGCGAGCGGCTGAGCGGAGTCGGCAATTTCTATGAATTTATGGATTCTGCGGCAAGGGGGATCAGGCCGGTTTTTGCAGCGTGGGAATCGACGAAGTGGGCGACGGATTCTTCGAGTTCAAGACCGAGGATGTGGTACCAGAATTGCTGCAAAAGCGCGGTCACCAGCAGAACGATGGCCGGCCCCCATTGGAGGGTGATCACGCAAAGGAGGATGCCCGCCATGTGCCCGAACCGGAGAGTTCGGGCAGCACGCGAGAGCCGATGGCTTAGGCGACATCTTAGCAGGACCTTCCCGTTCGGGTAGTACTCCGCCGCTGTGATCAGGGTAAGGTGTGTCCAATTTCCGCCGGAAATCTCGATGTCGTGGTTCTTCCAACCATCATCGCACTGATGCGCCCAGCCCTCCTCCCGGAGCCGTTGCAAGAGTTGGTCGAGGAAGCGGCCGCGGTCGACTCCTTTGTCGGCCCAATAGAGTCGTTCGTTGGGCTTGCCTTTGAGTTCCTCTCTGGCAGCCAGTTTCCTTTGGCGGATGGCTCGGGCTGTGGCTTTGCCAGTCGTCCAGCGTTGACGAAACCTCGCCCAACCGCGGACCAATGGCTGCAGGAAAAACAGCGCAGCGATCAGAGGACGCGACCACCAGCGCATTTTGCCTGGCGAGAGCGTCGCCTGCTTGCCGGCGATGGAGCAGAGCACCAGGTTGATCAGGAGAGCCAGACAGCCCAAGAGCGCGAGGATTGGCGCGACGAAGCCGAGCGCCAGCAGGGGTAGGATGACGCAACCCAGGAATTCAAGGCTGGTCAACGCTTGCAGAAGGAGTCCGGGCGTGGGTCGGTAGAGGGTTTGAAAAAAGGCGCTGCCGAACAGCCCGTGATAGATGACGGAAGGTTCCATCTGTATCCCCGTCATGGCGGACGAGTAGATGTGACCTTGCCAACGGGAGTTTCCGAGAGCATTAAACTTGGCGGGATGCAGCGGTTCCAGGAGAGCTTCTGCCCGTCCATAGCCCTTTTGCTGTCGCAGGTAGGCGCGGATCGAATTGCGGCGGTTGTGCCACACAAAGCCGGACGGGCTGAATCCCAGCAATCCTCCCCGTTCCTGCAGCCTCCAGCAAACGTCGACATCATCCCCAGCCGCTCGAAAAACGGGGTTGAATCCGCCGATTTCGTCGAGGGAAGTCTTGTAGAACGCCATGTTGCAGCCCGGGATGTGTTCGGCCTGTTCGTCATCTAGCAACACATGGGCCGGGCCCCCTGGCGAGGCCATGACCGCCGCGGCGATGGGTGAATCGTCCGGCGGCAAAAAGTTGTGTCCCCCGATTCCGACGCCACCCTGGCGGAGCAAATCTCCGATGAGATAGTGGAGCCAATCTTCGTCCGCGCGACAATCGGAGTCGGTGAACGCTATGATCTCGCCCGTTGCTGCGTTGATCCCGGAATTTCGGGCGGCACTCAATCCGCGGTTCTGTTCATGGCAGATTTGGCGAATCGCTGGAAACCGGCTGGCGATCGCCGCGGTGCCATCGGTTGAGCCATCGTCCACCAGTATTACGTCATAGTTCGGGTATCGGAGCGAACTCAGCGAACGGAGACAAGCTTCCAGGGTGCTGGCGCCATTGTAACTGGCGACGACCACTGAAACCCGTGGAGTACGGGGCAATGGCAAGTAGGGGACGGCGCGGAAATGATCCGCGACGGCAGCGAACGCGGGCTTCGGCTTCCGGTCGGCGGTGGTCAGCCCGAAGGCCCAGTCGGTCACCCGCTCTCCGTCTTTCCACCACTCGTCGGTAAAGCTGTACAGGATCAATCCGGCAAGCCCCTTCCGGAATGCGATTTCCACGGTCCACGACAAAATGGCTGCCTGGGTATCGACCCCCTCTCGGATCGAATCCACTCCGCACTCCCCGAGGATGAGTGGTTTTGAATCCGCCTGGATTTGAAGGCGGGTGAGATACTTTTCAAACGGAACCGGATGATGCAGGTAGACGTTGAAACAAACGAAGTCGATGGATCGCGGTTGCAGAAACTCCGTCGGTGGAAAATTACCGAACGTACAGAGCAGAGCAGGGTCCACGGCCTTGGCGACAGCCACCAATTCATCGAGAAACGCAGCGACAGCATCGACGCCGGACCAGCGCACGATCTCCGGTGGGATTTCGTTTACGACAGAAATGGCGAATGCTGCCGGATGTCCTGCCAGGGCCTCCGCGGTGCGGCGAACGATTTCGCGGGCGTTGTCTCGGGTGGTGAGTCCGTCGAGAAAGCACAGGTATTTGTTCCACGGCGCGTCGACCATGACCTTCAGCCCGGTCGCATGCGCGAGGTCGAGGAACCATCGCGGGGGGATTTCGTAGACTCGGAGCAGGTTTGCGCCCAGGTCGCGGATCGTGGCGAGGTCCTTTGCGGCCTGGTCGTGAAGGCCGAAACCGACTCCGGTGGCATCCGCCGCGAGGGGGCCGTAGGTGATACCCTTCGGGTGGAATTTGTCCGGTCCGAGCCGAAAAAAGAGGCCACTTACTGTCACCCGGGCGGTTCGGGTGGAGGAATTTAGGTGGTCTTGGGAGTTAATCAAGGAGGGGGACTATGCCCGAATATCCAGTCGGGTTCAAAAACGAAAGCCCGCCGATGTTTTGAACGGGCGCATGTTGAAGTTGTTGGAGGTTTTGCTGAACTACCTTCGTCGGATGAGGCAAAAGGCTGTGCATGGTATCGACGCTCTACTTGCAAGGTCGCACAGTCTGCGACGAGGATTTGGGATGGCTTCGAGAGATGTGCGAGGTTCAT